>OCMG01000004.1:2437790-2780387 GCA_900215285.1 Ensifer adhaerens
ATGAATATCGCGTCGCCGGTGATGGAATCGCACCAGAAGAATGCGGGCGGCAACGAGCGGATAGCAGGAACCATGTTCCGCTATTTCCGCTTCCCCAAAAACTTTCCGTCCTTCGTCTATCTCAGCCAGATCCAGCAGGGGCTAGCGATCCGCACGGCGGTAGACTTCTGGCGTTCGCTGAAGCCGCATTGCATGGGCACGCTCTACTGGCAGCTCAACGACACATGGCCGGTCGCCTCCTGGGCGAGCCTCGATTACGGCGGCGGCTGGAAGGCGATGCACTACATGGCGCGCCGCTTCTTCCAGCAGGTGGCGGTGACCGCCATTCCATCTGAGGACGAGAGCGAGATCGCGCTTTCCGTCGTCAACGACACGCTGGAGGATACGTCCGTCAAGATCGAGACCTGGCTCGTTGATCTTGCGGGCAAGCGGCGGCCGTTCCGCAGCTTCGACTGTGCGGCACCGGCCGACCGGGCGGTAACGGCGGCGACGATTGCGCGCGCCGACATCCCGGAGAACATGCTGCTCTTCTGGTCCTTCACCGCCGCCAACGGCATGACGGGCGAGGGGCATCATGCCACGGTGACCTACAAGTCGCTGGACCTGAAGCCTTCGGGTCTCTCGATCGACGTGCAGCCCTTCTCTGGCGGCGTCTTCGAGGTGCGGGTCACCGCCAGGGGACTGGCGCTGCATGTCATGCTCGAGGCCGATTGCGAGGGGCGCTACTCCGACAACGCCTTCGACCTCACCGCCGGAGAAACCAAGACCGTCATCTTCACGCCTGCGAACCGTATGGCCGTCGCGCCGCAGTTCAGCGTGCTCGATCTTCACAGCTGTTACGCCGGCTAATCTTTGCGGACGCTTCCCGCGCCCGCAAGGCGGCATCACCCAAGGATGCCGGCTGACGTCACGGAAACAAAACAACGAGGAGGAGTTACCCCATGGAAAAGTTCAGCTTTCAGCTTTTCAGCTCGCGCAATTATCCGCCGCTTGAAGATGTCTTCAAGCTTCTGGCCGCTAATGGCTATTCCTACGCCGAAGGTTTCGGCGGCGTCTATGGCGATGCCGACGAGGCTGCCGGCAAGGCGCTCAAGGCCCAGCTCGACGCCAACGGTCTGGCGATGCCGACCGGCCACTTCTCCATCGATGCGCTGGAGCAGAACCCGGACAAGGTGATCGCGTTCGCAAAGGCCGTGGGCATGGAGATCATCATCTGCCCCTACCTGATGCCCGACCAGCGGCCCAACTCCGTCGAAGGCTGGACCGACTTCGGTCGTCGGCTTCAGAAGGCCGGTCAGCCCTATCGCGCCGCCGGTTTCGGCTATGCCTGGCATAACCATGACTTCGAATTTGCGGCACTCGAAGACGGATCGGTCGTGTTGGACCGCATTTTCGAAGGTGCGCCGGATCTCGATTGGGAGGCCGACATTGCCTGGATCGTGCGCGGCAAGGCCGATCCCTTTGCATGGATCGAGAAGTACAAGGACAAGGTCGTGACCGTCCATGTGAAGGACATTGCGCCGGCCGGCGAGGCTGCGGACGAGGGCGGCTGGGCCGATGTCGGTCACGGTGTTGTTCCGTGGGCGAAGCTCATGCCGTTCCTGCGCGAGACCACAAGCGCGAAATATTACATTGCCGAACATGATAACCCGAACGATCTCAAGCGCATGGTCAGCCGCTCGATCGCCTCGTTCAAGACCTTCTGAGGATTGCAGTCATGGCACGTGAATATGGAGTGGGGATTCTGGGCTGCGGAAACATTTCCGCCGCCTATTTCAAGCTGATCCCGCTGTTCAAGAACCTGAAGGCAGTCGCCTGCGCCGATATCAATCCGGCGGCGGCCGAAGCCCGCGCTGCGGAATTTGACGTTCGGGCCGACACCGTCGAGGCTCTGCTGGCCGACCCTGAAGTGGACGTCATCGTTAATTTGACGATCCCGGAAGCGCATTTCGCCATGTCGAAGCGCGCGCTTGAAGCCGGCAAGCATGTCTATTCGGAAAAGCCCTTCGTGCTCTCCATCGAGGAAGGCGAAGAGCTGCGCAAGATTGCCGACGCCAAGGGCCTGCGCGTCGGGTCCGCTCCCGATACGTTCCTTGGCGGCGCGCATCAATATGCGCGCAAGCTGATCGACGAGGGCGCCATCGGCAAGGTCATGTCCGGCACGGCGCATGTGCTGGGCGCCGGCATGGAGGCCTGGCATCCGAACCCGGACTTCTTCTTCCGTCCGGGCGGCGGGCCGATCCTCGACATGGGGCCGTATTACGTCACGAACCTCGTCAACCTCGTGGGGCCGGTCAAGCGCGTGATGGCCATGGCCAACATGGCGCGTACCGAGCGTGTGATCGGCAACGGCCCGCGCAATGGCGAGGCCGTGCCGGTTTCGACCCCGACGAATATTCATGCCATTCTCGAATTCGAGAACGGCGCGCATATCGCGCTGATGGGTAGCTGGGACGTCATTGCCAACAAGCACACGAATATGGAGCTTTATGGTGTCGACGGTGCGCTGCACGTGCCGGATCCGAACTTCTTCGGCGGTTCGGTGGAGATGGCACAGCGCGGCGGCAAGGGTTTCGAGGCCGTCGAGCTTTGGGACCATCCGCTGACGCAGGTCAAGTTCCAGACGCAGGACGGGCGTATGCTCGCCAACTATCGCGCGGCCGGCCTTTCTGACATGATGGCCGCGCATGAGGAGGGACGCGAGCATCGCTGCTCGCTGGATCGCGCGCTGCACGTCGTCGACGTGCTTCTATCGATCCTGAAGTCGGCGGAGGAGAAGCGTTCGGTCGATATCGGCACGAAATGCACCCAGCCCGCGCCCTTCAGCATGGAGGAGGCGGCAGCGCTGATGCGCTGAGCCTTTCATTGTAGTATTTCGAGCCGCGCCTCACGAGGCGCGGCTTTCAATGTTTATGTCGAGGAGAATTCCCATGGCCTGGCAGCCCGCCGAAAACCGCTATGAAAAGATGAAGTACAACCGCTGCGGCAAGAGCGGCCTGAAGCTTCCGGCGATCTCGCTGGGGCTCTGGCACAATTTCGGCGAGGATACGCCGATGGCCACCAAGCGGGACATCTGCCGCACGGCCTTCGATCTGGGCATCACGCATTTCGACCTCGCCAACAATTATGGTCCGCCGCCCGGCAGCGCCGAGACGGCCTTCGGCGATATCCTGAAGACGGATTTCGCCGGCTATCGCGACGAGATGATCATCTCCTCCAAGGCCGGTTATCTGATGTGGCCGGGGCCTTATGGCGAATGGGGCAGCCGCAAATATGTGATCGCCTCGTGCGACCAGTCGCTGAAGCGATTGGGTCTCGACTATGTCGATATTTTCTATTCCCACCGCTTCGACCCGGATACGCCGCTCGAAGAAACCTGCGGCGCGCTTGATCACATCGTGCGCTCCGGCAGGGCGCAGTATGTGGGCATCTCCTCCTACAATTCAAAGCGCACCCGCGAGGCGGTCGCGATCCTGAAGGATCTGGGGACGCCATGCCTCATCCATCAGCCCAGCTATTCGATGATCAATCGCTGGATCGAGGAGGATGGGCTGGTGGATACGCTGGAAGAGCTCGGCGTGGGCTCCATCGTCTTCTCGCCGCTGGCGCAGGGGATGCTGACATCGAAATATCTCAACGGCATTCCGGATGCGAGCCGCGCGGCGCAGGACAAGTCGCTGAACCCGGATTTCCTCAATGAAAAGAACATCGAGAACATCCGCGCGCTGAACCGCATTGCCGAAAAGCGCGGCCAGACGCTGGCGCAGATGGCGATTGCCTGGGTGCTGCGCAAGGGCCGGATTACTTCGGCGCTGATCGGGGCAAGCCGCGCCGCGCAGGTCGCTGATTGCGTGGCGGCACTCGACAATCCCGACTTCACCGATGCGGAACTGGCGGACATCGATACCTACGCTCGCGAAGCCGACATCAACCTCTGGGCCGCCTCTGCCGAGCGTAAAGGCCCCGCGCGCAAGAAGAAGTGAGCGACATGATCCAGAACCCCATTCTTCCCGGCTTCAACCCGGACCCCTCGATCTGCCGCGTCGGCGAAGACTATTACATCGCTACCTCGACCTTCGAGTGGTTCCCCGGCGTGCAGATTCACCACTCGCGCGACCTCGTGAACTGGACCCTCGTACGCCGGCCGCTGGAGCGGCCGAGCCAGCTCAACATGCTCGGCAATCCCGACAGCTGCGGCATCTGGGCGCCGTGCCTGTCCTATGCCGACGGACAGTTCTGGCTGGTCTATACGGATGTGAAGCGCTTCGAAGGCTCGTTCAAGGATGCTCCGAACTATATCGTGACCTCGCCGACCATCAAGGGCGAATGGTCAGACCCGGTCTACGTGAACTCCTCGGGCTTCGACCCGTCGCTGTTCCACGACGACGACGGGCGCAAGTGGTTCGTGAACCAGCAGTGGAACCACCGGCCGGAAGCCCGCCACTCCAAGGGCCATGTCGCCTTCGACGGGATCGTGCTGCAGGAATACGATGCCGAGGCCGGCAAGCTGGTCGGGCCGGTGCGCAACATCTATTCCGGGACGCCGCTGGGTCTTGTTGAAGGTCCGCATCTCTTCAAGCGCGACGGCTGGTATTATCTCACCTGCGCGGAAGGCGGCACCGGCTACACCCATGCGGTCACCATGGCGCGCTCGCGCCATATCGAGGGACCGTATGAGGATCACCCGAACCTTTACGTGATCACCTCCAAGGACAGCCCGGATGCGGCTCTTCAGCGTGCCGGCCATGGGCAATATGTCGAGACGCCGGACGGGCAGTTCTATCACACGCATCTCTGCGGCCGGCCGCTTAGCCCCCATCGCCGCTGCACGCTGGGCCGCGAAACGTCGATCCAGAAGGTCGAGTGGCGTGATGGCTGGCTTTATCTGGCTCAGGGCGGGCAGGTGCCTTCGGTTGAGGTGCCGTCACCGACTGGTGCCACGAAGAACCCGGAGCCGACAGAGATCGTCCGCACCTTTGACGAGGCCAAGCTGCCCATGGAATTCCAGTGGCTGCGAACACCTTATCCGGAGCGCATCTTCTCGCTCACCGAAAGGCCCGGACACCTCCGAATCTTTGGACGCCAGAGCATTGGCAACTGGTTCGAGCAGGGTCTTGTCGGCCGCCGGCAGGAGCATCATTCCTTCCGCGCAGAAACCACCCTCGATTTAAAGGCCGAGACCTACCAGCATGTGGCGGGGCTGACGCATTACTACGGCCGCTTCAAGTTCCATGCGCTGGGTCTCTCCTGGGACGAGGAACTGGGCGCGTCGCTCATCATCCTGTCCTGCCCGGGAAACTATCCGACCGGCAAGCTCGAGTATCCGATCGGCATGGGCGTTTCGGTGCCCGAAGGCGTGCTCGACCTGGCGATGGAAGTCCGCGACAACGACCTGCAATTCTTCTGGCGCAAGTCGGGTGAGGGCGCTTGGCAGGCGGTCGGCCCGGTTCTGGATGCGAGCGTCATTTCGGACGAGGGCGGCGGGCTGAATGAGCACGGCTCGTTTACGGGCGCGTTTGCGGCGATGTTTGCCTTCGACATCACCGGGCATGGCAAGCCGGCGGATTTCGACGGGTTTATGTATCGGGTGTTGTGATGTCAGTCCCCTTCTCCCCTCGGGGAGAAGGTGGCCCGAAGGGCCGGATGAGGGGTTCGCGGCAACAGAGTTAAGTGCCCCTCACCAAGCTCGCCAAACCAATCGGCTTCGCCTCTTGGGGCGAGCTATCCTCTCCCCGAGGGGAGAGGAGCAACAGAGACCTTACGGTGTCGCCGGCATGAAGCTTCCGTCGCGCATAGGGAGCGCCGGCACGTCGATATGGTCCGGGTCCTGACCGGATTTCGCACGCTCCACCATCGCGACATATCCCGCCTCCAGATGACGGCAGAAGCGGTCGGCGTCGAAGAGGGGGGCGCGGAAGCGGTTGGTTGCGAGCTTTTCGCGGATCGTCCCCAGGCGGTGACGGTCGGTGGCGAGCGCGACGGCGAGGTCCACGTAGCCGGCATTGTCGGCAGCGACGAATTCCGGCACGCCGATAGCGTGAAGCAGGCTCTCCGTGATGCGCGAGGCGAAATGGGTGCCCTTGCGGGTGACGACAGGAACGGCTGCCCAGATCAGATCGGAGCTTTCGAGATTACCGTTATAGGGGAAGGTGTCGAGCGCCAGGTCGGCCGCCTGGATACGGGCGAGGTGATCCTCATACGAGGCGTTCGGCGCGAAGACGAGACGGTTCGGCATCACGCCCTGAAGGAGCGCGAAGCGCGTCAGGTTCTGTCGTGCCAGCGTCGAAGTTTCTGCCATCCAGAGCACGCTGTCCGGTACCTTTTTCATGATGGCGATCCACAGCGCAAAGACCTCGGGCGAGATCTTGTCCGGTGGCGTGAAGGCGGAGAAGACGAATTTGCTTTCCGGTAGAGCGAGGTCGCGGCGCGCGCGCGGTTCGGGCAGCGGGCGGCGCACCGGATCGTTCGGCATGAAGCTTTCCGGCAGGCGGCAGAATTTCTCCGTATAGAAAGGCCTGGAGCTGTCCGGAAGGACGATCGGGTCACCGATGATATAATCGATATCCAGATTGACGAGCGTGCCGGGAAAGCCCAGCCAGGAGACCTGAACCGGGGCTGCCAGCTGGTTGAAGAGGCCGGGGCGTGCTCCGCCCGTATAGCCCTTCAGGTCCACAAGGATGTCGATACCCGCATTCGAAACGGCGCGCGCGGCGGCAGTATTGTCGAGGTCGTGAATGGGAATGATCGTGCCGTAGCGGGCACGGCTGTTGAAGCCGAGCTTTTCCGGCGGCGTTGCGTCGATGAGGTAGATGTCAAATTTGTCCGCGTCATGGGCATTCAGCACACCACGAACGAGGTTCATCGACGGGCTGAGATCGCTGAAGTCGTCCGAGACGTAGCCGACCTTGATGCGGTCCGACCAGTCGTGTACCTGGATGCGGCGGATCATGTCCAGCCCGTCGGGCTTTTCCGGCATGTCGCTCGCGTTCTCCGCCAGGCGGTTGATTGCTTCATTTTCGCTCCACAGCAGGCTGTGGCGGGGCATGTCGCCCTTGAAGATGGAGGTGCTGCCTGCGGCGAAATCGCCCTTGAGCCGTGTCTCGAGCGCGTTCAGCGTGTCGAAATCATGGAAGACGGAGGCAAGTTCCATCAGCGAGAAGAGAATGGGCCCCTGATCGGGCGCGATCGCATAGAGCTTCTTGTAGAGCGTGAGGTGATCTTCGCTGTAGTCGCCGCTGCCCACGAGACGAGAGGCGAGCGCGAGATGCTCGGGATTGGTGGAATTGATCAGGCGGCGCTTGTGGGCCTCGACCAATTCCTTTTCGCCCCGCTCCAGAAAGCCCTTGATGAGGATGAAGACGACATCCTGGTGCTCGGGAATGACCTTGTTGAGCTGCAACGACAGAAGGAACGCCTTCTCGTGCTGGCCGGTTTCCTCGTAAAGCTGCATGGCGTTGAGAAGGAACGCCGAGGCGTGCGGTGTCTCGCGCTGCGCAGCACGTTCCAGCACTTCGGCGGCTTCGGTCAGCATGCCGGCCTTGTGAAAGGTGCGCGCCAGCAGGGACAGGACGTTGACGTCGTTTGCCCCGCCTGCGGTCATCAGCGAATTCAGGATGATGAAGGTCCTGTCGAGGTCGCCGGCCTCGAAGGCGGCCATGGCTGCCTGCAGCGTGGGCTCAGTCAAAATTGCGGACTCCGGTCTGCGAATCGATCCGCAATTCTTGCAAGACTAAAATGGTGCGGGCAAGTGGCGCGGCGCAGTGAGCGCCACTTGCCAACTGTTGAGGCAGGAAGTCAGGCTTCCTTGCTCAGGCAATCCTTCAGATTGTCTGCAAGAGACTGAAGCAGACGGGGATAAAGGTCGGCGCCTTCCTGCAGGGACGCCCCCTCGGGGTCGAGTTCGCCACGGAAGGTTTTTGTGCTGGCGGCGATGGTGTCCATCAACCTGGGCTCGAATTGCGGCTCGGAGAAAATGCAGACCGCGCCGAGCGTGCTGATCTTTTTCTCGATTTCGGCGATGCGGGCAGCACCTGGCTGCACCTCCGGGCTCACCGTCACCGAACCGGTGGCGTTCAGGCCAAAGCGTTTCTCGAAGTACTGATAGGCATCGTGGAAGACGATGAAGGGCCTGCTCCTGTAGGGCGCAAGCTGCTCCGCAATCCGGGCCTCAAGGGCCGCGAGGTCGGCATCCACGCGTGCTGCATTCTCCGAATAGGCCGTCGTGTGGGCCGGATCGGCGGCCGACAGCGTGACGGCGATCACCTTGACGGCCACACGGGCATTTTCCGGATCAAGCCAGAAATGGGGATCCGTCTCTTCCTCGTCGTGACCGTGATGATCAGCGGCCGCCTGTGTGTCGCCCGCGTGATCATGACCTTCGTCGCCGTGATCATGCGGTTCGAACGTTCCGCCTTCGCGCGGAGCCAGGGACGTCATGCCCGGCGTTTCGAGAAGCGCCACCGACGTGGCCTTGCCGGACAGCGCAGCGAGAGGCTTTTCCATGAATTTTTCCATGTCATGGCCGGTCCAGAAGACCACGCTTGCCGAGGACAGGGCCGCCGCATCGGAGGGCTTCATCGTATAGGTATGCGGCGAGGCTGCGCCCTTGACGATCAGCGTCGGTTCGCCCACGCCCTGCATGACGGCGGCGACAAGGGAGTGGATCGGCTTGATCGACGCCACGACATGAAGGTCGTCCGCCATCGCGGGAAGGGCGACGAGATGCGCGGCACCGAGCGCGAGTGCTGCGGCGAAACGGGAAAGGGGCTTGCGGACAGACATGCGCGACCTCAGATATGTTATATTGTTACAAACTTGTGTGACGATATAACGTGTGCGATAAGGCCTGACAAGGCAGGAATGACGGACCAGATGTTGCAGACGAGGGATGGCGCCGATACGCTCGTGACACTTCGCGGGGCGGGGGTTTCGCGCGGTGGGCGCTGGCTCGTTCGTGGCGTGGACTTTTCCGTTTCACCCGGTGAGATCGTGACTTTGATCGGGCCGAACGGCTCGGGGAAATCCACCACTGCGAAGATGGCGACCGGCGTCCTGAAGCCTTCCGAAGGCGAGGTGGTGCGCCGCGCCGGCCTCAGGATCGGCTATGTGCCGCAGAAGCTTGCCATCGACTGGACCATGCCGTTGACTGTCGAGCGACTGATGACGCTGACGGGCGCCCTGTCGGCAAATGAGATCGACGTGGCCCTTTCCGCGACCGGCATCGCGCATATGAAAAAGGCCGAGGTGAATCATCTGTCCGGCGGGGAATTCCAGCGCGCGTTGCTGGCGCGCGCGATTGCCCGCAAGCCCGACCTCCTCGTATTGGACGAGCCTGTGCAGGGCGTCGATTATGCCGGCGAGGCGCTGCTTTACGAGCTGATCGGGCGCATTCGCCGCGAGATCGGTTGCGGCATTCTTTTGATTTCGCATGATCTGCATATCGTCATGGCGGAGGCTGACACGGTCATCTGCCTCAATGGTCATGTCTGCTGCCGCGGCACCCCGAAGGCTGTGAGTGAGAGCAGCGAATATCGCAACCTCTTCGGCGCGCGCGGCTCCGCTGCCATCGCCTTTTACGATCACCATCATGACCATGAGCATCTGCCCGATGGCAGGGTGCGGCACGCGGATGGTTCCGTGACGGACCATTGCCATCCGGACGACGGTCATCATCACGAGGCGGATGGACACGGTCACCCGGGTCATGATCATCACGACCATGATCATCCGCACCACAGCCCCGGGTCAGAAGGCGGGCACCGCCATGCTTGACGACTTCTTCATACGTGCGCTTCTTGCCGGGCTCGGGCTGGCGCTGGTCGCGGGGCCGCTCGGTTGCTTCGTCATCTGGCGCCGCATGGCCTATTTCGGGGACACGATGGCGCATTCTGCGCTGCTGGGTGTGGCGATCTCCCTGCTTTTCAAGGTCAATGTGACACTCTCCGTATTTGGCGTGGCCGCCGTCGTGTCGCTGGCGCTTCTGGCGCTGCAGCGGCGCGGTGCGCTGTCGACCGATGCGCTGCTCGGCATTCTCTCCCATTCGACGCTCGCGATCGGCCTTGTGCTCGCGGCGTTTCTGACCTGGGTTCGCTTTGATCTGATGACCTATCTCTTCGGCGATATCCTGGCGGTCGGGCAGACGGATATC
This sequence comes from Ensifer adhaerens, assembly GCA_900215285.1. Lineage (NCBI taxonomy): Bacteria > Pseudomonadati > Pseudomonadota > Alphaproteobacteria > Hyphomicrobiales > Rhizobiaceae > Ensifer > Ensifer adhaerens. Next base: position 2,447,938 of record OCMG01000004.1, read on the forward strand.
TATATGATCTGGGGCGGTGGCATCCTGGTGCTTCTGGCATTGGCGAAGATCTGGCGACCGCTGATTGCAGCGACCGTCAATCCGGAACTGGCTGAAGCCGAAGGTATGGAGCCGGAGCGGACGCGGCTTTTCTTCATGCTGCTGCTGGCTCTCGTGATCGCGATTGCCATCAAGGTCGTCGGGATCCTGCTGGTCACGGCGATGCTGATCATTCCGGCTGCGGCGGCCAGGCGCTTTTCCGGTTCGCCGGAGGTCATGGCCGTGGTTGCCTCGGTGCTGGGCATGGTCGCGGTCGTGGGCGGGCTGTTCGGCTCGTTGCGCTTCGACACGCCTTCGGGGCCGTCCATCGTCGTGGCGGCTCTTGTCATCTTTCTCGCCAGCCTGCTGCCGCTCGGGCAGAGGAAGGCACTCGATCAGCCGGCCCCCGAACAGCGGGTGGACAAACGGCGCGGAGGCATATCATGAGCGTTGCGGGTCTCACCAAGAACCAGGCATTGGTCTTCGACAGGCTGACGAATGCCGGCGGGCCGATGAGCGCCTATCAGATTCTCGACAATCTGCGTGAGGAAGGGTTCCGTGCGCCGCTCCAGGTCTATCGCGCGCTCGACAAGCTGATCGCCGACGGACTCGTTCACAAGCTGGAAAGCCTGAACGCCTTCGTTGCCTGTGCGCATCCGGAAGAGAAATGTGGCAGCCATGGGCTGACAGCCTTCGCCATCTGCAATTCCTGCGGCAATGTCTTCGAGTTCCATCACCACGCGATGGAGCATCAGCTTGAGGATTTTCTGGGTGGAAAAGGCTTCAAGCCGGAAAAGACGGTTATCGAAATTCGCGGCACCTGCGCCAATTGCGGGTGAGTTGTTCGTGAGAGTCGGTGGTTGACGCGTCCTGCTCTGTCCTGCCGGACATCTCCCCCGCAAGGATCAGTTGGAGTTGCGGCGCCTGCTTTGTTCCAACGACTGTTACGGGATCAACTTCACGGCGACAGCAATATCTTTCCATTCCGTGCAGCCAGTGCTGCCGGCAGCTTCTCGATGGCATTCTTCAACGGAATGATTTCGGCGACATCGGTCGTCCAGCGTCGATCGACGAAACGCTGCTGGACTTCGCCGATAACGCGGATCTGTTCCTCAGGTGGCGTATCGCGGAACCATTCGGTCAGCCAGAAGCCGGTGATCGACTTGCTCATGAAGATGAACTGGCCGAGTTCGCGGGCGCTGATGGCGCTGGAATCAAGCTTGCCGTAGATGACCCAGTTGGCGCGGTTCGGCATGGCGAAGAAAATGTCCGAGGAGAGCTGGTTGGCGACGGCGTCCAGCATGACGCGCGGCTTTTCCTGCCGGGCGATGGCGCGGAACTGGTCGAGCACGTCCGGATCGCTTTCGACCAGAACATGTGCCGCACCCAGCGCCTTCAGCGGCTCGATCATCTCGCGGCGGCGCACGAAGACGATGGCGCGGTAGCCTTCGTCACGGGCCAGTGACGTGACGAGCTTGGAGACCTGGCTGGCACCCGCCGTCAGGATGAAGCTCTTGCTCTGTGCCTTCCGGACGATCTGGAACATGGCATAGGCCGTCAGCGGGTTGACGATATGGCCGGCGGCGTCGACGTCCTGCATGTCGGCACGCACAGGGATGCAATTGTGTGCTGCGGTGACTGCATAGTCCGCCCAGCTGCCCGAGCCATCCATGGAGACCGAAAAGGCGACGCGCTTGCCGACCAGCTTTTCGGCATAGTTGCCTTTCGCCGCCACGACATCGCCGACGCCCTCAAAGCCGGCGGGCAGGCCCTTGCGGCGCGGCTGGCCATATTCACCCTTGATGAAATGGAGGTCCGACGGGTTGATGTTGGCGAGCCGTGTCTGGATAAGAACCTGTCCGTCCTGCGGCTCCGGCACCGCGACCTCGGCACTTTCGATGAAGGGTTCCATTGTCTCGAAAACGATGCCGGTCTGGGTGCCTGAATAGCCGTCAAGCTTCTGCAGAAGGGCGTGCATCGTCTTCGGGATGGTCATGTCCGGTTTCCTCCATGGAGCGGCGGCCGAGCAAATCAGCTTGTTGCAGGTTGTGGTTTTTGTTCAACCATGAACCAGTTTCCGGCGTCGGTCAACGCAGGAGGTCCGCAACACCTTTCAGCTGCCGGGGATTTCCTTCAGCCCCTTCCGGAAGCGCTTCCAGTTGCGCACATAATTCTGTGCGGAGAGGCCGAGCCTTGCAGCGTCGCCGGTTTCCAGCGTCCGGATGGCGCGGGCGGGTGCCCCGACAATCAGCGAGTTGTCGGGAAACTCCTTGCCTTCGGTCACCAGTGCATTGGCGCCGACGAGGCAGTTGTTGCCGATCTTCGCGCCGTTCAGGACCGTGGCCCCCATGCCAATCAGCGAATTGTCGCCGATCGTGCAGCCGTGAATGATGGCGCTGTGGCCGATCGTGCAATTGGCGCCGATGCGGACGGGGAAGCCCGGATCGGTGTGGATGACGGTGTTTTCCTGGATATTCGAGCCCTTGCCGACGGCAATCACCTCGTTGTCACCGCGAAGCGTCGCGCCGAACCAGATGCCGACATCCTCGCCGAGTTCGACCCTGCCGATGACATGGGCTCCCGGCGCAATCCAGAATTCGCCGCTTTCGGGTGTCTTCGGGGCAATTCCATCCAGTTCGTAAAGCGGCATCTCGTCCTCCCGTGGAAAATGAATCCATTTATTGGATGGAAAGGCTGGCGTTTCAAGAGGCTGGGACCCATATCCGGTTGACACGGGCCTGCGTTCCCGGCAGGTCACATGCAGTATCTGTGGCTGTGCTCGACAGACCCTTTTGCAAAAATCAGAACAGGAGACGTGAACGGCATGTTCGGTCTTGAAATGTCCGCCATCTATGCCCTTTTTCAGGTTGCCATGATCGACCTGGTCCTGGCGGGTGACAATGCCATCGTTATCGGCATGGCGGCAGCCGGGCTCGACAAGAGCCTGCGCAGCAAGGCAATCCTGATCGGCATTCTTGCGGCGACCGTCCTGCGCATCCTGTTCGCGGTCGTCGCCACGCAGCTTCTGCAATTGACGGGTCTTCTGCTTGCGGGCGGCATCCTGCTGCTCTGGGTCTGCTGGAAGATGTGGCAGGAGTTGCGCACCAGCGACAAGGAGCGCGAGCATAGCAGCGAGGCGCTGGACATGGCGACGGACGGCGTTCCGGACGCTGACAATCCCAATCTCGATACCGGGCCGCGCAAGACGCTGCGCCAGGCCGTGACCCAGATCATCATCGCCGATGTGTCGATGTCTCTCGACAACGTGCTGGCCGTGGCCGGTGCTGCGCATGATCATCTCGGCGCCATGGTTTTCGGCCTGTCGCTCTCCGTGGTCTTGATGGGCGTCGCCTCGTCGTTCATCGCCAAACTTCTCAACAAGCACCGCTGGATTGCGTGGGTTGGCCTGCTGGTCATCGTCTATGTGGCTATCAACATGATTTTCGATGGCGCGGACGATGTCACGCATGGTGGCCTGCCGTATGTTCCTTTCCTGAAGGGGTGAGGCATGGGCAATTTCTACGCTGAAGCCGTGGCATCGGGTGATAAGATCTTCTCCATTGCGCCCATGCTCGACTGGACTGACAGACACTACCGCTATCTCGCGCGCCTCCTGTCGAAGCGCGCGCTGCTCTATACCGAGATGGTGGTGGCTGATGCGATCATCCATGGCGACCGCGCGCGGCTGCTTGGCTTCGACCCGTCGGAGCATCCGGTTGCCTTGCAGCTCGGCGGCTCCGATCCGGACAAGCTGATGGAGGCGGTGCGCATTGCCGGCGATTTCGGCTATGACGAGATCAATCTGAATGTCGGCTGTCCTTCGGATCGGGTACAATCCGGAACCTTCGGGGCCTGCCTCATGCAGACGCCGGATGTGGTGGCGCGCGCCGTGGAGGCGATGAAAAACGTGGCCAGTGTTCCTGTGACGGTGAAATGCCGGATCGGGGTGGACGAGCAGGACCCGGAAGCGGCGCTGCCTGGCCTTGTCGCCCCGGCGCTGGAAGCGGGTGCGGACGCCATCTGGGTCCATGCCCGCAAGGCCTGGCTGCAGGGACTAAGCCCGAAAGAAAACCGGGACATTCCGCCGCTCGATTACGACATCGTCTATCGGCTCAAACAGCGCTTCCCCCAGGTCTTCATCGGCATCAACGGTGGCATCCTGACGTTGGACGAGGCGAGGGGGCATCTGGCCCATGTCGACGGCGTCATGATGGGCCGGGCTGCCTATCACAACACCTCGATTCTGGGCGATGCCGATGCGGTGCTCTTTGGCGATGCGCGCGAGATGCTGTCGCGCGAGGAGCTTCTCGAGGCCATGAGCACCTATTGCGAAGCGTTCGTCGCCTCGGGCGGCAAGCTCTCCACCGTGACGCGGCATATGCTGGGATTGTTTCAGGGGATGCCGGGCGCGCGGCGCTATCGGCAGGTACTGTCGACCGATGCGCCCAAGCCGGGGGCGGGGGTCGAAGTTCTCGTCCGCGCCTTCGATGCGATGCAGCCGGCAGCGCTCGCCGGCTGAAGTCTCACGTGTCGTCTGCCTGACGGCTCAGTCGGCGCGGATCATTTCCGTGCCGAGCAGAAGGTCGTGAACCAGTCGGCCATGGTGGGTGAAGAGACCGGCCAGCAGGATGAGCGGCGTCAGCACCGCGTTCAAGATCCAGAACAGCACGAGATGGACCAATGCGACCATGAAGTCGATCGGCCTGTTGTCGAGCCGGCGCAATCTCAGCCCCACGGCCCGCATGCCGGGCGTCGCCTGTGCCGGACCACCGATCGAAAGCCCGAAATAAAGACCCGCCACGATGAAGAACAGCAGCGGCGACAGATAGAAGCCGAGGCCGAACGTGATGAGGCCGAAGAAGAAGAAAACGACCAATGCGGGTATCATCAGCAATCCGACGATAACATAGTCGATGATGAAGCCGAAGATGCGCCGCGACAGCACGCCCTGGTAAGCGCGCCAATCAAGCTCATAGTTGTCTTCGCGGGTCATGCTCATCGTCATTCGTCTCCAATGCCGGGCAACACGCCCGGAACATCTTTGATATGGTGTGGCAAGGCGCGATCGTCAACGCGGCGCGGCTGCGTGCTCACGCTTTGGCAAGGATTTTCGCGACTTCCGGCGCGAAATAGGTGAGGATGCCGTCGCAGCCGGCGCGCTTGAAACAGAGAAGCTGTTCCATCATCACCCGCTGGCCGTCGATCCAGCCGTTGGCTGCGGCGGCCTTCACCATCGAGTATTCGCCGGAGACCTGATAGGCAAAGACGGGCAGGCCGAATTCCTGCTTCATGCGCCAGACGATGTCGAGATAGGGCAAGCCGGGCTTGACCATCAGCATGTCGGCGCCTTCTTCGACGTCGAGAGCGGCGTCGCGGATCGCTTCCGTGCCATTGGCGGGGTCGATATAATAGGAGTTCTTGTCGCCCTTGAGCAGGCCGCCGGTGGAGATCGCCTCGCGATAGGGCCCGTAATGGCCGGATGAGAATTTTGTCGCGTAGGACATGATGCCGACATTCTGGTGGCCGGCGGCGTCCAGTGCCGCGCGGATCGCGCCGATGCGGCCATCCATCATTTCGGAGGGTGCGATGATGTCGGAACCGGCATCCGCCTGGATGACCGCGGCCCGCGCGACCAGTTCCACCGTCTCGTCATTGACGATGATGCCGTCGCGGAGGATGCCGTCATGGCCGTGGCTGGTGAAGGGATCGAGCGCCACATCGGTGATGACGCCGATCTCCGGCACCGCCTTCTTCACGGCGGCTGTCGCCTGGTTGATCAGGTTCTCGCGCTCGAGGATCTGCGAGCCGGTGATATCGCGCAGGTCCATCTCGATATTGGGGAAGGTGGCGATGGCCGGAATGCCAAGAGCGGCCGCCTCTTTCGCGGCCTCCACCAGTTTGTCGACGCTCATGCGATTGACGCCCGGCATGGCGGCAATAGGGTCGATGATGCCGGTGCCCGGAACGACGAAGACGGGCCAGATGAGATCGTCCACCGTCAGCGAATTCTCGCGCACGAGGCGGCGGGTCCAGTCTGCCTTGCGGTTGCGGCGCATGCGGCGATGGCCGGTGATGTGGTCGACGGAGTGGGTCTTGTCGGTCATATGCGTAGTCCTTCGGGTGAATGACTTCCTGTTATCACGCGGTTTCTCCAAACGGAACGTCGAATGAACCGTTGATGGCGTGCCGAATTGACACGGGGCGGGCTGGCGGTCGGCAGCCGCCTCGCATATCGTCCCGTCCATGAGTGGCGATTCAAGACCGGCAGTCCGGCGTACCCTGATCGAGACGCTTTTCACCGTCTTCATGCGCATGACGGCGATGGCCTGTTTCTATTTCGGCCTGCGCTACTGGGACCTCGTTCTCGGTATTTCCTCCGGCAACGTGATCCGTTTCGACGTCATGACTGTGCCTTGGCGCACGCTGGCGACGGTTCTGGCCGTCGCCTATCCGATCATCTCTCTCGGCCTGTGGATGGGATCCACATGGGGCGCCGTAATCTGGGCTGCCGTGGCGATCGGCGAGGTGCTGGCGCATACGCTCTGGGCGCATATCTACGGGACCGATGATCTGCTGATTGTCATGGATGTCAGCGTTGCATCGCTCTACGTGGCGTTCCGGATCGGTCTCTACCTGGAAAGACGGGGCCGCAACCGGGTAAGGACTGATTCACTGTAATTCTCACTCTGCGAATAGTAACGTCCTGTTAATGCTGCGGTTTAAGTAGAATTTTAGACGCATTCGATAGTCTCTGGTCATAGGCGGAAGAAAACAAAAGAACCGCCACAAAAACAGAGAGGCAGTCATGATCAAGAACCAGAAGCAGGCCGTTGCCACCGTCGAAACGCATGAAGACCCGATCCGCGATCTCTATATGGAATCGCTGCACCTGGTCGAGCGGCTGCACCGCCGCCTGCTGGATGTCATCAAGGACGAGTTCGACCGTCAGGGTCGTTCGGATGTCAACGCCGTCCAGGCACTCCTTCTTTTCAACATCGGCAATTCCGAGCTGACCGCCGGCGAGCTGCGCTCGCGCGGTTACTACCTCGGCTCGAACGTGTCCTACAATGTCAAGAAGCTGGTCGATCTCGGCCTCATCAACCACAGCCGCTCGCGGGTCGATCGCCGCGCCGTCCGCATCAGCCTGACCAAGGCCGGCCAGGACATCGCCGAAACCGTCGCACGGCTCTATGAGCGCCATATCGGCTCGATCCAGAAGGTTGGTGGCATCGGCGAAGACGAGTTCACGCAGATGAACAAGCTGCTGCAGCGCCTCGACCGCTTCTGGAACGACTCGATCCTTTACCGCCTGTAAACAACCGGCGGCTAACCTGATCTCTCGAAAGGGCCGGGCGGTCTCCGTCCGGCCTTTCGGATTCCGCCATGCAACGAATGCGCGACGACGAGACACGAATCGGCCATATTGCTGTGTCAACTCGGCAACAAATATCACAGGCGTGCGTTATTGCATGCGGATGATCCCCTGGCGGGTGCCTCCCGGCCCGCCTGTACAGCGATTTCGATGGATTGGTTTGAGAATGTCGGACAAGAAAATACTTGATCTCTCCCGCCGCGCCTTCCTCCGCAGCGCGGCAGCAGGCGGCCTTGCCGCGGTTGCGGGCAGTGCTTTCGCGGATGACTTCAGTCTCCAGAGCGTGATCGACGCGCCGCGTCGCGGCGATTGGGACGACCAGTTCGACTCCAAAGCGATCAGCTCTGCATCTGCAGTTGCGACAACCAATCCGATCTTCGGGCCGGAGGCTCTGCCGAACATCCAGCAGGCCATCAACAAGTACCAGGAAATCGTGGCACAGGGCGGCTGGCCACAGGTGAACCCGACACAGAAGCTTCAGCTCGGGGTCGCCGACCCTTCTGTGCAGGTTCTGCGCAAGCGCCTGATGGTCTCCGGCGACCTGCCGCAGGCAGCCGGTATTTCCAATGCCTATGATTCCTACGTTACCGCGGCCGTCAAGCGCTTCCAGGCTCGCCACGGCCTGCCGCAGGATGGCGTTCTGGGCGATTTCACCCTGAAGGCCATGAACGTTCCGGCTGACATCCGCCTCATGCAGCTGCAGACGAACCTGAAGCGACTGCAGGAGGTCAAGGGCGATCTCGGCCAGCGCTACGTGATGGTCAACATTCCGGCGGCCTATATCGAAGCTGTGGAGAATGGCCGCGTCGTTCAGCGCCATACGGCCGTGGTCGGTCGTCCGTCCCGTCCGACGCACATCATCGACTCCAAGATCTACGAGGTCATCCTCAACCCGTATTGGACTGCGCCGCGGTCGATCGTCCAGAAGGACATCATGCCGCTGATGCAGAAGGATCCGACCTATCTGACGCGCAACAATATCCGCCTTCTCGACGGCAAGGGCCAGGAAGTCGATCCGAAGACGATCGATTGGTTCGCCGACAAGGCGCCGAACCTGACCTTCCGCCAGGACCCGGGCAAGATCAACGCCATGGCCTCGACGAAGATCAACTTCCACAATCCGAACGACGAATACATGCACGACACGCCCCAGCAGGGCCTGTTCAACAAGCTCGTCCGCTTCGAATCCTCGGGCTGCGTACGCGTTCAGAACGTGCGCGACCTCGCCACCTGGCTACTGCGCGACACGCCCGGCTGGGATCGCCAGCACATCGAGGCGGTGATCCAGACCCGCGTCAACACGCCGATCAAGCTGGCGCAGGAAGTGCCGGTCTATTTCAAGTACTTCACCGCCTGGTCCGCAAAGGATGGCATCGTCCAGTTCCGTGACGACATCTACTCCATGGACGGCGCCCAGCAGCTCGCGCTGCAGACGGGGCTGAACCAGGAAACGGTGGATGGTTCGGTGAACGCGCAGTAAGCGGCGCGACGACTTCGGAATTGCAGCGGGCGGTCCGGTGGGCCGCCCGTTTTTGTTTATTGGAATTGTTGCGCCAGTCAGGGTGCCCGATTGGTGCAGCGTGGAATACCCCCTCACCAAGCTCGCCACGCCAATCGGCCACGCCTCTCGGGGCGAGCTATCCTCTCCCCACAAGGGGGAGAGGAGTACGCGTCACTCCGCCGACTTGATCGACGCGAGAATTTTGCCCACCGATGCCGAGTTCTTCTCCTCCTCGCCGGGCGTGCCCCAATAGGTCAGAACCGCGACGGTCTTTTCGTTCAGAACCAGTGCGGCGAGGCCGACTGAGGCCGGGCCGTCCTTGTCCTTGCCGTTCCATTCGATATAGACGATGTCCTTGCCGTTCAGCTTGTCTTCCGTATATTTCTGGGTTTTCTCATCGATCGTGACGCCCTGGCTGTCGAGGAACTTGGCGGCTTCGTCGATCATGTCGCCAGTCTTCTTCGGCGAGGCGATGTCGATGGCGAGATAGACGGAATTGTCGGCGGAGTTGATCTCGATGCCGGTATTGGTCTCGTTCGTCGTCCAGTCATCCGGCACATCCGCCGAGATGATCGGGCGGTTCGATGGGATCTGGATTTCGCCCGCATAGGCGACAGTCGACAGGAGCAGGGCGGTGGCCGCCGCGAGAAGTGTCTTCATGTAGGGTCCCCTTTACACCGCTCCGAAGGCCCCTGGTTCGCACGGCAGAAGGGCGGTTAAATCGGTGAAGCGAATGGTCGGTCTTCCGGTCCGACATCCGCAATCGACGCCGGCCTGAAGTCGTCCCATCGTATACCGACAAAGAGGATAATTGATCTCCGCTTCGTGATGATCCCAAAAATATCGCGCCGACCAAGGGGGCAGCCGCTCAGGCGGCCTTGCCTCGCTGTTCGGCCAGTGCTCGCAGGCAGGCTTCGAAGCCTGTCAGGTCGGAGTAAAGTGCGTCCGCTGCTGCCCTGTGTGCAATGACCGGTCCGCCGCGGCGCTCGACGCCACCGTGCAGCATAAGGTTTTCGATCATGTCGAAATCTTCCAGCGACAGGCCATCGGGTCCGCGCTTGTGGCCATCGGCGGCAACGTCGACCTTGCCGTCGTAGAAGGCGAGGGTACGCTGATAGTGGTTCTCGGTCATGTTGGTGTAAGCGGCGACCAGCTTGCCGCTGGCGCACATGTAGCCGAGTTCGAAGACTGTACCGGGGTCGGCTGCGATGCCGCGGAAGGGGGTGAGGTTGGCAATGACACCATCGGCGTCATTCATGAAACTCTCATCGACGGCGCTGATGTTGAGGCCGAACTGATGGCGCGTCGGCGCAGGTTCTATTGCCAGGTCGCCGGGGCAGAGCGGTTCGAAGCCATAGGCGCGGGTCATCGCGGCCTTGGCATCCAGCACGGCGCGGGCATTGGGGAGAAAGACTTCGGGTCCGGCGAGATAAAGCTTCAACATGTAAAGACCGTCCAACGGGGGAGAGGGATTGTGCCCTTCATACGTCGCCGGACGGGCTTGTGCAATCAGGCCGGTCGCCGTGGCTGGCGAACAGCCGGACGTTTACTGGGCAAGTTTGATGGAATCGAGCACCTTGCCGATTTCCGGCATGTGCTTGTCTTCCTCGCCCTTGGTGCCCCAATAGGTCAGGACCAGAACCGTCTTTTCGTCGAGGATGAGAACGGCGAGGCCGATGGAGGCGGGGCCGTCGTTGTCGGTGCCGGACCAGCTGATATAGACGATATCCTTGCCGTTCAGCTTGTCTTCCGAATATTTCTGCGTGTCCGTGTCGATCTTGATGCCTTGGTCATCGAGGAACTTGGCGGCGTCGTCGATGATGCTGTCCATCTTCTTGGGCGAGGCGAGATCGACCGCGAAATAGACCGCGCCGTCTTCGGACGTGCCTTCCAGGCCGGTGTCGGTTTCGTTGGTCTTCCAGCCGCTCGGCATGTCGAGCGTGGCGATCGGGCGGTTGGACGGAATTTCCCAAAGCTTTGCATGGGCCGTGGACGCGAAGAGAAGCGCAGCCGAAGCCGCGATCAACAGTTTTTTCATGTATTGAATCCCCCTGGAGGCAATATGCCAGAGAAATCTACAAGAGATTCTTCAAATGTGGTAGGGGCGGGATTGTTGTTTTTTAACAATGGTTAAGGGCGGCGGATCGCTCCGTCCGCCCCTGTAAGCGCACCTTACTTGGCAGACTTGATGGACCCGATGATCGAGTTGATCTCGGCGCCGTGCTTGTCTTCTTCGCCCTTGGTGCCCCAATAGGTCAGGATCAGAGCGGTCTTTTCGTCGAGAACGACGATCGCGAGGCCGATGGTGGCCGGGCCGTCCTTGTCGGTGCCGGCCCAGCTGACGAAGACGGCGTCCTTGCCGTTCAGCTTGTCCTGCTTCTGCTTCTCGGTCTTCTCGTCGATCTTCACGCCCTGGTCTTCGAGGAACTTGACGGCTTCCGGAATTGTCTTGTCGAGCGCAGTGGCTTCGGAGATGTCGACCGCGAAATAGACAGCGCTATCCGCCGACGTGCCTTCCAGGCCTGAATCGGTCTCGTTGGCCGTCCAGCTGTCAGGCATGGCAATCGAGGCCACGGGCTTTTCGGAAGGAATGCTGAAATCCTTGGCCTGCGCGGCGGTCGAGAGCAGAAGCGCGGCAGCGGCGGCCAGTACGAAATTTTTCATGTAAAGTATGTCCTTGTGGCAAAATGCGCGAGGACCATACATGCAAACATGTCGATGAGCGCATTCATCCCAGAAATGTTGTCCAGGCCGCCTCGGACATCGACGGGGGACGATTACCGCCCCGGCCGACCAGTCTTGCCTTTCGTGCGGCCTTTGCGCTTTTCGTCCACCGGGTCCTCATAAGACCCGACGCCGGCCTTGCCACGCACCAGTGGACGGGGATCGTCGATCGGCTTCTCGGGGATTGTGCTGCGCACGGGCTTCTCGGTCCGGCCGACGGTCATCTCGTCCAGCGTGTTCTTGCGGAAGAGCGGCTTGGCCGTGTCGGTGCCGGGCCCCATATCGTCCAGCGACGGCTTGGCGAAGAGGGCGGCACCCTGCGGTTTGCCGGATTTCTCCTGGCTGCGCGATTCTTCGCGGGCCATCGGATCGTCCATGATCGCCAGTTCGGCGGCCTTGAGGCGCTTGATCTCGTCGCGCAGGCGCGCGGCGGTCTCGAAGTCGAGATCGGCGGCGGCGTCGCGCATCTGCTTTTCCAGCGCGTTGAGATGGGCCTGCAGATTGTTGCCGACGAGGTCGGTGGCCGTGCCGCCCTTGACGCCCCGGACCTGGATGTCGGCGCGGACATGGTCGCGCTCGTAGACGCTGTCCAGAATGTCGGAAATGCGGGCCTTGACCGATTCCGGCGTGATGCCGTTCGCTTCGTTATAGGCCATCTGCTTTTCGCGGCGACGGGACGTCTCGTCCATGGCGCGCTGCATCGAGCCGGTGATCTGGTCGGCATAGAGGATGACGCGGCCATCAACGTTACGCGCGGCGCGGCCGATGGTCTGCACCAGCGAGGTTTCGGAGCGCAGGAAGCCTTCCTTGTCGGCATCGAGGATCGCCACGAAGCCGCATTCGGGAATGTCGAGACCTTCGCGCAGCAGGTTGATCCCGACCAGCACGTCGAACGCGCCAAGGCGCAGATCGCGGATGATCTCGATGCGCTCCAGCGTGTCTATGTCCGAGTGCATGTAGCGGACCCGGACGCCCTGTTCGTGCAGATATTCCGTCAGGTCTTCGGCCATGCGCTTGGTCAGCACCGTGACCAGCGTGCGATAGCCCTTCGCGGCGGTCTCGCGGATTTCGCCGAGAACGTCGTCCACCTGGCTCTTGGCCGGGCGGATTTCCACCGGCGGGTCGATGAGGCCTGTCGGGCGGATGACCTGTTCGGCGAAGACGCCGCCGGCCTGTTCCATTTCCCAATTGCCGGGCGTGGCCGACACGGCGATCGTGTCGGGGCGCATGGCGTCCCATTCCTCGAAGCGCAGCGGGCGGTTGTCCATGCAGGAGGGCAGGCGGAAACCGTATTCGGCCAGCGTCGCCTTGCGCCGGAAGTCGCCGCGATACATGCCGCCGATCTGCGGGATGGTGACATGGCTTTCGTCGATGAAAATCAGCGCGTTATCGGGGATATATTCAAACAGCGTCGGCGGCGGCTCGCCGGGGTTGCGTCCTGTGAGGTAGCGCGAATAGTTTTCGATGCCGGCGCAGGAGCCGGTGGCTTCCAGCATTTCGAGATCGTATTTCGTGCGCTGTTCCAGCCGCTGCGCTTCCAGCAGGCGGCCGGCCTTTTCCAGCTCGACGAGACGACCTTTAAGCTCTTCCTTGATCGACTTGATCGCCTGATTGAGCGTCGGGCGGGGCGTCACATAGTGCGAGTTGGCGTAGATCTTGACGCTTTCGAGGTCGCCGGTCTTGTGGCCGGTCAGCGGATCGAATTCGGAAATACTCTCGATCTCATCGCCCCACATGGCGATGCGCCAGGCGGCATCCTCCAGGTGGGCGGGGAAGATTTCGATCGTGTCGCCGCGCACCCGGAAGGAGCCGCGGGTGAAATCCATGTCGCGGCGCTTGTATTGCTGGGCCACGAGGTCGGCGAGAAGCTGGCGCTGGTCGAGCCGGTCGCCGACCTTCATCTGGAAGGTCATGGCCGTATAGGTTTCGACCGAACCGATACCGTAGATGCAGGAGACGGAGGCGACGATGATGCAGTCGTCGCGCTCGAGAATGGCGCGGGTTGCGGCGTGGCGCATCCGGTCGATCTGCTCGTTGATCGACGATTCCTTCTCGATGTAGGTATCCGAGCGCGGCACATAGGCTTCGGGCTGGTAGTAATCGTAGTAGGAGACAAAATATTCGACCGCGTTATGCGGGAAGAAGTTCTTGAACTCCGAATAGAGCTGCGCCGCCAGCGTCTTGTTGGGCGCGAGAATGACCGCCGGTCGCTGCGTCTGCTCGATCACCTTCGCCATGGTGAAGGTCTTGCCCGAGCCGGTGACGCCGAGAAGCACCTGCGATCGTTCGCCGGATTCGAGACCGGAGACCAGATCGGCAATCGCCGTTGGCTGGTCGCCGGCGGGCTCATATTCGCTGACCATGCGGATCGCGATGCCGCCTTCCGACTTTTCCGGCCGGGCAGGGCGATGCGGCGTCCAGATCTTGCCGTCCTTGAACAGCGGATTGCCGCTCTCGATCAGCTTCGACAGCGCATCCACCGTCGCCGTGACGCCGCCCGTCGAAGCCAGCGCATCGGCCTCTTCCAGCGAGAGTTCCATGCCGGCAACTGGGTTGAGGCCCGCTGCGGCGCGGGTCTTGGGATCGGAAGAGGCACCTATGGACGTGCCGCGCGACGTTCTCTTATCGCCGACGCCCTGAACTTCCTTGAGGTTCGACCGCGTGCCCTGTTTGCCCGCAGGCGCGGAAGCCTCCTTCAGCGCCTTGTTCTCCACCGTCACCCGATGCGTCCCGGCCTTGGACCGGATTTCCCGCATCTCGCTGCGCCGGCTATCCGCCTCGGCCTCCGCCTCCAGCTGCTTGATCCAGTCGGAAATACCGCCCTCAAGCGGCGCTCCCTCAAAAGGAGCCTGCGGCGCCTCCTCGAAACCGGAGGAGCGGGGAGAGTTTTTCGGTGATCTGGCCATGCCCGGAATATGGGGCGAGTCAGGGGAAAAGGGAAGGGGCGGCGGGGTGAGAAGGGTGGGGATGCTGACAGGAAGTGGCAGTGGTGAAGGTGTTTTCAAGGGTGTCATAGACGGCGCTAGTCTGATTCCTAGCTAATAGAGAAGCCCACCTATGGCCCAACTCGAAAAATTGGATATACGACGCAGCAGCACACGGAAGTTACACCTGATACAGTTGAGAGCGATGTTTAAGTTGCCGCAACGAAGTCTCTTGAGAGCCCTGAATGACCTATCCGCGAAATGGCTCGGACCTCGCGCCGATATCAAAGAATTTCACGCGCTATCGGTCGGCATAAGGCAAGCGGTAGGGCAATTGTTTTGCATATGGAAGGTTTCTCCTATAAAGACGGAGTTTTTCTGCCTAAATATAAGAGAATATCGGCGGCATTAGGGAGTGTTTTATACGCGGAAAATTCGGAGGAATTATATTATCTATTCTTTTCAATTTCTCTATTGTACATAATAAGGTCCCTTCCGGCGTCTGTTATTCTATACAGGGTGGAGTTTGAGGCATTTATGTATTTTTCAATTAAACCGGAAATCAATATTTCGCTAAATATTTCGTGAGCTGCTATGTTGGATTCATTGCTGAATTCCTTAGTTCCGTTTATCTTCTTCAGTAAGATTCGGTTTGAAGCGGTGATGGAAATGCCGGCAGCAAAGCTGTTTGCGTTGCCTAAGAAAAAGGAAAGCAAACTCTCATCTTGATTGGGTAATATACCCTTCGTTTTGCAAAAATCGCTTATAAGTTTCGATCTTAGATGATCTATCATCCAAAACGCTTTAGGGGGGACTTTTAATTTTCCATCATTTTCTGAGATTTCTCTTATTCTTTCGAGAAGTTCTCTTTTCTCCTCCGAAAGACGCGTAATCTCTTCAAGCACCGTTGCTGAAGGCAAAGAATTTGCGCGAACCCACCCAATGCGAGGCTTTTGGTTCATTAGCTCGTATAACGCTGAAGACACCCTTGTTCCCAGCTCGTCGCCGTTTCGCCAATATTTTACGAGTTTTTTCTGGCAGGTTCTCCGAAATTTTTCGATTTTGTCCCTTTGTTCAAACTCGACTTTATCAGACGGCCACGTTTTTCTAACACTTGAATCCAGTAGAAAGGCTGCCACTGGCACTCCCTTTTCAACTGCATATTCATATTCCATTTGGGTGTAACTTTTTCCTTTTAATTGTGATCCATAGCGCTCTCCAACAATGACGACATAATAGTCAGATTCTTCTATTCTTCGTTTGATGTATTGCCATTGGTCGTCATCGCTCGCTTGGAAAGCCTCCATTCCAACCGGTATGTGCCCCATGTTCAGAATTGCCTCAGTAACAGACCGGCGTTCTTGTTGGAGATCTTCAAAAGTTGAACTGATGAAAACTTGGTATTTTATATTCATATGTCATTTCCCGCTTCGGTCGTTTTGACAAGTTAGATTAGGAAACAAGCTTTGAGCAAGTTCCTAAGTTTGCCGTCCAACCCTTGCCAACCTCCCCACCTCCCTTGAATACTCCCCACCAGGCCCGGAACCCCTCGTGATTCCCGGCTCTGGGGACACATATCCATGAATCTCTTCCGGTCGCCGGGGCGCACTCTGGCGAATATCGTGTTGTTCAATCTCACGGTCGTGGTGATCGCGACCTTTGCCTACATGTGGGCGGGGTGGGATTTCGGCGATGCGTTCTACATGGTGCTGCTCACCGTCTATACGGTCGGCTATGGCGAAGTGCATCCGATCGACACGACCTATCTCCATCTGGTGACCGTGTTCCTGATGATCTTCGGCTGCACGGGGATGATCCTTCTGACCGGTGCGCTCATTCAGTTTCTCACCATCACGCAGATCCGGCAAATCCTGGGGAGCAATCGCATGCAATCCGAAATCGACAAGCTGAAGGACCATGTCATCGTCGTCGGCTTCGGGCGCATCGGCTACATGCTGGCGCGGGAGCTCAAGGCGGCGGGGCGGAAATTCGTCGTGCTGGAAATGAGCGAGGCGCGGGCGTCCGAGATCCGCGAGAACGGCTATCTCTGTCTCGTCGGCGACGGCACGCATGAAGACGTGCTGAAACATGCCGGGATCGAGCGGGCGCATACGCTGGCCTGCGTGCTGCCGAACGATGCGGCCAATGTCTTCATCACGCTCTCGGCCCGCGCGCTCAATCCGAAGATCGAGATCATCGCGCGCGGCGAGGTGCCGTCCACCGAGAACAAGCTGAAACAGGCCGGCGCCGACAAGGTCGTGCTGCCGGCGCATATCGGCGCGGAGCGGATCGCCGAGCTGATCCTCTATCCGGAGGCTGCGCGGCGGCTGAGGACCAGTTCGCAGATGCAGGAGCTGGAGCACTCCCTGCGCGGTCTTGGGCTCGAGATGGATGTCGTGATCGTCCCGGCTGAGGGCCCGTTGACCGGGCTTTCCATCGCCGAGATCGAGGCGAAGGCGCATGGCGGTTTCTTCATCGTGCAGGTGAACCGACAGAGCGGCGAGACTGTTGCGTCACCCGATCCTGCGCTGGTGGTCGAGAGCGGCGACGGGATTGTCATTGTGGGGCGCAGCGTGACGGCGGCACGGGCCTTGTTCGGGTAGGGAGCTGCGCCCTATCCCGCCTCCGTCTTGGGCAAGTCTCCTCAGATTAAATCTCTGTAACCTGTGGAACTCGCCGCATTCGCGTCCGCAATTCAGGCTAGACCTTTTTTTGACGCGCTGCTCCCCAGGCAGGCTTGTGCGATACCCAGGCAGGCGGCGCGTCACCGTTCGTTTCAGGCCTGCAGAAGGATGTGTCTCCCATGGCGCTTGCAGATGAGATGGCTCTGACGGCGCAACGGCGCTTCGGTTTTGGCCCCGTTCCTGATGGATGGCGCAAGATCGGCGGCGATGCGCATGATAGCGTTCTTTTGCAACTCGACGATTATCGCTATTCCGATGGCTCGGGCCTGCTTGCTTCTTCCGATATCCTGCGCGAGTTGCGCGAACGTCAGCGGCAGGTCCGCGACGCGCGTGCGGCTCTGGCCGGTGCGCCCACGCCCGTGAATGGATCGGCCATGGCGCCGGCCGGCAGCATGGCGAAAATGCAGGACCCGGCGTCATCGGCCGTTACCGCCGACAACAAGGAAATCTTCAAGCAGAAGAATGAGTTCGTCCGCACCCAGTTTGAGAACGAAGCGGCCTATCGCCAGCAGATGGCCATCACCTCCGACCGTCCGCTCGTCGAGCGGCTGACGGATTTTTGGGCAGGGCATTTCTGCATTTCCTGCTCCAAGGGCGAGGATGTGCGGGTGCTTGCCGGTGCCTATGAGCGCGAGGCGATCCGGCCCTATGTCACCGGGCGGTTTCGCGACATGCTGGGCGCAGTGATGCATCACCCGGCCATGCTCTACTATCTGGACAATCAGGTTTCCTTCGGGCCGAATTCCAGGGCCGGGCTGAAGCAGAAGAAGGGGCTCAACGAAAATCTCGGCCGCGAACTGATGGAATTGCACACGGTCGGCGTCAAGGCCGGCTACAATCAGGCTGACGTGACGAATGCCGCCCGCATCATCACGGGCTGGGGTATTGCCGGCGACAAGGACCCGCAGCCGGGCATCTTCAAATTCGAGCCGAACCGGCATGAACCGGGCACTTTTACCGTCATGGGTACCGCTTTCGCCGAAAGTGGCGCGGCGCAGGGCGAGGCGCTTCTGGACATGCTGGCGGCGCATCCGTCGACGGCCCAGCATGTCGCCGGGAAGCTGGTGAGGCATTTTATCGGCGACAAGGCGTCGCCGGCGCTGGTTCAGGGCGTGGCGAAGCGCTTCCAGGAGACGAATGGCGATCTGCGGGAGACTGTAATCGCGCTGGTCAAGGCGCCTGAAGCGTGGAGTGCCGCGCCGGCCAAGGTCATTCCACCCTATGACATGGCGATCTGTTGCGAGCGCATTCTGGCGCTCAATACGGACCCGAAGAAGGTCGTCAATTTTGCCCGCGTGCTTGGTCAGCCGCTCTGGACGCCGCGTTCTCCCAACGGCTTTCCTGACAATGACATGGCCTGGGCCGCGCCCAATGCGCTGGTCAAGCGCTTCGACTATGCGCTGCAGCTTTCCGGCCAGCCGAAGAACCCGCCGGAGCCGATGGAGCTTGCAAGTGCGCTCTTCGGCCCTGCGCTGAAGCCTGACATGCAGACGGCGATCAAGCGGGCCGCCAGCCGCCGCGAGGCGCTGGCGACGATCATCATGTCCCCCGAAATCCAGGTGAGGTGAGGCCCATGTTCGAATTCCTGCATCCGACACGCCGCGGCTTTCTGTTGACGGCCGGCGCCTTCACCGCCTGGTCCTTCGCGCCGCAATTTGCGAGCGCCGCGCCGGGGCGAGATCCGCGCTTTCTCATGGTCGTGCTGCGTGGGGCGATGGACGGGCTTGCTGTCATCGAACCCGCCTTCGATCCCGATTTCGAGCGCGCGCGCGCCGGGCTGATCCTCGGTGCGGACGGTACGCCGGCAGGGCTGCCGATCGCCGACGGCTTCCTGATGAACCCAAAGCTCGCCACCCTGCATGATCTCTTCAGTCAGGGGCAGGCGCTGGCGGTCCATGCCGTGGCGACCCCCTATCGCGACCGCTCGCATTTCGACGGGCAGGACGTACTGGAAAGCGGCTTGCCGGGTACTGGTCCGGTGAGCACCGGCTGGCTGAACCGTGCCATGTCGCAACTCGGCAAGGCCGGCAGTGTCAAGGCCGGTGGGCTTGCGATAGGGCCGACGGTGCCATTGATCATGCGCGGGCCTGCCTCGACGCTGACCTGGGCGGCCGGCGGCGTGAGGCCGGCCACTGACGATGCGCGGGCGCGGCTTCTCAACTTCTACAAGTCGGCCGATCCAGCGCTCGCCGGCGCCTTCGGGCGGGGCCTTGCGCTGGAACGCATCGCTGCCACCAAGACCGACATGAACGCGGCCATGGGGCAGGGTGGCCCCTATGCCGACCAGAACTCCAATTTCGTCAAGGGCATGCAGATGGTCGGCAAGCTCTTCACCGACCCCAATGGCCCGCGCATCGGCGCGATCGACCTCGACGGTTGGGACACGCATGCGACCGAGCAGCCCGAGGGCGAGAATCTCGGCAAGGCGTTGGTGGAGTTGGACGCCGGACTTGCGGCCCTCAAGGCATCGCTGGGGCCGGCATGGGATGAAACCGTCGTCGTCGTCGCCACCGAGTTCGGTCGCACCGTCCGCATGAACGGCACGGAAGGCACCGATCATGGAACCGCGACGGTGGCCTTCCTCGCCGGCGGTGCGGTCAAGGGCGGCCGCGTGATTGCCGACTGGCCCGGTCTTTCGGACAAGGCGCTGTTCCAGCAGCGCGATCTTGCGCCGACGACCGATTTGCGGGCGGTGCTCAAAGGCGCGCTCCGGGATCACCTCGGGATTGAGGAAGCGGCGCTGGGGAAGGACGTGTTTCCGGATAGCAGTGCGGTGAAGCCGATGGATGGGTTGTTGAAGGTGGGTTGAATTTGCCTCAGCGCTTTACCCCCTCACTTGCAAAATCTACGACTTAGCCGTTGGCCAAGACCGTGATTTTGCTTTCTCCCCCACCAAGGGGGAGATGGGGGGTACGACTTGGCCGCTCACTCCAATCTCCCCCCCCTGGTGGGGGAGAAAGCGATTTCAACATCTTAGCTTTAGCTAAGTGTTAGAAATCGCAAGAGAGGGGGCGTCAACACCAAGGCAGTTATTTGCTCATGTCTCCCGCAAACCCCAGCAGCCTCTCTGCAAAATCCGCAATTGCCTGGGTATCGTCCAGATCGAATACCGGCAGCCCTGCATCCTCCACCGCATGATCGGCCGCAATTGCTACGATGTGAGGGTCTTCCGGCGCCAGCGGCACATGGCTCTTTGCCTCGAGCCGCCGCGCCTCGATCTTCGGGACCGGCTCGCGCTTGTACCCCTCGATGACCACGATGTCGCAGGGCGCGAGGCGGGAAAGCACCTCTTCGAAGGCTGGTTCGGGGTTGCCGCGCAACTCGTGCATGATGGCGTAGCGGGTGCCCGAGACGATGGTCACCTCATGCGCGCCGGCCTGGCGATGGCGGAAGCTGTCGGCGCCGACCTTGTCGATGTCGAAATCGTGGTGGGCGTGCTTGATGGTCGAGACGCGATAGCCGCGGGCGGTCAGTTCCTCAACGAGACGAACCGTGAGGCCGGTCTTGCCGGAATTCTTCCAGCCCGAAATTCCGAGGATTTTCGGGGCTCGGCCGAGGCCCATCAGGTCTCTTGCACGCTCGAAATCACGAGGACGGTTGACGTTGAAGAAGCTGTGCGGGGGCTCATCCACGAAATCGACGAGCCGGACATCGCATGTTGCCGCAAACGCCCGGATGGCGCGGCTTTCGCCCATTTCCAGCCAGTAACGCAGGCGGGCGGTGAGCGCCACGGGCCAGAGCGCGAAGGCAGGCTCTGGGTCGCCGCAATAGGCGGCCATGGCGATCGTTTCGGGGCCTTCGATGGCGGCGGTGAGGCGCGATACCAGCGTCTCGGGGAAGAAGGGCGCGTCCGCAGGGACAACGGCCAGATGGCTGGTGGCGGGCACAATTGCCAATACGTGTTCCAGCCCGGCGAGGATGCCGGCAAGGGGGCCTTGCTGACCTTCGATCGTGTCGGGCAACAGATCGTAGCCAATGCCCGCAAGTGCGGTGTTCCCGGTGTTGATGAGAAGCGGCGTGGCCTGTTCGGACAAGCGCGCGGCCACAATCCGCGCCAATGGTTTGCCGGCTAAGCGTTTTGCCGCCTTGTCCTCGCCCATACGGCTCGAGCGGCCGCCGGCGAGGACCATTCCTGGGAATTTCGGGAGATTTTCGTCACGCATGATCTGCTCTTCAGTGCGGAGCGCGGGGTAGCGACTGGGCGGGAAGGCCCGTCCGCCGGCGGTTTTCGCGATAGAATGTATAGATGCCGGAAGCGACGACGATGGTGCAGCCGAGGATCATGAAGATGTCGGGCAGGTCGCCGAATACGGTGAAGCTGAGCGCGAGCGCCCAGATCATATAGGTGTAGCGGAAGGGCGCGATGAAGGAAATTTCACCGGTGCGCATGGCCGTGATCAACGCCAGATAGCCGATCATCAGGCAGATTGCAGCGAGCGCTAGAACTATCACGTCCATGGCCGAGGGCGCGTGCCAGCCGCCCAGCGGCTGAATGAAGATGCCGCCGCCAACGGTGACGGCCAGCGAGGTGATCAGCGTGACGAAAACCGTCGGAATGCCCTGCGGCAAACGTTTCGTGGCGATGTCACGGCCGGCGGCGGCAAAGACGCAGGCAAGCGCCAGAAAGGAGGCGATCGAAAAACCGTCCGGGCCGGGCTTGATGATGAGGAGCACGCCAACGAAACCGGCGATGATGGCGCCCCAGCGCCGCCAGCCGACCGGTTCGCGCAGGAAGATCGCCGCGCCCAGCGTCACCGCCAGCGGCAGGAATTGCAGGATCGCGCCGGCATTGGCCAGCGGCAGCTGTCCGAGCGCATAAATATACGTGAAGGTCGCTGTCACCTCCGCGAGAACGCGCAGTGCAAGCATGGGATGAAGCACCGTCCTGAGCGGCCGGAGCGCACCCAAATGGAGCGCCAGCAGGAAGATCAGAAACGTTGAGATCGTGCCTCGGATGAGAATGATCTCGCCGGTCGCCAGGCTTTTCGTCGCGGTCTTCACCAGCATGTCGTTGAAGCCGAAGCCGGCCATGGCGAGCGTCATGGTGAGAGCGCCCTTGATATTATCCGACAAGGCCATTGGGGGCGTACTTTCCGCGATCGAGATTTGTTCTGCTTGGTCAGTCCGGCTTATTTTCTTTTGGCCTGAGGGAAAAGCTGGAAACTCTTGTCCGCCAGCTTTTGCGGTGGATTTTCCAGGTTGGCTTCATAGATCGGATCGATCTCATAGCGGGAAAGCACGAACTGGCCGTCGCGGAACTGCCAGTCGCCGGCCGACCAGGCATCGCCAAGGCCGCGCCATTTGGCGAATTCCGAGAGCGTCTTCGTCTTTTCGTCGAAGGATGGATTGGTGAGGAAGAAACTCGTCGAATAGCCGGTCACGACGGGGTCGCGTTTCAGCTTCGTTTCCGTGTCATCCCCCTCAACATAGGCGACATCAAAGGTGGGCGAGGCGAAGGAGACGAGCGAAAGCTTGTTCTCTTCGTCCTTCAGGACGTAGAGGTCGGAAACGTTGTAGGCGCCTGAATAGCAATAGATCTCGTAAAGCGTCGCCTTATGTTCGGTCGGCGGGTCGCCGTACTTGTCCTTCCAGGTCAGCGGATAGACGCTGTCTTGCGCCATTTCGGCATTGTCAGCCGTGCGTTCGTCGCATTGGGCGGGGACGGCGGCGAAGGCAAAGGTGCGGGCCGCCACAATGGCCGGGTCTTCGGGTTTTGCGGGTTCTGCAGGCTTGTCTTCGGCGAATGCGGTTGTCGCCGTGAGGAAAAGGGCGGTGGCGATGCGGAAAAGCGTGTTCGAATTCAAGTTCTTGTTCCCATGCTTTCACCACCTGCTCGTGTCCGGCCTCATCGTGTCGGAGAGTCAGCGCCCATTACAGACGACAGTGTTGATCACCCGCCGGTGACGCTCATGTGGCGCGCCACGGCCGGGCGCTTGTGGTCGCGGTCAATGATGAAATCGTGCCCCTTGGGCTTGCGGCGGATGGCTTCATCGATGGCTGCTGAAAGCACCTCGGGATCGTCGCTTTCACGCAACACGGCCCGCAGGTCGGCGGCGTCGTTCTGGCCGAGGCACATGTAGAGCGTGCCGGTGCAGGTGAGGCGGACGCGGTTGCAGCTTTCGCAAAAATTATGCGTCATCGGCGTGATGAAGCCGAGCTTGCCGCCGGTTTCCTTCACCTCGACATAGCGGGCCGGGCCGCCGGTGCGGAAGGGAATGTCGGTCAGCGTGAAGCGTTCGGAGAGATCGGCGCGGACCTTGGAGAGCGGCAGATATTGATCGGTCCGATCTTCCTCGATCTCGCCCATGGGCATGGTCTCGATCAGCGTCATGTCCATGCCGCGGCCATGGGCCCAGGCGATCATCTCGGGGATTTCCTGCTCGTTGAAATCCTTCAAGGCCACCGCGTTCAGCTTGACCTTGATGCCGGCTTTTTGCGCGGCCTCAATGCCGGCGAGAACCTTGCCGAGATCGCCGAGCCGGGTAATCTCGCGGAACTTGATCGGGTCGAGCGTGTCGACGGAGACGTTGATGCGGCGGATGCCGGCCTCCGCCAGTTCAGGGGCGAAGCGTTCCAGATTGGAACCGTTGGTGGTCAGCGTCAGCTCTTCCAGTTCGCCGGAACGGAGCTTCTTGCCGAGCTCACGGATGAGATACATGATGTTCTTGCGCACCAGCGGTTCGCCGCCGGTCAGTCGCAGCTTCTTCACGCCCTTGGCGATGAAGGCTGAACAGAGGCGGTCGAGTTCTTCCAGCGTCAGCAGATCGCGCTTCGGCAGGAAGGTCATGTGCTCGGCCATGCAATAGGTGCAGCGGAAGTCGCAGCGATCCGTCACTGAGACGCGCAAGTATGAGACCATCCGCCCGAAGGGATCGATCATCGGCGCGGGCGTTTTGCTGTCGGCTGTCACCGGATTGTGCTGGTTCAACGTCTTACTCCTCCGTCTTCAATGTGACGACGGGATTGCTTCGGGTCAAGTCGTTCCGATTGATGGAAACGGTGCTTTGCGCCGCTCTATCTGTCTATTATATGGGACCGACCAAGCGCCAATCAAATCTTTGAAAGCAATGCCATGACAAGTCGTCCCACCGCCATCAAGGTCTCCAAGGATCGCCGCACGATGACGGTGACGTTTGACGACGGCAATGTGTTTCCGTTGCCGGCCGAGATGCTGCGGGTACTCTCACCATCGGCAGAAGTGCAGGGGCATGGGCCGGGGCAGAAGGTGACGGTGCCAGGCAAGCGGAATGTCGAGATCATCAGCGTGCAGCCTTCGGGAAACTATGCCGTGCGCATCGGCTTCGATGACATGCATGACAGCGGAATTTATACCTGGACCTATCTTCGCCAGCTTGGCGAGGAAGGCGACGCGCTGTTTGCGGATTATCTCGCCGAGTTGACCGCCAAAGGGCTGGCGCGCGGTTAGGCAGGATTATCCCTCCGAATGGCTGCAGCCATGACGCCGTTGCCCGCCAAAAAAAGGTTAACAGAAATTAAATTGACTGACACCTGAAGGCATGAAACCGTTTTCTATGGAAACACGGTGTTTGAGTGCTTTCGCCATGAGCAAAGTCGAGCTTATCAATCGCCACACGTGGCATAATCCGCTTGAGAGGCGCTACTATCGCGCGATCGGCGGCTTCATCGACCGCGGCGAAGAAATTGCGCTGTCACTGGGTCTGGCAAACGCCACGGGGAGGCGGATCCTCGATATCGGCGTCGGTGCAGGTCGAACGGCCGCGATCCTGGCGCCGCGATCGCGCAGTTACATCGGTGTCGATTACACGCCCAAGATGGTGGATTTGTCTCGCAAGAGATGCCCCAACCTCCGTTTCGAGGTCATGGATGCACGCGACCTCACGGCTTTCGCTGATGCATCCTTCGACCTGGTGGTCTTCAGCTACAACGGGATCGACAGCGTGGAGGGCGAGGGCCGGCTCAAAGTTTTCGACGAAGTGGCCCGTGTCCTGAGACCGGGTGGTTCGTTCGTTTTTTCGACCTTTAATCGCGCATGGAACGGTTTTGGTGCGAAACGCGTCAGGCCGTCCGTGGAATGGACGACCGATCCTTTGCGGTTGGGCTACCGGCTCGCCATGTTCGCGATCGCCTCCGTGCGGCGGTACTGGTATCTCCGTTATGAAATGCAGGGCGAACATCCCGCATTTCTGCACCACGCCCACAATTTCGGGATCATGGTCTATGCAACGACCCCGCAGCAATTGCGTACGCAGCTGAAAATTTCCGGCTTTGTTGGTGATTTCAACATGTTATCACCACAGGGGGAGGCGCTGGACACGGACCTGAGCTACCCCGATACGGAGTATTTTCACATCGTTGCGACGCGACTGTAGATCGCCTGTCGGGGTGGGACGGGGTGCCTCTTTTCGGAGCTTGCGACGCTGCCGGCGTTACTTGACCGCGCTGACGGAGGCCTGGTCCATCTTGCGGTCGAGCGTCATGCCAATGACAGGCACGAGGCTATCATTGACGCGCACGGAGATCGTCACGTTCAGCGTGTTCTTGTCCTTCAGGCGCGCGATCATCGCACCGTTCAGGTTCTTGCGGTTGATGCCCACGATGACCCGATTGCCGACGACGGCGCCGGAGACGATGTCGAGGCCCTTGCCGTCAGAACCGTCGAGGAACGTGCCCCGGTAGCTTTCGCCCTTGCGCTCGATCGTGGCCGACATCGGCTGGGCGAAAACGCCCACGCGGCAGGAACCGTCAAGCTTGAGGCCTTCGCCCGTAGACTTCGACTCGCCCTTGAGATCGCAGGTGAATTTGGTGCCCTTGTATTTGCCGGCGACGATCTCGCCCGGGCCCTGCCAGATGCCGGCCGTGCTGTCGAAGAATTCGCGGTCGCCGGCATGGGCGGCGAGCGGCGAAATGGCGGCAAGCGCAAGAGCGGCTGCGGCAATGGAAAGCTTGACGGACATCGGACTTCCTTGAACGGGGGCAAGCGCTGGTACTGGCACCGGAACTGTGTCTCTGAGTCTCGCGCGGATAGGTTAATGGACTATGAAAAACAGATGTCCAGGGACCGTTCCCTTTGTGTTGTCCACATCCCCGCAGACAACAAGCGAAGCACTCGAAACACTTCCTGCCTTGACGCGGTAACTTAAAACCCGGCGCTTGTCCAACGTCACCGGCTGGTTTTCGATGCGTCCTTCAGAACATTCAGAAAGTCTGTGACCTTTGGGCGACGGATTTCCGCGAAATCCATCGGACGGCACAGATCCATGGCCGCGATCCCGATACGCGCGGTCATCAATCCATTGGCTACGCCCTCACCGAGACGGGCGGAAACCTTCGATGCCAGCCCGTGGCCCAGGACCTGCTGGATCGCATCGTCGCCAACGGCGATTGCGCCCGTCACCGCAAGGTGAGCCACGGTTTCGCGCAAGAGGCGGATCAGGCCGAAGAAGCCGGGGCGGCCGCCATAGAGGAAGGCGAGCATGCGGATCAGACGCGCGGCCTCGAAAAGCACATAGCCGATATCGACCAGGGCTCGCGGGCTAACCGCGGTCACTACGGAAACGCGGCGCGCGGCGTTGGCGATCATGCGGCGCGCCTCCTCATCCAGGGGGGAGAGAAGTTCGCTTTCCGCGAGCGCCATCATGCCGGGATTGTCGATGATCTCGCGGGCGTGATCCTCCAGCGCCTTTCGGCCGCGCGCGGTTTCCGGGCGATGCGAAAGATGAACGGAGAGCGCCTTGACCGTCTTGGCGGCATCATCTCGGCTCTTCGATCGGGCAGCGTCGCGCGCTTCCTGCTTCAGCGTCTGGATGTTGGTCAGGCTTTTCAGGCCGTAGAGTTCGCGGGCAACGAAGCCGATCGCGGAAAGCACGAGCACGGCAACGGCAGCCAGCGCGACGTAGCCCAGCCAGTCCTCGCGGACGAACAGATCGTTGACGAGGCGGTCGATCCACAGGCCTATGCCCATGGAGACCAGAATGCCCAAGGCTCCCGAAAAGATCTTGAAGAAGGGAAAGCGGCGGGCGGTTTTCAGCGTGCCGGTTTCCGCAATCCGCCGTTCCGCGTCGATGCCTTCAGCTTCGAAGATATCCTCCTCCATCGGGGTTTCCACGACGCCGTTGTCGAACCAGGCAGGACGACGGGTGGCCGTTTCCACAGTCGTTTCCGGTGCTTCGGAGAAGTTCATGGGTTTGCGGGGCGCGTCGTCGCTCATGCCAGCCGGTCTCCGATCAGAAATTCGATGGCGCGGTCGAGGCGGATATGCGGCAGCGTCAACTCGAGGCCGGCGCTGGAGCCGAGTTCCGGCGGGCGGAAGCGGACGGCTGTGAAATCGCCGGGTTTCAGGAGGCTCGCATGGCCGGCGCTGTCGAACAGCGTTTCGGGGTCCTTCGGCAGGTCGCCGGGGAAGACGGCGGTGCGGCGCTTGCCGTCGAAGCGCTCGCCGTCAATGATCTCGCCCTCGATGGGCGTCCCGCTGATGACGGGCAGGTCCTCGCCGCCATGCTTGACGGTCGCCTCGCGGGTGGCGCGAACGGAGGCAAGCGCCACGGTCTCGATGCCTGCGCCAGACATGCCGATGCGGGTGAGAGCCCCGGAGACCAGACGGCGGGTGAGCAGCTCCAGCCGATCGTGGCTTTCGTGATGCAGATGGTCGGCCTTGGTGGCGGCGATCAACACCTTGTCGATGCGGCGCGTCAGGATCGAGGAGAGAAGATTGCCCTTGCCGGCGCGGAAGCAGGAGAGCACATCGCCGAGTGCATGTTCGAGATCCTTCAGCGCCTCCGGCCCGCGATTGACGGCCTGAAGCGTGTCCACCAGCACGATCTGACGATCAAGCCGGGCGAAGTGATCGCGGAAGAAGGGGCGCACCACGATCGATTTGTAGGCTTCGAAACGGCGCTCCATCATGGCCTGATAGGAGCCTTTCGGTGCTGGGCCATCGGTGAGGCGGATGAGCGGCGCAAAGGTCAGTGCCGGCGAGCCTTCGAGATCGCCCGGCATGAGGAAGCGGCCGGGCGGCAGCATGGAGAGCGAGCGTTCGTCGGATTTGCAGGCCTTCAGATAGGCCGCATAAGCCTGCGCCATGTCGCGCACGACGAGTTCGTCGGCGGGCGAGGCGGGATCGATCCGCTCGGCCAGGCCCAGCCACTCGCGCGCCAGCGGGCCGCGTATGTCGGAGCGGGAAAGCATCAGCGCGTTCTTTGAGAACTCCGCATAATCCTGGCTAAGCAGCGGCAGGTCGAGCAGCCATTCGCCCGGATAGTCGACGATGTCGATATTCAGCGTGCCGGGGCGGAAAAAGCGGTTCCAGCCGCTGGCGCTTTCATAATGGACCGTCAGGCGCATTTCCGAAATCGAACGCGTCGAATCCGGCCAGATGCGCTTCTCGACCATGTCGCGGACATGGTCCTCATACTGAAAGCGCGGCACGGCGTCGTCCGGCTGCGGGTCCAGATGGACGGAGGAGACGCGGCCCTGATGCAGCGCGCGCACCAGCGGCAGGCGGCCGCCATGGACGAGATTATGCACCAGCGCGGTGATGAACACCGTCTTGCCCGATCGCGACAGACCGGTCACGCCGAGGCGAAGCGATGGATTGACGAGACCCTTGCCGAGATCGGCGAGGTTCTCTGCCGCGATGAGGACGTCATCCGTCAGCGATGTCAGGGAAGGGGTCATGCGGGCTCGCGGGTCGGCGGGGTCATGCCGCAGATATAGGTGACGGACAGGGACGGTTCAATCGAACTCCGAGCGGTGCTTCTCGTGACGAGGGTGGTAGAGGAATTGTTGTCGCCGCCGCCGTCGTGGACCTATGGCCCTCTCCCGCTCACCGATCGAGCCGCGCATGCAGCCAGTGGCCGATCCATTTCGCTTCAATGGCCTGACCCTTTTCGTTGCGATGCAGACCGTCAAGGCGGGTGTCGTCGGGTGCCAGTTCGGCGAGGAAGACCTCCCGGTCCGCGGGCGAAAAGGTGTTGTCGGGCCAGAGCGCGAGAACCTGCCGATCTATTTCCGCCATCGCTGCGCTCTGGTCCGGCGGTTCCGCAAAGCCGTTTGAACGCGGCACTTGCGGCAGGATCAGAAAGTCCGGTGTTTTCAATATGGCAACTGCTTCCTTGAGTGCGGTGACATATTGAGCGGCATCTTCTCCGTCGTTACGGCGATCGTAGATCACCGTGGGCAGACCGCGATGGTCCTGATCGGCCAGCATCTTGTCTCGCATGGATCCGATGTTCTGGCCGCCAACGCCGTCGTTGAAGACGGCGCGCTGGGGCGTGAAGGACTTTCCGACAATGACCCACCAGCGGCGGGAATCCCAGGCGGGATGAAGATTCCAGATTTTCGCCAGACCGCTGCGGGAGGCAATGGCCGTGCTGTCGCCATGAACGGCCAGGGCCGGTTCGTCGCAGCCGGCCAGCGCTGTCATCAGCATGATACAGGCACAGAGAGATTTGATGCGCATGCGGACTCCTTTTGGTTGAGGAATTCCGCATAGCTATCCAGAATTGAATCTGTTAATTCAATCACAGATTAATATAAAATTTGATTTTCAGTTTTAGGTTGTGTTTGGTTGCGAAGGCTGCCCTATGCCTGCCTAGATTTGGTTGGGAACAGGCCTCGCCTGTCAATCTTCCGGGGCGGGGCCTGCGTAGCGGGCGCGGGGGCGAATGAGGCTGCCCTCGGCATTCTGCTCCAGCGCGTGCGCAATCCAGCCAACGGAACGGCCGACAGCAAACAGGGCGAGCGCGCTGCCGCGGGGCAGGCCCAGGGCGCGGCGCAGAGACACGAGCGCGAAATCGATATTGGGCCGCTTGCCGGCCGTGTCTTCCATGACGGCGATCAGATCATCGCGGCCGGATTCGCGGGGCAGGAGGGGCAGGATTGCTTCCGCACGGGGATCGCCCTCCGGATAGAGCGGATGGGAAAATCCTGGCACGCCATCCCCACGTCGCAGGCGCATTTCGACAGCCACGGCCGCGCTGCCGGCCTGCCGAACATCGTCAAACAGCAATTCCACAAGGCTTGTCGTACCGCCATGCAAGGGGCCGCTGAGGGCCGATAGGCCCGCATTGAGACACGCGCCGAGCGAGGCTCCCGTGGAGGCGACGACCCGGACGGCAAAGGCGGAGGCGTTGAGTTCGTGATCCGCCAGCAGCACGAGCGCGCGGCGGATGAGATCGCCACCGAAATCGCCGCATTCCCATTCGCGCGCCAGATGCTTGTGGATCGGCGAACCGTCGGCCGAACTGCAGCTTGCGGCGCCGCCCATGGCGCGGATAAGAGAAGCGGCACCCGGCCAGAGTGCGCGCGCGCTTCGCTGCCACGCGGTGGTCCTGCCGGCAGCGACCAGGGGAAGCAAAGCCTGGCATCGTTCCGTGAGCGGGAGCGTGCGAACGAAATTTGTCACGTAGGGGTCGAAGCGCTCGGGTATGTTGGCGGGATCGGCAAAGGGGTCAATTTTGCCGCAATCCCATAATAAGCGTGCGGTGTCCTCCAGGGTCGCGGTTTCGGCGAGACGCACGGCATCGCGGCCACGATAATACAGCTTGCCTTCGTCAATCAGCGATATGGCGGAGGCGAGGACCGGCAGGCCCCAGTCGAGCGTCGTTTCAGCAATGGCGCGGGGGCGACGACCGACGGACTTTCGCTTGTTGAGTTCGTCAATGTCATACGCGCTGTAGAGCCTGCGGCGCGGGTCTCCATCCGATCCGGATGTATGGATCTGGCCGCGACTCACGTAGGCATAGAGTGTGGCCCGGCTGACGCCGAGGAGTTCGGCGGCGGTTTCTGCATCGATATATTGATCGGGTGCGGACATCGAATACACATTGATTGGTTGAATCAAGATTGACTATATATTCTTCGCTGACAGGATCGTGTTCGTCAACACGAGTTCCGTCGCGAGGTTAATCCATGAATATCCCCTTGAAATCTCTTGCGTCTCCGGCCGGTGATGTTTTTTCGCCCGGCCTTGAGGGTGTTATTGCCGCCGAGACCATCCTGTCCCATGTCGATGGTGCTGCCGGTCGCCTGGTCGTCCGAGGTCACGAATTGGAGCAATTGGCCGACTGGTCCTTTGAAGCGGTTCTTTCGCTTCTCTGGCGCGATCTTGCGCCGGAAAATCTCGATGAGGCGGAAATACGGGCGCGGCTGGGCGCGGCGCGGGTCGCTGCCTTCGAGCGGATGATGGCCGCCTTGCCGGCGCTCGACGGCTTGTCTCAGGTCGAGGGCTTGCGGCTGCTTCTGTCGTGCCTACCGGACGCGGAAAAGGAAAGTCACCACCTGGTGGCGGTGGCTGCCGTGCCGGTCTTTGCCGCAGCCGTTGCGCGGCGAGCGCGCGGGCTTGCGCCGGTGCAGCCCGATCCCGCCCTGGGGGCTGCGGCTGATTTTCTGCGGATGCTGCACGGGTCGGAGCAGGGGCCGGAGAAGGTGCGGGCGCTCGATACCTATCTGGTCACGGTGGCCGATCACGGGTTGAACGCCTCGACCTTTGCGGCGCGGGTGATTGCCTCCACGCAGGCCGGTCTATTCTCGTCAGTCATCGGCGGGCTGTGCGCTCTGAAGGGGCCGCTGCATGGCGGCGCGCCGGGTCCGGTGCTCGACATGCTGGACGCGATTGGCGACGCAGACAATATCGGGGCCTGGCTTTCGGATGCGCTCGACCGTGGCGAGCGTCTCATGGGCTTCGGGCATCGCATCTACCGGGTGCGCGATCCGCGCGCCGATGCGCTGAAGCGGGCGGTCTCGAGGCTTCGCGACGCGGGCGGTCGTATCGTCTTTGCGGAGAAGGTGGAGCAGCAGGCGCTGGCGCTTCTGGCTGCGCGCAAACCGCTTCGCCCCTTGCAGACGAATGTGGAGTTCTACACGGCGCTGGTTCTGGAGGCCGTTGGCTTCCCCCGCGAGAGCTTCACCAATGTCTTTGCGGCGGGTCGCATGGCAGGCTGGACGGCGCATGTTCTGGAACAGGACGCGCTCGGCCGGTTGATCCGTCCGCAGTCGCGCTATGTCGGTCCCGTGCCTGCGTGAATGAGGCTCAGGGCGTCAGCAGGGTGTCCAGTTGCCAGTGCTCCTCGCCGCTCCTGGTAAAGGCGGCGAGACCCGCGGTGGGGAAGCCGGCGGGGATATGGGCGTAGGCCGCTCTGGCGCCGGCGAGGCGATTGAACGTCTCTTCGATCATCGGATTGTGCCCGATGATCATGACCCGCGCGCCGTTGCGCACCGCATCGCAGAGCGACAGATAGTGATCTGCTCCTCCGCTATACAGGTTCGGGTCGAGAGTGACGTCCGGCGCATGCTCCATGGCTGATATGAAGGCGGCGGCGGTCTGCTTGCAGCGTTCCGCCGTGGAGCAGATGAGGTGCGTCGGAAGCAGGTCCATGCCGGCGGCGGCGCGGCCAATCCGTTCAGCTTCTCCGCGACCGGCCGCATCCAGCTGACGGTCGAAATCCCGCTCCCCTGGCCGGGGCCAGGCGCTTTGCGCGTGGCGCAGGAGAAACAGGCGGCTGACGGGAGGCATATTTGACTGCATCAATCTTCGCTTGGGCGCGCACCGCACTGCGTACGAACCGGTTGACGGGCGAAACCGCCCGGACTTCATTTTCTGCGCAGGTGCCGCAATGCAGTACGATCAAGCCCATCGCGGCCGGTTCGCGCGAGGCGGAATCTAGGTTGCAGGTCGAATGCGGTCAAGCTGGCCATCGGTCGAAGCCGTCGACCTCCTGCGCGCTGCGTGTTCCGCCCACGCAGACCGTGAGGGGCGGGAGGGCGCGGCTTGGCGCGGCGACACATCTGGTCATCAAATTGTCACAACTATTCAAAAGCTTGACGATTTTTTAGGCGATCTGATTTTATCCTGTTCAACGCTCGAAAGCCGGCATTCCTTGCTTGAACTGTGACCCCAATGTGGCTATACACCCGCTGAAAGTGATGTTCTCCAGGAGAATCGCGTTGAGTGAGACTATCGAACTTAGCAAGTACGTCCTTTCTGAAGACGAGGAGTTCATGAATCCCAATCAGCAGGCTTATTTTCGTGCCAAGCTGATCAACTGGAAAAATGAAATCCTCCGGGAAGCGCGCGAGACCCTCGACCACCTCGCCGAAGAAAGCGCCAACCATCCCGATCTCGCCGACCGTGCCTCTTCCGAAACCGACCGTGCCATCGAGCTTCGCGCCCGCGACCGGCAGCGCAAGCTGATCTCCAAGATCGATGCCGCGCTGCAGCGGATCGAAGACGGAACCTATGGCTATTGCGAGGAAACGGGCGAACCGATCGGGCTGAAGCGTCTCGACGCACGGCCGATCGCCACGCTGTCGATCGAGGCGCAGGAGCGTCACGAGCGTCGCGAGAAGGTCTATCGGGACGAATAAGCGTTCCGAGAGGAGCCACACGAGAGTGCCGTCAGGTTTTCCTGCGGCGGTACACGCCTCGCGCGGATCTCGATCCGGAGCGGGGCGCATTTTTTGAAGGATACTGGTTTCCCATGCCCAAGCTGACAATCATCGCGTTCGACGGAACGCCGTTCGAAATTGATGCGCAGTCCGGTTCGACGGTGATGGAAAATGCCGTCCGCAACTCCGTTCCAGGTATCGAGGCGGAATGTGGTGGCGCCTGTGCCTGTGCCACCTGTCATGTCTATGTCGATGAGGCATGGTCCGAAAAGGTCGGGTCGCCGGAGCCGATGGAAGAGGACATGCTGGACTTTGCCTTTGACGTGCGCCCCACGTCGCGGCTGTCCTGTCAGATCAAGATGTCGGATGCGTTTGACGGGCTCGTCGTACGCGTGCCGGAAAAGCAGGCCTAATAATCGGTTCCGTGTGGGCCTGACCGGGTCTCGGTTGCTTCGGGCAAAAAAAGCCTCGCTTGCGGAAACCGTCAAGCGAGGCCAGGCGGGCGCGCCAGGGGCGAGGGAGGATGCGCCCTGTCGTCTAGGACGCGCGCCAGGAGAAACTCGGATAATCCCCAGATCATCAGGCGCTTGTTCCCCCTCGCGCCTGACAGATCGAATGTCATGTAGGTTGCGACCTGTCGCAACGGTTTGCCGGAGAGATCAGGCTCCTGCAACTCTTGCCGCCAGCTCGACGCGCGGCTTCAACGAGACTGAAACGCGAAGGGTCTTCCCCATCTGAAATCTGGCGCCGTGAGCGCCGTTGCGTCTTCTGTGGTGGCAGGCCCCTTGAGGGCTGCCGTGGACGCTCTGACGATCATGAATGTAACTCAATAGTTACGTCTTCGCCACTGTGACTTTTGCGGGGTGATTGCCTGTGGGTTGGTCAGCCTGGCGCAAGATCGGGATAGGCCTGCCCGGCGTGTATCTCCAATTCCGCCAGGCGAGCTGTCGGCGCAACCGGGATTCCGCTGGCGTCGACGAATGCTCTGGCGCTTGGTATTAAGCCATCTGCATCTTCGGAAACGACGCGCAGGCCTGACAGAGGTCCTGCCTCAGGCTACGAAAAGCTTCGGGGTTTGGCTGCGAAGCCGGCGAGCAAGCGTGTCCCGACTTCCGGACGAGCTTCCATGTCGGCTTCTGGCTCGCCGTGAGAAATTCCGTTGCAGATCGTCAATTCCGCTTCTGGCTGCTGAACTGCTCGTCTGTCACTTCGCGGCGCTCATCTGCATCTGCGCCTCGCGTTGCTTGACGAGGCGCATGATGCGGGCTTCGAAATTGGCCATTTCCTCGCGGTCGAAACGCTGCTGGTCGGCGTCGTGAAGGGCGATCTGCTCGTCGGTGGTGCGGGCTACAAGCGCCTGCATCGCCTCGCAGGTCTTCTGCGGAGGGAGGGAGCGCAGAGCCTGCTCCATCTGGTGGGCGTGCTGGGTGGCGATCTCGGCGTGGCGCTCTTCATGGCGGTGGATGTCGCCGGCAAGTGAATCCCAGAGTACAGCCAGACCCTGGGGTGCGCTGTTGCGATTTTTCCAGCGCGGCAGGATAAGGCGGAGGTTCAGTTTCACATGGGCGGCGGCGACGCCGCAATTGCTCTTGCTCTCACGATACCTGATGTCGCCCGAGAACTTGATCTGCGCGGCTCCCGGATGGCGGGCCATGCCGCCGACCTTGGGCCCGTTGCGCATCAGGGCGCTATCGAGCTCCGTTGCGGTCCTTCCGCCGACGCTGAAATAAACAGTAGACTTGTGGACGCTGGTATCAGCCCTGGCCAGGGTGACCAGAGCCAACAGGCCGCAAAACACGGTTCCGAGGAAGGCAAGAACGCGCCACGATACCCAAACCGACATAAAGTTCATCAGCATAAGTTCCCGTTTATTGTCTTTGGCCGGAGCTTGCTGCATAGCGGGGCGTAGAGCAATAAAAAAAGCAATAGTTGCCGCGATTCCGCCTCAGGTGTTGCCGAATCGTTAAAGCCGGGAGTTTTGCAGTGTCAAAGGCAGCTTGTTTCGAGCCACGCAACTGGCCGTTGGCGCATGGTCGAGCCCTGACGTTGGGCCCACAAGGGCTCATCATGGCGATCGTCAATGTGACGCCGGACTCCTTTTCGGACGGCGGACTGTTCCGCCAGGCCGATGCGGCTGTCGATCAGGCGCTGCGTCTCGCCGAGGCCGGTGCGCATATTCTCGATATCGGCGGTGAGTCCACAAGGCCGGGCGCTGCGGCTGTCGACGGCGATGAGGAGCGTCGCCGTGTCCTGCCTGTCGTCGAGGCGCTGGTGAAGCGTTTCGGCAAGACGGGGCCGGTCCTATCCGTCGATACCTATCGCGCCGAAACGGCTGCGGCCGCGCTTTCAGCCGGTGCGCATATTGTGAACGATGTCTGGGGGCTGACGCGCGAGCCGGGGATTGCGCGCGTCGCCGCACAGCATCAGGCCGGCGTTTGCATCATGCATAATGGGCGCGGCCGGACGGTATTGCCTGATCCGATCGAGGACCAGCTGGTCTTTTTCGGGCAATCGCTGGAGATCGCTGATGCGGCCGGCATGGACCGCCAGCGCATCGTGCTCGATCCGGGCTTCGGCTTTGCCAAGGAGACCGCGGCGATCAATGTCGAGTTG
The DNA here is from genome assembly GCA_900215285.1 of Ensifer adhaerens. Taxonomy (NCBI): domain Bacteria; kingdom Pseudomonadati; phylum Pseudomonadota; class Alphaproteobacteria; order Hyphomicrobiales; family Rhizobiaceae; genus Ensifer; species Ensifer adhaerens. The sequence continues at coordinate 2,484,139 of OCMG01000004.1, forward strand.
ATGCGACGGTTCGAGGAATTACACGCACTTGGGCTTCCGCTGCTCGCCGGCACCTCGCGCAAGCGGTTCCTGGGTGAACTCACAGGCCGGCAGGTGGCATCGGAGCGCGATATTGCAACGGCCGCGACCAGCGCGATCCTGAGGCTTGCCGGCGCCAGCGTGTTCAGGGTGCATGATGTCGCAAGCAGCAGGGATGCGCTGGCCGTGGCGGATGCTATGATAAAGGCCGGCCGGTAAGATTTGGCTTGATGCCGCGAGAGGATGATCTGGTGAAGCAATACACGATCTACATGAAGAACTGCGCGTTCTTCGCCCGCCATGGCTTTTTCGACGAGGAGGCCTTTCTGGGCCAGCGCTTCTTTGTCGATGCGCGGCTGGATGTCGAGGCGGAGGCGCCGCTTCAGGACGACAAGCTCGACGGGACGGTGGATTACGGTGTGGCCTTCAAGGTCATCGAATCCGTCGTGCTTGGCCAGCGGCGCTATCTGATCGAGGCGCTGGCCGCCGATATCGCCACGGGGCTGAGCGAGAAGTTTCCACATATCCGACGCGCCGAGATCACCGTTCGCAAGCCGAATGCGCCGGTTCCGGGCGTGCTCGACTATGTCGAGGTCACGGTGACCCATGTCCCTTGAGGCTGGGTTTCGGCAGGCCAATCTCGGCCTCGGCGGCAATATCGGCGACCCGGCGGCCTATATGGCGGCCGCGTTGCGCATGATCGCGGCGCATGCCGACTGTCATGTCGCACGGGTCTCGCGGCTTTATCGTACGCCTCCCTGGGGCAAGACGGATCAGGACTGGTTCTTCAATGCCTGTGCGCTGATCGAAACATCTTTGTCGCCGGAGGCGCTTCTCGATCTTTGTCTGGGACTCGAGAAGGAGATGAACCGCGTTCGCATCGAGCGCTGGGGGCCACGCACGCTCGATATCGACATCCTGACCTATGAAGGCGTGACGAGCGATGCGGAGCGGCTTCTGCTGCCGCATCCGCGGGTGGCGGAGCGGGCATTCGTGTTGATGCCGCTGTGCGATTACGCGCCGGAGACGATGATTGGAACGCAAAGCGCCCGCGACCTTCTCGCAAAGGTCGACGCGGGCGGTATCGAGCCGGTCTCAAAAGACGGCGGATGGTGGAAGGCGTAAAGCCTCAGCCGAGACGGATACGCACGGGACGACGGCCATTCGGGGCTGTCGTGTAGAGGTGTATCTGCGTCTTCGGCTGGGCGCTGCGCCAGGCGCGCGCGCCGTGGCTCAGCAGCATCGCGACCAGATCACGGGTGCGCGCCTTGCCGCCGGCGCTTGCCAGACGCATCGCCGCTTCGTGCAGCGGATGGAGCATGTTGCGGAAGGGACGAAGACCGCCGGTCTCGTTGCCCTGGATATTTTCGTTCATCGACATGACAGGCCTCGTACGCAGTAAAAATCGAGGGTAGGCCGCGTAACTGCGGCCTTCCGGGTCGTTGATGGTCCGGCGGCGCGACGAGCACATGTCGCGACGCGGGATGGCGGCTGTGCGGCAACCAGATCGTTATGGACAACATTGATGGTCCGCACAAAAGTCATGGGTCTAGTCCAGGCTCGCCCAGCAGCTGATGCCGCGGCGCTTCAGCGCCTTGCAGGCATTGACCGCTGAATCCTGGCCACGGAAGCCGCTGAAGCGGGCGCGGTAGATCTTGGCGCCGTCAGAGATCGCGGCAACCGTATAGGGGTCGGCGGAACGCAATACCTTGCCGCCTTTGGCCTTTGCCTTGTCGAGGAGACCTTCTGCCAGTTCCTTGCTCGGCGCGGCGCCAACCTGAATTGTCCAGCCCTTGTCCTTGATGGTGCGCGAGGTGGAGGCTGTGGTTACGTTGTCCACGCCTTCGTCTTCGTCACTGTCATCCTTGGACTTGGCCGCTTCGGCCTCCTTTTCAGCCTTCTTCTTTTCGGCCTTCAGGACTGCCCGGGCAGGAATTTCCGCCTGCGGCGCGGCAAAGGCCGTCTTGACCGGAGAGGAACTGTCCTCCTCGTCCTTGGACGCCCGCATGACTGCCGGCTTTTCCGGAGCGATACGGGGAGCGTCGCCAAACGCCTGTTCGATCCGGTTTATCGGCTCGGCTGCCGGAATAGGCGCAGGCGGCATATCCGGTGTGCCGGCCGAGGCGACTTCGACCGGGCGCGAGGCCAGGGCCGCCGCGGACTGGACGGGAGCGGGGATTTCGACTCGGGTCGGCGCCGGTGTCGGCGAGGAGCGCGCGATCACGAAATTGCCATGTCCCGTGGAGGACAGAGGCAGGTAGCGCTTGACGAGCTGCGTCACACGCGAATCGCGCGCCCCGGCCGAGCGCTCGCCCAGCACGACGACCACGATGGAGTGGCCGTCGGCCTGCGCGGAGGTGGCAAGGTTGGAGCCGGCCGCGCGGGTATAGCCCGTCTTGATGCCGTCAACACCGGCAACACGACCGAGCAGGTGATTGTGGTTGGCGATGACCTGCTTGCCGAACCGGAAGGAGCGGACCGAGAAATAGCTGTAATATTGCGGGAAATGCTGGCGCAGCGCGATCCCGAGAATGGCCTGGTCGCGCGCCGTGGTCAGCTGGCGGTCATCCGGAAGGCCGTTCGGGTTCACATAGATGGTGTTTCGCATGCCAAGCGAGCGAGCCTTGGCGGTCATCATCTTGCCGAAATTCGGAACCGAGCCGCCCAGCGCTTCAGCGAAGGCCCATGCGACGTCGTTGGCGGAGCGGGTGACGAGCGCCAGAATGCCCTGTTCGACCGTAAACGTGCCGCCGGCGCGAACCCCCAGCTTGGTCGGGGCCTGCCCCGCTGCCGTGGCCGACATGGTGATCGGGGTCGACTTGGTCAGCTTGCCGGAATTCAGCGCTTCGAAGACGAGATACAGCGTCATCATCTTCGTGAGCGACGCGGGGTAACGCAGGCCGCCCGAATCCTGATTGTAGAGAACCTTGCCCGTGTTGGCGTCGATTACGATCCCAGCCTGCTTGGCGGCATAGGCGGCGCTGGCGGCAAAAAACGTGCCTGCAATGATCGTTACGGCGATCTTCCGGAACAATCCGACGAAGCCGCCGGCTGTGGAACGTTTTTGTGGGGAGTTTTTCAGCATTGCCACTTTTTTACTCTTACAAGAATTGCTCACCTGTTTGGGTGCGCCATCCCTCCTCAGCGCCCTTGGAAGGACACTAACCGCATAGCGTTACCAATCGGTTTATGATGAATGGCGCGTTTACGAATCTACTAAACTTGTTGGGAAATTCGGCCGTGTGCAGGCGCAGCCAGCCTCTTGCCCTCACTGTGGGCGAGGGGGTGTTTCAACCGGTCTCGGGCGCCGGATCAGTTGGCGAGATGGGCTGCTGCGTAGGCCCGTACCGTCTCGTCGAGTTTCTTCCAGTCCTTGAGAAGATCGGCGGAGAATCGGTACTGGACGCTCAGATCGGACCCGGCAAGGACGTCGCGCTGACAGTCGGCTCCCGTGGATTGGGCAGGCGTCGCGGGCAGGACACAGCGTACGGCGTAGGGTTCCGCACCGCCATTGGGATCAGTCAGAAGGACTTCGTCGCCATAGCCTGAGCCGGCACGGAAGCGGTGCAGGGCAAGGCCCGCGGGGCCTTGTTGCGCGGGCCCGTCGAACAGGCGCGAATAGATGGGGCCAACGCGGCCCGACATGTCGCGTGTCATGATTGACTGCGACAATTGCAGGAAGATGAGGGAGTCGGCATCGGAAATGTCGAAGAAGCGATGCGCACTGGCCGCGTCGTAGCCCTTCATCTCGGGCCATTGCAGGGCCAGATTGACCTGCTCCTGCTTGCCGGAAACCCGTTGTTCGGGGAAGCGGATGGCATTTTCGGGCAGCGTGATGCGGTCCGGGCCGATGGTGATTGTCAGAGGCGCTGTGCTTGCCGAATATTCCCCGACCGCGATCCGCTTGCCATACCACTTGCCGGCGATGCTGAGGCCTACAGTCAGCGAGCCAAGTATGATGGCGCCGAGAACCGCTTTTCGGACAAGTCCGGTCGATATAATCGGTGCCGTCTCGATCATGTCCTGTGCCATTCCTGTACGCCCTTCAGTCCAGCCTCTGCGACTCGTCCGATTTTGCGTCGTCTCCGCCCCGGAAAGACACAGAAAATCACGGCACATTTCTTGCTGGCCCAACCCTGTTGGAATAGGGTTAACAAATGATGAATTTTGTCGATCTGGTGCTGTGTTTGTTGACGGGATTTGCCATTCCGCTCGCGCTTTGCGGGTTCGTCGCCGAAGGGGCAAGACTCTATGCGGGGACCGGTCATTCCGGGCGGGCTGGACGGTTCTTCGTCTTGTGGTCTTCGGCTCTGGTCTGCGGTCCGGGATTGTTTGCCACGCGGCTTGTCGAAGGTTTCCGTTCAGGCGAGGAGACTGCGGGCGAGCAGATCGCCGGCTGGCTTGCCGCTGCCGGCTGGGCGCTTCTCTATGGCTATGTCGTGCTTCATCTGGTGAGACATGTTCTCCACCTTCCGTGATAACAGGAGCGCGGCCCCTGGGTGTCACCCAGAGGCCGCGCGCCGATGCTCGCCGGGAACGGTGTCAGCGAAGCGTGCCGACCGACGTGGACGTGACGCGGCCGTCGTCCAGCTTGACCCACTTGGCCGAATTGTCTGTGGCCTGACGCTTGAGGAAGCGGTATTCCGTTTCAGACCAGATCAGGACCTTGTTGCGCATGTTGTCGAGGACGAAGTCGCCGCGATCCGTGCGGATGGTCAGGATCGCATGGCCTTCGCCATTCGGCTGCAGGACAACGGTCATCAGGAGATCCGAAAGCGGGACGCCGGCTTCATGCAGCAGCTTTCGTTTCAGCAGCGCATAGTCTTCGCAATCGCCTGCCGTCGTCGGGATCGCCCAATATTCCTCGACGCCGTAAAGTTCCTGGTCCGTCATCGGCTTGATCGTCGTGTTGACGTTGTAGTTGATGCGCAGGATCGTTTTCCAATTGGTTTCGTCGAGCCGGTAGGGCTGCTGGCCGTCGGTGTTCGGCAGGCAGTCAGACGGGTTGCGCTTGCAGTAATCGTAATGGCCGATCGGCGGATTGGTTGCGCCGAGGCTCTGCATGTTCGCGGGCAGGGCGAATGCGCTGACTGTGCCAGTGGCGATAAAGGCGAGGGCGGCAAGCGCTATTCTTATTGTTCTTTGCATTGCTATTCTCCCGTTGTTGAGGGGACAATAGCAAGTATATTTTTATATCACGCGAAACTTTTCGGTCTAATTCGGATCAATACTTCTGAAAATAAGAATAAAATAAGAATAAAAATTGAGCTGATTTTGATTCAAATTGTAATGAATTGCAGGGCCGTCATTCCGATCGGTTCCGGGTCGCGGCAAAACAAAAAAAGCCGGCTGGGGCCCATGCCCGCCGGCTCTGCTGTTGGATCATGAAATGGAGGATGTCAGATCAGCCCGGACAGCGATTCTCGCGTCTGCAGCGCGGAGAATTCGATGGCGACGCCTTCCTGGAAGTGGCGTACGACGCGTCCGCGCATATTGCCGAGCTGGACGGCTGTCCCCATGGCCGGCCGGACGGCGATCTCGATGGCTGCGCCGGAGAGCGACAGGTCGATGATCCGGCAGGGATAGCTGCGGCCATCATCGAGGACGATTTCGGACCGGTTGTTGCGCGGCGCGACGCGTTCGTGACGTCGATCTTCCGGCAGGCCCAGTTCGTGCTTGTTGGCGATCCAGGTTAGCTGTGCCGCGAGCTTTTCGCGCTTGCGTTCCGTCGCGTTGACCGAGATGACGAAGCGGCCCTTGGCCCCGAGGCTCAGGACGTCGCCTTCGATCCGGCCGATATGATCGATATAGGCGATGATGCGGTCGCCGACATTCACACGCGCATCTGCCTCGATCTGGGCGTCACCGGGGGACATCTCGATGACGACGCAATCTACTTCTTCGCGGGTCGCCGAAAGCATGCGACCGTGCAGGTTCACCGCGACGCGCTGGAACATGCGCTGGTCGTTCGCCATGGGCACCCGGCTGTGCGCGATCTGCGTCGTGTCCATCTTTTTCCTGCTAGCCGAAATTTCGCTTTTCTAAGCAATAGCCTCTGTCCGGTTAACACTTGGTTTGCCGAAACCGGAATTCATCGCATGGAATTTGCGTTGCGCCGGCTTCTCTTTTGTCTCGCCTGTCCGTAATTGATGTAGTCGTGAACACGGGCGGAGCGCGAGCGACATGGAAAATCAGCGTGACCATACAGGCTTTGATCTGCCGGGGGACCCCCGGCCGGACGAGATCGAGCCGCCGCGCCGCGAGCCGCTCTTCAACCTGCCGACCGTCATCGTCGTGATCATCGCACTGACGGTTCTCGTCGAGGTGCTGGTCAGCTGGGTTCTGAGTGATCAATCCGTCAAGATACTTTACTACTTTGCCGGCTTCATCCCGGCGCGCTACGCGGGCTCCATGTCGGATGAATTGCTGCCCGCACTATACTCGCCGGTGACCTATGCCTTTCTCCATGGCGGATGGGAGCATCTGATCTTCAACGATATCTGGCTGGCCGTTTTCGGTACACCGGTTGCGCTTCGCATCGGCGCGTTTCGCTTCACGCTCTTCTGGGTGGTCACTTCGGTGGCGTCTGCGTTTTCCTTCTATATCGCCAATATCGGTGTCGAGACCCTGCTGGTCGGTGCGTCAGGTGCGATTTCCGGACTGACGGGCGCGGCCTGCCGGTTTGTCTGGTCGGGGGATGGAAGCATGCGCGATCCGGCGCTGTCGGCTGTTCAACGCCGCCTTTCCGTGGTCCAGGCCTTGCGCAGCCGGGAGGTGCTCCTGTTCATCGCGTTCTGGCTGGTGGCGAATGTGGTGCTGGCGGGACTGGGCGTCGGTGTGCCGGGACAGGCTCAGGCAATTGCCTGGCAGGCCCATCTGGGGGGATTCCTGGTCGGTTTTCTGCTATTTCCGCTGTTCGATCCGGTTGGACGGGGCGCCGCGTAAAGCATAGCGGCGGGAAAAGCTTGCAAAAGCCTTAATCCCGTAGCACCATGACCTAGTTGCGAGACTGGCAGGAGGAGCGCCGATCTTGCGATCGCGAAAGCGAATGTGGCATTGGATTTGGGAGAAGCCAATGAACGTCAAGGCAATACTGAAGGAAAAAGGCAGCGAGGTCGTCACCGTCGGTCCGCAATCGACTGTGGCGGAGGTGGCAAGGGTGCTGCACGAGCGGCGCATCGGCGCGGTGGTCGTTGTCGACGACAGCAGACGTATCATCGGCATCATTGCCGAGCGCGACATCGTCGGCGCCATCGCCGAACATGGAGCGGCCTGTCTTGGTCAATCGATCGCGGAAGTCATGTGGTCCAACGTTTATCGCTGCACCGAGGAGATGACCGTCGATAATTTGATGGAACTGATGAGCATGCGGCGCGCCCGCCATATCCCGGTCGAACGAGACGGACGGCTGGTCGGCATCATTTCGATCGGGGACGTCGTCAAGGCGCATATCCGCGCCATCCAGAGCGAGGCCGAGCATATCAAGGCCTATATTGCAGGTTGACAGAAACACTTCATACTGCGTCGAAAGAAAGCGGCTTGGCGGCTGGGGCTAACATGAGTATAGTCCGCTCGCATTGCAGTTTGTTTGCCGACGGTCCGTTGTCCATGTCGTCGTCCTGTTGACCCCGGGCGAAGGGACGCCTTCTGGAGGGGTGGGACAATGCTTGTCGGTTAGCCATTCCGTGCCTCGTCACGGAATGGCTTTTTTGTTGACTTCATGATGGGCATCCGGTTTACAAGCCGGGTTCCCACAACACATGAAGAAGCTGATCCGCGATGCTTGACAAAACCTATGATTCCAAAAGCGTAGAGCCGGAAATCGCCAAGAAGTGGGACGCTGCGCAAGCGTTTCGCGCAGGTGCCAACGCCAAGCCGGATGCGGAGAGCTTCACCATCGTGATCCCGCCGCCGAATGTGACCGGTTCGCTGCATATGGGCCACGCGCTCAATAATACGCTGCAGGACATCATGGTGCGCTTCGAGCGCATGCGCGGCAAGGACGTTCTTTGGCAGCCGGGCATGGACCATGCCGGCATCGCGACCCAGATGGTCGTCGAACGCAAGCTCGCTGCTGAAAAGCAGCCGGGTCGCCGCGATATGGGCCGCGAGGCGTTCATCGAGAAGGTCTGGGAGTGGAAGGCCGAATCGGGCGGGCTGATCTTCAACCAGCTCAAGCGCCTCGGCGCCTCCTGCGACTGGTCGCGCGAACGCTTCACCATGGATGAAGGCCTCTCGGCCGCCGTTCTCGAAGTCTTCGTCACACTCTACAAGGAAGGCCTGATCTACAAGGACAAGCGCCTTGTGAACTGGGATCCCAAGCTTCTGACCGCCATTTCCGATCTGGAAGTGGAGCAGGTGGAGGTCAACGGCAATCTCTGGCATCTGCGCTATCCGCTCGAAACGGGCGTGACATACCAGCACCCGATCGCCTTTGATGAAGATGGCAAGGCGACCGAATGGGAAACGCGCGACTATCTCGTCGTGGCCACAACCCGGCCCGAGACCATGCTGGGCGATACGGGCGTTGCGGTCCATCCCGACGACGTTCGCTATCAGGCGATTGTAGGGAAGCATGTCGTTCTCCCGTTGACGGGTCGCCTGATCCCCATCGTGGCGGATGAATATCCGGACCCCGAAGCCGGTACCGGCGCCGTCAAGATGACGCCTGCGCACGATTTCAACGACTTCGAGGTTGGAAAGCGCCAGAACCTCAGGATGATCAATGTGCTGTCGATCGACGGCAAGATCGACATCGAGGGCAATGAGGATTTTCTCGAAGGTCTCGCCGATACGGCGGAACTGAAGAACACGATTGCCACTCTGCAGGGCCTCGATCGTTTTGCGGCACGCAAGGCTATCGTCGAGGCGCTGGAAGAAAAGGGGCTTGTCGACAAGATCGAGCCGCACAAGCACATGGTCCCGCATGGCGACCGGGGTGGCGTTCCGATCGAGCCGCGGCTGACCGAACAGTGGTATGTCGACGCCAAGACGCTGGCCGAGCCGGCGATTGCCTCCGTTCGCGAAGGCCGCACGAAGTTCGTGCCGAAGAACTGGGAAAAGACCTATTACGAGTGGATGGAAAACATCCAGCCGTGGTGCATCTCGCGCCAGCTCTGGTGGGGTCACCAGATCCCGGCCTGGTATGGTCCGGACGGGCAGGTTTTCGTCGAAAAGACCGAGGAAGAGGCGCTACACGCCGCCATCCAGCATTACATTGCGCATGAAGGCCCGTGGAAGGCCTGGGTCGAGGAAAAGCTTGAGAACTTCCAGCCGGGCGAGATCCTGACCCGCGACGAGGACGTTCTCGATACCTGGTTCTCGTCTGCACTCTGGCCGTTCTCGACGCTCGGCTGGCCGGAACAGACGCCGGAACTCGACAAGTATTACCAGACCGACGTTCTCGTTACCGGCTTCGACATCATCTTCTTCTGGGTCGCCCGCATGATGATGATGGGCCTGCATTTCATGAAGGACGAGGACGGCAATCCGGTCGAGCCCTTCCACACCGTCTATGTTCACGCGCTGGTGCGTGACAAGAACGGGCAGAAGATGTCGAAGTCCAAGGGCAACGTCATCGATCCGCTTGAACTTATCGACGAATATGGTGCGGACGCGCTGCGCTTCACGCTCGCCATCATGGCGGCGCAGGGGCGTGACGTGAAGCTCGACCCGGCGCGCATTGCCGGCTATCGGAATTTCGGCACCAAGCTCTGGAACGCCACGCGCTTTGCCGAGATGAACGGCGTCGGTGCTGCCGATCCGCATTTCGTGCCGGAAGCCGTCGCGCTCACGATCAACCGCTGGATCCTCACCGAATTCTCGCGCACGGCGCGCGAGGTGACCGCGGCCATCTCGACCTATCGCTTTAACGATGCGGCCGGCGCGATCTACAAGTTCGTCTGGAATCAGTTCTGCGACTGGTATCTCGAACTCCTGAAGCCGATCTTCAACGGTGAGGACGAGGGCGCGAAGGCCGAAGCGCAGGCGACAGCCGCCTACGTTCTGGAGGAGACCTACAAGCTCATGCATCCGTTCATGCCTTTCATGACGGAAGAGCTCTGGGCCGTGACCGCGCCGGAAAGCGCGCCGCGCAACAAGCTTCTGTGCCATGCCGAATGGCCCACGCCGGACTTCGAGGATGACGCCGCGGCCGATGAGATCAACTGGCTGATCGATCTTGTATCCGGCATCCGTTCGGCTCGATCCGAAATGAACGTGCCGCCCGGTGCTACGGCGCCGCTGGTCGTGGTGGGAGCGCATTCGCTGACCGTCGGCCGGCTGGAGCGGCATGAGGCAGCCGTGAAGCGGCTGGCGCGTGTGGAGGAGATCTCCTTTGCCGATCACGCGCCGAAGGGGTCTGCCCAGATCGTCGTCCGCGAGGCCACTGTGTGCCTGCCGCTCGGCAGCCTGATCGATCTCGTTGCGGAGAGGGCGCGGCTCGAAAAAGCCTTCGCCAAGATCGAGGCCGATATTGCCAAGATTTCGTCAAAGCTTTCGAACGAGAAGTTCGTCGAGAACGCCAAGCCGGAAGTCGTCGAGGCCGAACGCGAGAAGCTCGCCGAACTGGAGGGTCAACAGGCAAGCCTGAAGGTCGCGCTCTCCCGCATTGCCGAAGCCGGTTGAGAATTCGGTAAGGTTAACAAAATCTTAACCCGGCGCGGAATTTACGCGCCAGGTTTGTTTTTTATGGCTGAGTGTCGAAAAATGTGACGATTCAGCAACATCTTCTGCCAGATCGAAGATCGCGCGGCGGCCCAGATTACAATTTGTCCATTTCCCGCCACAAAGCAGGAGCAGCTTATGAACATCAAAGGGCGCTCTGGATTACAGGCGCATCCGGCCTTTCCGCAACGTGGGCGGGAAGGAGGGTGCGGAGGGCGCGCCTCCAAGGACATTATGAACCAGGCCGCATTTTTGAGTTTGACGCCGATGGGCGCGCGAAGGGAAGACAGTCAGGATCTTTCCGCATGCGTGCCTGGGACGGCTTTTTTCGTCCGTTTGAAACCGGACGCAAGAGCTGGCGACGAGCGCATATGCGGGACGGGAGATGCGTGACATCATGGTAAAGACAGCGTTGAGGTTTGCAACGCCGGCGATTGTCGGGCTGTTTGCCGCCTTGTCTATCATGCCCCTCAAGCCGTGCTATGCTTTCGATCCGAATTCCGGCGTCAACAAGGATTCCGGCCCGTTCGATCTCTTCAAGTTCGGCTTTAAGGCCTACAAGGCCGGGCAGAAATCCGAGGCCGTCGAGGCCTATCGCTATGCGGCCCAGAAGGGGCATACCGGCTCGCGTTGGGCTCTGGCCAACATGTATGCCGATGGCGACGGCGTGGCGCGCGATGATTTCGAGGCTTTCAAGATGTATAGCGATATCGCCGGCAAGGGCATCGAGCCCGGCTCGGCGGACACGGGCTATTTCATCAATGCGCTTATGGCGCTGGCCCATTACTATCTCAAGGGCATTCCCGGCAGCCCGGTGAAGGCCGATCTGTCTGAAGCGCGGCAGCTCTATTTCCAGGTCGCTTCGACCTTCGGCGTATCGGAAGCGCAATTTCAGCTTGCCAAGATGATTCTTGCCGGGCAGGGCGGAAAGCCGGATGTTCTGGAGGCCATGAAGTGGCTGAACCATGCTCGCAAGAAGGGGCATGTCGGGGCGACGGCGCTGTTTGGCAGCTTGCTCTTCCAGCAGGGGCAGACGGTGCGCGGTCTTGCCTACATGACAGCGGCTCTCGACCACTGTCAGCCTGACGACAAGACCTGGGTGCAGGATCTGCAGGAGCAGGCCTTCTCCATTGCAACCGAAGATCAGCGCCGTAGCGCCACCGAGTTGGCGCAATCCATTGCTTTCGCTTCGGCAAACTGACGCTGCGGCATTTTTTAAAGAACAGGGACATGGCCCGGCTTGACCGGGCTTTTCCAATTCGAGAGGTGAGACCCGATGTGGTCTAAGCTTCGGCTGGGCGGATTGCGCAGCCTTGATGACCTGCGGTCGCCCTTCATGACGCCGAGCGCGATGCTGCCAGGAAAGCGCGATAGCGCTGCGGCAGCGACGGATCGATAAAGCCGGTCACGTCGATTGCCCGCATCAGGTCATCATCAGGATTGCGGCCGATCTGCTCCGCAAGTGCCGCCGCCGCAGCCAACGCCTGATCGCCATAGACCTCCGGCGCCTGCCGGACACGATTGAGAAAGCCCTGCAGAAACGACCTCCCGGCATTCCCGGCGATATCCGCCTTGTCATCCTCCCGCAGCGGAGACATCGTGCTGTGGGACAGGATCATCAAGTCGATATAGATCAGCAATTGCCGGTAATTCTTGGCGCTTTGGTCCAGATTGGCCGCCGTGAAGATGGCGTCGACCTGTGCCTCGACCTGCTGTTCGGAACTCCATTTGTGGAAGTTGTATTTCAGGATGGTGCCGGGATCATATGCCAGTTTTCCGAAGGAGAACATCGTATAGGCCAGGGCCCAATCCGCATTGCCGGCCTTTGTCGGGTGCCGGCTGTAGAAGAGCCTCAACAGGTCAGCGAAAGGCTTTCGGCGAAACATGCTGTAGAATGCGGAGTTATCGCCGCCAGACACTTCGTTATAGCCGTACATCCGCTCACTGGGCGTCTCCTGCTCCAGCGAAAAATCCTTGACGCGCTTGATCTGCCCCTCCGCATTCGTGACGGCGATCAGCGGCTTGACGCCGATATAGTCGGCCGGAAGGGATGCGAGGTCGAAGGGATTCTGGTCGGGGCTCTCGTAGATTTCGTCGTCGTCCCCGATCAGCATGACGAATTCGCTCTTTGCCAGTTTCAACGCGTTCAGCAGATTACCCTGTGCGCTTGCGTCGTCCGGAACGGAATAGACCAGGTTGGGCGAGCAGCCGAGCAAGGTCTTCTGCTTTTTCATGTCGCCGGAATTGTCCGAGACAATCAGGGTGCCACCGCGCTTTTCCACATATTGAAGCGTGCTGTCCAGCGAACGCAGGGCTGCCTGAAGCGGACGGTTGCTTGGCATCAGGATCGAAAACATGGCGACATCCCCTGTCGTGTTAACGCTCTTCGACGGACACGCCTCAGTAGCAGGATTCGCGGCCTGCGCGGGCCTGACGGTGCCTATTCACAGGAGAAATCACCAGGGCAAAAAGAAAAGGCAACGCAAACGACGGGCTTGCGTTGCCGGATTTCGAACGGTGCATGCGGACCGCAGCAACCTGAGGGCAGAGGCTTTCAGGCTGCGACGGTAAGAGCGACGGCGATTTCGGCGGCAAGACGCGCATTGTTCTCGACCAGCGCGATGTTGGTCTTGAGGCTGCGGCCTTCCGTCATGTGGAAGAGCGAGTCGAGAAGGTAGGGCGTCACTGCCTTGCCCTGGATATCATCGGTTTCCGCATCCGCCAGCGCGCGGCCGATGTAGATTTCCATTTCGTCGCGCGGAATTTCGTCGGCTTCCGGCACCGGATTGGCGATCAGCATGCCGCCATGGATCCCGAATTCGGTCCGCGTCTTCTGGAAGTTTGCGATTGCGGCGGCGCTGTCGAGCGAGAGCGGGCTCTTCAATCCGGATGAGCGGGACCAGAAGGCGGGGAATTCTTCCTGGCCGAATGTCACGACCGGCACGCCCTTGGTTTCCAGGACCTCCAGCGTCTTGGGCACGTCAAGAATGGCCTTCGCACCAGCCGAGACGACGATGACGGCCGTGCGTGACAATTCCTCGAGATCGGCAGAGATGTCGAAGCTCTGTTCGGCGCCCCGGTGCACGCCGCCGATGCCGCCGGTGGCGAAGACCGAGATCCCCGCGCGGGCGGCGGCGATCATCGTGGCGGCAACCGTCGTTGCACCCGTGCGGCGCGCGGCGATGGCGAACGCGAAGTCCGCGCGCGAAAGTTTCATGGCATCTTTTGTCTGGGCCAGCGTTTCCAACTGCTCCGCCTCGAGACCAATATGGAGCGTTCCATCGATGACGGCGATGGTCGCGGGGACCGCACCTGCCTCGCGAATGATCGCTTCGACGCTCTTCGCCATATCGAGATTGCCGGGATAGGGCATGCCATGCGTGATGATGGTCGATTCCAGCGCCACGATGGCCGCGCCGCGCGCCTTGGCGTCCGCAACTTCTCGGCTGAAAGCGACGTTGGCCGCCGGATTGATGTTCGTATTCATGGGTCTGTTCCTTGTTCCTGCCGTTTCAATCCAGCATTTCCGGCTGCGGCACAAGGGCCAGCGCCTGCGAAAGCAATTGACGGTTTACATTTTCCGCGACCGCCAGCGGTGACTGGACCGTCAGCCGGGCGAGGGCCGTGGCCTGCCGTATCATATCGGAAATCCGCGTCCCGGCCAGAAAGGCGTCTATGGCGCCGGCGGCGAAGGCGTCGCCGGCTCCTGTCACGTCGCCGATGGTCTCGACGGGGGGCGGTGCAAGAGCGACGGTTGCGCCATCGCGCCAGAGCAGAGCTGGCTTCATGCCCCGCGTGATCGCGCCGCCGCGAAGGCCCATGTTCGCGAGGTGTTTCGGCCAGCCCTGCGCATCGGTTTCAGGGCCTGCCAGCGTGCGGGCCTCAGCCTCGTTCATGAAGACGAAATCCAGCGCGGGGAGGGCCGGGACCAGCCGCACGATCTTGGCCGGCGAAATGCCGATGGCCGCGATCGGGATCGAGCGGGAGCGCGCATCCGCGCTCAACATTTCGATTGTCTCCGCAGGGAGATTGGCGTCGCAGAGGATGAAATCGGCGCCCGCGAGCGTATCGCGCAGCCAGTTCACCTTCAGCCGCCGCGCCGTCATCAGGTCATAAAGCGCCATGTCGGCGAGTGCGATCACCAGATTGCCGTCGGCCTCAAGGATTGCCGTATAGCTCGGCGTCTGGCGGTCGAGGAACGTGAAGCCGTTGAGCCTGACCCCGGTGCGTGCGGCGGCGGCCTCGACGAGTGCCGCGCCCGAATCGCCGCCGGCAACGCTGATCATCGTAACGTCATGGCCGAGCAGCGAGAGCGCGCGCGCGGCATTGAACCCGCCGCCGCCGGCCTCCTCGAACCAGACCCCGGGGTTGGAGGCACCAGGCCGCGTGCTGCCAAAAATGCGGCCGCGACGGTCGACATGGGCGCCGCCGATCACGACGATTCGGGCGCTGCTCATCGTGCCGACCTTTTCGAATCAAAGCCGGAAATCGTCGATGATGCGGCAGGGGCGCCCCATCCGAAGTTCTTGAATTCACAGGCGAAACATAATGTGAACATGTGTCAATTTCCTCATTTTTCTCAATTGTTTGAATGGCTCTTGCGAAATGAGAACATATCATGTACAAAATCGGCATCGGCGGCGCTGTTGCCCAGGCTGCCTCAATAACCTAAAGGTGGACCCATGGCACAGAATTCTTTGCGGCTGGTAGAGGACAAATCGGTGGATAAAAGCAAGGCTCTTGAAGCCGCACTTTCACAGATCGAGCGTTCGTTCGGCAAGGGCTCCATCATGAAGCTCGGCTCGAACGAGAATATCGTCGAGATCGAAACGGTTTCCACGGGCTCTCTCGGGCTCGACATCGCGCTTGGCGTCGGCGGTCTGCCGAAGGGGCGCATCATTGAGATTTATGGTCCGGAAAGCTCGGGCAAGACGACGCTGGCCCTGCAGACGATTGCGGAGGCCCAGAAGAAGGGCGGCATCTGCGCCTTCGTCGACGCCGAGCACGCGCTCGACCCGGTCTATGCCCGCAAGCTGGGCGTCGACCTGCAAAACCTCTTGATCTCGCAGCCGGATACGGGCGAACAGGCGCTGGAAATCACCGACACGCTGGTGCGTTCCGGCGCGATCGACGTTCTCGTCGTCGACTCGGTGGCGGCACTGACGCCGCGCGCCGAAATCGAAGGCGAAATGGGTGACAGCTTGCCGGGCATGCAGGCTCGTCTGATGAGCCAGGCGCTGCGTAAGCTGACCGCCTCGATCTCGCGTTCGAACTGCATGGTGATCTTCATCAACCAGATCCGCATGAAGATCGGTGTCATGTTCGGTTCGCCGGAAACGACGACGGGCGGCAACGCGCTGAAGTTCTATGCCTCGGTTCGCCTCGACATCCGTCGCATCGGCGCGGTCAAGGATCGCGAAGAGGTCGTCGGCAACCAGACGCGTGTCAAGGTCGTCAAGAATAAGATGGCGCCGCCCTTCAAGCAGGTCGAGTTCGACATCATGTATGGCGAGGGCGTCTCCAAGACTGGCGAACTGATCGACCTCGGCGTCAAGGCCGGGATCGTCGAGAAGTCGGGTGCGTGGTTCTCCTATAACAGCCAGCGTCTCGGACAGGGCCGTGAAAACGCCAAGCAGTGCCTGCGCGACAATCCGGCGCTTGCCAACGAAATCGAAATGGCGCTGCGCCAGAATGCCGGCCTGCTCGCCGATCAGTTGCTCGACAAGGGTGGTCCGGAAGGCGATGACGGCGATATGGCTGCCGACATGTAATCCGAAGTCCTGCGGGATGTTCTTTGGGAGCCGGCCGTATCCTGTTGTGATACGGCCGGTTTTCTTTTGCCTGTTTCCTTGACCGCTCAAGTCTGGACAGTTGCGTTGACGGGCTATAAAAGCGCTTGTTTCCCGGCTGTTGCGGGTTAGACCACCGCGTGGTCGAAGTACAAAATGTTGAAGGGCTCCCATGAGTGGCGTGAATGAAATCCGGTCGTCGTTTCTGAATTACTTCAAGAAGAACGGACATGAAGTCGTGGCCTCGAGCCCGCTTGTGCCGCGTAACGACCCGACGCTCATGTTCACTAATGCCGGCATGGTTCAGTTCAAGAACGTGTTCACGGGACTTGAGCACCGCAGTTATTCGACGGCGGCGACCGCGCAGAAATGCGTGCGCGCCGGCGGCAAGCATAACGACCTCGACAATGTCGGTTACACCGCGCGCCACCACACCTTCTTTGAAATGCTTGGCAACTTCTCCTTTGGCGACTATTTCAAGGAACGCGCCATCGAGCTTGCCTGGAACCTGATCACCAAGGAATTCGGCATCGACAAGAGCCGCCTGCTGGTCACGGTCTATCACACTGACGACGAGGCGCATGGCCTCTGGCAGAAGATCGCAGGTCTTTCCGACCGTCGCATCATCCGCATCCCGACAAGCGACAATTTTTGGGCCATGGGCGATACCGGTCCCTGCGGTCCTTGCTCGGAAATCTTTTACGATCACGGAGAACATATCTGGGGTGGCCCGCCCGGCTCTCCGGAAGAGGATGGCGATCGATTCATCGAAATCTGGAACCTCGTTTTCATGCAGTACGAGCAGATTTCGAAGGAAGAGCGCGTCGGTCTTCCGCGTCCGTCGATCGACACCGGCATGGGTCTTGAGCGCATCGCCGCGCTGCTTCAGGGCAAGCATGACAATTACGACATCGACCTGTTCCGCAATCTCATTTCCGCCTCGGTCGAGGCGACCGGCGTTGCGGCGGAAGGCGAACACCGTGCCTCGCATCGTGTCATTGCCGACCACCTGCGTTCTTCCGCCTTCCTGATTGCCGATGGCGTTCTGCCGTCGAACGAAGGCCGCGGCTATGTGCTCCGCCGCATCATGCGCCGCGCCATGCGCCATGCGCAGCTGCTCGGCGCGCGCGATCCGCTGATCTACAAGCTGCTGCCGACACTGGTGCGCGAGATGGGGCAGGCCTATCCTGAACTGGTGCGCGCCGAGGCGCTGATCTCGGAGACGCTGAAGCTCGAAGAGACCCGCTTCCGCAAGACGCTGGAGCGCGGCCTCGGCCTGCTTTCCGACGCGACCTCGACGCTGTCCAAGGGCGATATGCTCGACGGCGAGACGGCGTTCAAGCTTTACGACACCTATGGTTTCCCGCTCGACCTGACGCAGGATGCGCTGCGCGCCCGCGAAATCAATGTCGATCTCGCCGGTTTCACCGACGCAATGGAGCGCCAGAAGGCAGAGGCGCGCAAGAGCTGGGCCGGGTCCGGCGAGGCGCAGACCGAAACGATCTGGTTCGAGCTGAAGGAAAAGTTCGGTGCGACCGAGTTCCTTGGCTACGACACGGAAGAGGCCGAAGGAGCCGTCCAGGCCATCGTCAAGGACGGCAAGTCCGTCGAGAGTGCCTCGGAAGGCGAAACGGTGCAGATCATCGTCAACCAGACGCCGTTCTACGGTGAGTCCGGCGGCCAGATGGGTGATGCCGGCGTCGTCGTCGCGGGCTCGGCCAAGGTCGAAATCAGCGACGTCCAGAAGAAGGGCGAGGGGCTTTTCGTCCATTACGGCCGTGTCGCATCCGGCACGCTTAAGGTCGGCGATGCGGCGGTCCTGACCGTTGACCACGCTCGCCGGGGGCAACTCCGCGCCAACCACTCCGCTACCCACCTCCTGCATGAAGCGCTGCGCGAAGTGCTGGGCACCCATGTGGCGCAGAAGGGCTCGCTCGTCGCGCCCGAGCGGCTGCGTTTTGACGTCTCGCATCCGAAGCCGATGTCGGAGGAGGAGCTGAAGACCGTCGAGGAGATGGCGAACGAAATCGTGCTGCAGAACGCGCCGGTGACGACGCGTCTCATGAGTGTGGACGACGCCATTGCCGAGGGCGCGATGGCGCTGTTCGGCGAGAAATATGGCGATGAGGTTCGCGTCGTCGGCATGGGTACGGGTGTACGCGGCGCCAAGGCCGGCAAGCCTTACTCTGTCGAACTCTGCGGTGGCACGCATGTCCGCGCCACAGGCGATATCGGCCTTGTCCACGTTCTCGGCGAGAGCGCGGTCGGTGCCGGGGTCCGTCGTATCGAGGCTCTGACTGGTTCCGCCGCGCGCGACTATCTCGCCGCCCAGGACGAGCGCGTGAAGACGCTCGCCGGCCTGCTCAAGGTCGGGCAGGGCGAGATTGTCGGTCGTGTCGAAGCGCTGATGGACGAGCGCCGGAAGCTGGAGCGCGAACTGGCCGAAGCCCGCCGCCAGCTGGCGCTTAGCGGTTCTGCCGGTGGTTCCGGTCAGGATGTCCGCGAGATCAACGGCGTCAAGTATCTCGGCAAGGTTGTCACGGGCGTGGAGCCCAAGGACCTGAAGGGTCTGGCGGACGAAGGCAAGAAGAGCGTCGAAAGTGGCGTCGTCTGCTTCGTCGGCGTGTCGGCCGACGGCAAGGCGAGCGCCGTGGTTGCCGTAACGGAAGATGTGACCGGCCGCTTCAGCGCGGTCGATCTCGTCCGCATTGCCTCGGCTGCACTTGGCGGCAAGGGCGGCGGCGGTCGCCCGGACATGGCCCAGGCCGGCGGTCCGGATGGCTCGAAGGCCGCTGACGCCGTCGAAGCGGTCGCTCAGGCGCTGGCCGGCTGACGTAACGGAATGAATTGAGAAAGCCCGCGAGACCATCTGGTTTCGTGGGCTTTTTTCGTTTCATCGTATGGGGTGCTGACGTTGAATGCGTTCTCAGCCGTCCTTCAGCATGTCCACATGCGGAATGCCGTCTTCGAGATATTCGTCCGTGACCGGTTTGAAGCCGAAGCTGCCGTAGAAGCGTTGCAGATGGGCTTGCGCAGACAGGAAAACGGGTGCTTCCGGAAACCGCTCCGCGCAGGCATCCAGCGCCTCCCGCATCAACGCCGCTCCCAGCCGTTCGCCGCGATGGGCGGGGGAGACGACGACGCGGCCGATCTTGGCGGGCTTGTCGTCATGCGGCGGGAAGATGCGGGCGGCGGCGATGATCTCACTGCCGCGTTTCAGCATCAGGTGCAGCGCCTGATCGTCCTTGCCGTCGAGCTCGGGGTAGGGGCAGTTCTGCTCGACCACGAAGACATCGACGCGCAGTTTCAGGAGCGCATAAAGTTCATGGGCGGAAAATCCGCCCATGTCCTTGATCTCGACGCTGTAGCTCGCAGCTGTCATCAGTAGAGCACGACGCCGCGGATGCTTTCGCCCTTGTGCATCAGGTCGAAGCCCTTGTTGATATCTTCGAGCGGCATGGTGTGGGTGATCATAGGGTCGATCTGGATCTTGCCTTCCATGTACCAGTCAACGATCTTCGGCACATCCGTGCGGCCGCGTGCGCCGCCGAAGGCCGTGCCCATCCAGTTGCGGCCGGTGACCAGCTGGAACGGACGCGTCGAGATTTCCTGTCCGGCGCCGGCAACGCCGATGATGACCGACTTGCCCCAGCCGCGATGCGAGGCTTCCAGTGCCTGGCGCATGACCTTGGTGTTGCCCGTGCAGTCGAACGTATAATCCGCGCCGCCGATCAGGTCGCCATGGCGCTTGGTCATGTTGACGAGGTAGGGCACGATGTCGTCGCCGACTTCCTTCGGGTTGACGAAATGCGTCATGCCGAACTTTTCGCCCCAGGCCTTGCGGTCCGGATTGATGTCCACGCCGATGATCATGTCGGCGCCGGCAAGCCGCAGGCCCTGCAGCACGTTGAGGCCAATGCCGCCGAGGCCGAAGACGATCGCGGTCGAACCGATCTCGACCTTTGCCGTGTTGATGACGGCGCCGATGCCCGTCGTCACGCCGCAGCCGATGTAGCAGACCTTGTCGAAGGGGGCATCCGGGTTGATCTTGGCGAGCGCAATTTCCGGCAGGACCGTGAAATTGGCAAAGGTCGAGCAGCCCATATAGTGGTGGATCTTGTCCTTGCCGATCGAGAAGCGGCTGGTGCCATCCGGCATCACGCCCTGGCCCTGGGTGGCGCGGATCGAGGTGCAGAGGTTGGTCTTGCGCGAGGTGCACGAATAGCATTCGCGGCATTCCGGCGTGTAGAGCGGAATGACGTGGTCGCCCTTCTTCAGCGAAGTGACGCCCGGGCCGACGTCGACGACGATGCCGGCGCCTTCATGACCGAGGATGGCCGGGAACAGGCCTTCCGGATCGGCGCCCGACAGGGTGAAATCGTCCGTGTGGCAGATACCCGTCGCCTTGATTTCAACCAGCACTTCGCCGGCCTTCGGGCCTTCGAGCTGGACGGTCATGATCTCAAGCGGTTTTCCTGCCTGAACGGCAACGGCGGCGCGGACATCCATGGGGGCTTCCTTCCGATTCTACTGATAAATCAAATGTCGAGGCCACGTTGTGGCATGGCGCGCGGCACCGGCTCAAGCCCTGCCGCGGCAAAAATCATCCCCGCACCGCCGTTGCAATTTCCACCGCCATGCGCTCGGCGATGGCGATCGTCGGTGCGTTCGTGTTGCCGCTGATGAGGTTCGGCATGATCGAGGCGTCGATGACGCGCAAGCCTTCCACACCGCGCACCTTCAGGCTCGTGTCCACCACGGCCATCGGCCCGTTGCCCATGCGGCAGGTGCCGACCGGGTGGTAGATCGTGTCGGCGCGGGCGCGGATGTGCTCCATCAGTTCGGCATCGCTGCCGTCTCTCAGCGGAAAGAGTTCACGCTTGAAATGGCGGGCGAGCGCGGGCGCGGCGGCGATCGCGCGAACGCGCTTGACACCCTTCAGCATCAGGTCCGCATCCTGCGGGTCGGCGAGATAGTTGGGATCGATCAGCGGGGCTGCTGCGGCGTCGCGGCTCGCCAGCTTCACCTCGCCGCGGCTTTTCGGGCGCAGCACGCAGACATGGATCGAATAGCCATAGCCCGGATGCAGCTTGCGGGCGTGGTCGTCCAGGATGCCGAGGACGAAATGCAGCTGCAGGTCCGGCCGGTCGACATCGGGCGAGGATTTGATGAAGGCGCCGCCCTCGGCAAAGGGCGTTGCCAGCATGCCGGTGCCGTCCTTGCGCCAGCGCAGCGCCTCGGCAATGATCTTGGCCGTTCCCGCCGCTCCAATGCCGACGGTGTCCTTGATGGTGGTGAATACCGGGAGGACGTAATCCAGATGGTCCTGAAGGTTCTGGCCCACACCGGGCAGGTCGTTCAGCACCTCGATGCCGAGCGACTTGAGATGCGCACCGGGACCGACGCCGGAAAGCATGAGAAGTTGCGGCGAGCCGAAGGCGCCGGACGAGATGATGACCTCGCGGCGCGCCCGGAGGTTCCGTTCGGTGCCTTTCTCCTTATAGCGCACCCCGACGGCACGCTTGCCTTCGAAGATGATGCGTTGGGCCTCAACGCCCGTCAGAACCTTGAGGTTGCGCCGGCCCATGACCGGATGCAGATAGGCGGCGGCGGCCGAGCAGCGCTCGCCGTTCCTGGCGCCACCATGAAACTGTGTCACCTGGTAGAGACCGACACCTTCCTGGTCGGGGCCGTTGAAATCGTCGTTGCGGCGAATCTGGCATTCCTCGGCGGCGCGGATGAAATCTTCCGTCAGCCCGCGCGGCGTCTGCTGCTCCGCGACCTGCAACGGGCCGTCGGCGGAATGCAGCGCGGACGAACCGCGCTGGTTGCCTTCCGATTTGAGGAACCACGGCAGCATGTCGTTCCAGCCCCAGCCGGGGCATCCGTCGAGTGCCCAGCCGTCATAATCCTCCGGTTGGCCGCGCACATAGAGCATGGCGTTGATGGCGCTGGAACCGCCCAGCGCCTTGCCACGCGGCTGGTAGCCACGGCGGCCGTTGAGGCCTTTCTGCGGCACTGTCTCGAAGGCCCAGTTGGTGATTTTGGGGCGGCCGGGCAGGGTGGCGATCGTGCCGAAGGGCATGCGGGTGACAAGGCCGCGTCCCTCGCCGCCGGCCTCGAGCAGGCAGACCGTCACGCGCGCGTCTTCCGAAAGCCGCGCGGCCAGAACCGAGCCGGCGGATCCGCCGCCAACAATCACATAATCGAATTCCATAAAATATCCTCCCGCTCCCGGACGAAGAAGATGCAAGGAATCCATCGCTTGTCAACGTGGCGAAGGCTCCGCCAGCGCAGGCTTTGCGGTTCCGGAGCCGCGGTGCGCGGTTGTGTCGCTACGGCGACGCACCGAAGGTGAGCGTTAACTTTCGCATGCTATCGTTTTCGATCTCCGGCGCGTGTATCGAGGTTTTGGCGGTGGGAACAATCAATCCGGGGCTGATCCTTCTGGGGATCAACCTGTTTCTCCTCTGGCTGATCATGGCGGCACCCGTGGGGGTGCGAACGCTGCGGCTGACGCGCCGTTTCGAGGCGCGGCCGGAACGCATCTGGTCGGCCATCGATCCGCTGGGGGAGCATGCGGACTGGAACCCGTCGCTCATCTCGTCGCGGGCGGAAGACCCCGCCGGCCGCTTCGCGCGCCAGGCGCTCGACCATCTGGATCGCAAGGGCGCGCCGATCGAGCGCGTGCTGGAGATTTCACGGGAGGATCGCTTCGCCTATTCGGCGCGGGTCGTGGACGACACGGCGCTCGATCCGGCCTTCTGGGCTGCCTATCGCGAGCGGCGGGCCTTGCGCGAGGAGAACGGGGCGACCGAATTGCTCGTCGAACAGACGGACCGATATCGTGGCATTGCATTCCTCGTGTTCCGCTATTTTGCCCTGCGCCGCGAGATGCGCTCGCTGGAAGGCTGGCTGAAGACCGGCGAGGCGAAAAAGGTCGGCACCTTCGAGCGCGCGCCGATGCAGATCCTGCTGGCGGTCGTCTCTACGCTGCTGTTCTGGCCCTTCTTCGGGCTGACGCTGAACGGGTTGGTGCTGTCGACCATCCTGACGCTGGTGATCGTGATGCACGAGCTCGGCCACATGGCGGCCTACCGGGCGTTCGGCCATCGCACGGCGCGGATGATCTTCGTCCCACTGCTGGGCGGGATCGCGATCGGGGGTCGGCCCTACAATTCCCACTTCGAAGCGGCAACCTGCGCGCTCATGGGGGCGGGCATGTCGGCTTTCGTTGTCCCGATCGCCATTGTCGGCCATGAGGCGGCCATGAAGAGCGACGCAGCCGCCATGCTCGATCGGCCGCTGCTGGTCCTGATCCTCGTGCTGGGCGGGTTCAATCTGCTGAATCTCCTGCCCATGGCGCGCTTCGATGGCGGGCAGGTGCTCAAGCGTATCTTTCCGGGGCTTGGCATGCAGATGCTCGGCAGTTTCGGCATTTCGGCGGTGATTGCCGTGACCGGGTGGGAAGTGGGTGTGTCGCGGGATATCCTGATCGTGTCGCTGGCCGTTTTCGCGCTGCTGAGCCTGATCAGCGCCGGAACAGTGAAGATGCGCGACGAACTGACGCCCATGCGCCCCGCAGAGCGCCTGCTGGTGGGCCTCGGCCTCTATGCGGCGGTCATCATCCACAGCTACGCGATCATCTTTGCGGCCGATCTGCTCTTCGCGCTGCGTTGACGCTTCTTTGTTTCTGACGCAATTGCCGACGAAAAAACAGCTTCACACTTTTTCTGGGATTGCCGTGTCCAGAGCAACCTGGACCGTCGGCCCGAAGACCTCCTCGAAGGCCTCGCGCAGGCGGATATCGACATCCGCCATCATGACCGGCAGGCCGAGATCGACGAGACTTGTCACACCATAGGCCGAAATCCCGCAGGGCACGATGCCGCCGAAATGGTCGAGATCCGGGTCCACATTCAGCGACAGGCCGTGGAAGCTCACCCATTTGCGCAGACGGATGCCGAGAGCCGCAATCTTGTCCTCCGACATCGAGCCATCCGGCAGCGTCGGCTTTTCCGGCCGGCGCACCCAGACGCCGACGCGATCCTCGCGCCGCTCGCCCTTCACGTTCATGGCGTCGAGCGTGCGGATGATCACCTCTTCGAGTGCCGCCACATAGGCGCGCACATCCTGCCTGCGGCGCTTGAGGTCGAGCATGACATAGGCCACGCGCTGGCCGGGGCCGTGATAGGTATATTCGCCGCCGCGCCCGGTCGCAAAGACAGGGAAGCGATCCGGCTGCACGAGGTCCTTGGCGTCCGCGCTGGTGCCGGCCGTGTAGAGCGGCGGGTGTTCGAGCAGCCAGACGAGTTCGTCGGCCTTGCCATCCGCAATGAGGGCCACCTGACGCTCCATCTCCGCCACGGCTTCCTCATAGGGAATCAAACCGTCCGAAATCCACCAGCGCACGGGCGGACAGTCTTCCGCGGGATGCATGGAGGGGGCGATATCCTGGCGAAGCATGGGATGCATTTCCTTGTTTTGACTGCATTTAGGGCGTCGAACCCCTGTCGCGCAAGGGGATGCGGCGGCCGCGCTCGAGGGCAGGGGCGAAAATCCATCCACAGCATCAAAAAAACGTCATCGTCCACTTGTGCACCCCAAATGCTTTTGCTACATGCAGCCGCGCCGGAGCAATTCGGCTCTACCACGATGCGGTCGTGGCGGAATTGGTAGACGCGCAGCGTTGAGGTCGCTGTGTCGCAAGACGTGGAAGTTCGAGTCTTCTCGACCGCACCATTCGGCTCTCGAGCCGAGATCAAAAGCCCGGCGAAAGCCGGGTTTTTTGTTGTGTTTCAGCGGGAATGGCTGGTCTTGCAAAGATTATTTTCCTTGAAATTTTGGTACATCTTCAAGTAGTTGTATTGCATATTAAGTGCTTCTTGCTCGCGCGCTTTCTCGCCAGAAGTGCAATCGAGATTTAACTCACCCTTTTCATTCTCGGTGTAATGGCGCAGTCCATTGTCGATCTGTCTGAGATGATTTCGAATGCTCTCGATCTTGTGATTGCACTCTGTGATAGCTGCATCGATTCCCAAATTGCCCATGAAGCCAGCTCTTTCGCTTGAGTTATTTGAACAAATAGAGAACATTTATGCGCTGAGGCGTCTTGGTTTTCAAGGTTATTTTTGACCGCACGGGTGATATCAGCTCCTCGGTAACCTCACCACAAACGCCGCTCCACCACCTTCCGCTGCCTCACACACCACGCTCCCCCCATGCAGCTCGGCGATCTGCCTCACCAGTGCCAGCCCGATCCCCCAGCCACCCGCAGCCTCCGCGCGACCCGCCGGCCGGTAGAACGGTTCGAAAATCCGTTCGCGTTCGCTTTCCGGGATGCCGTCGCCGTGGTCAGTCACCGTTAGGTGAAGAGCGTCTGGCGTTTCCGTTACGGCAAGTTCGATCGGGGGCTTGCCGTGGCGGGTGGCATTTTGCAGGAGGTTGCGGATCAGGCGGCGGATGAGGCGGCCGTTGGCGCGGATGAGGGTGGAGGGTCCGGTCACGGTCACGGCATCGGCGGCGTCGAAATGGGCGCTTTCTTCCGCCGCGATCGCCACGAGGTCGACCATGTCCTCGAAGCTCTCCGTGCGGCCGGCCTGCAGGCGGCTGGAGATGAGGATTTCTTCGACCAGTTCGTCGAGTTCGGCCATGTTGCGGACGATCTCGGTCTTCAGGTTTTCGGCCGGGTCAGCCTCGAACATTTCGATGGCCATGCGCAGACGCGCGAGCGGCGAGCGCAGTTCGTGGCTGGCATTCGCGAGCAGGTTCTTCTGCGCGGTCACGAGGTCTTCGATGCGGCCGGCGGCCATGTTGAAGGTGCGGGCGACATCGGCGATCTCGTCATTGCCTTCGACGGTGAGGCGGGTTTCCAGCGCGCCGGCGCTCCAGGTGTCCATGCCGGTCTTCAGTGTCTCCAACCGGCGGGTGAGGCGGCGGGTGACGGGGAGCGCCACGAGGCCCAGCGCGGCCGCAATCAGCAGGATGATGAAGGCGACGTTCTGCCTGTGGGGTCCAAAGGGCTTGCGGCTGCGCGCCACGACCTTGAGGCCATCCGGCGTTTCGAAGGCGAAGGTGCGGCTGGCGGGACGAAAGCCGCGGGGATCGTCCGTCTGGACCGTCGGCGGCACGGGCCGTCCGGCATTGGCGATCAGGACGCCCTGTTTGTCATAAACGCTGATATCGGCATTCACGGTGTCCGACATGCGCCGCACGGCGCGTTCGAGATTGAAGTTCTCGCCCGGCGGCGGCAGCACGGAATCCAGGAAGGGGCCGAGGCGGGCGGCAAGCGGATCGCGCTGGTCGAACTTGCCGATGGCGGCGAAGGCGACGAGCACGAGGGCGACCAGCGCCAGGCCCATCAGCACCGTGGCATAGAACTGCAGGAAGAGGGAGCGGCGGATGAAATTCATGCGCCACCTGCGGGCGTCTGGTGGCGGGCGAAGAGATAGCCGGCGCCGCGCACGGTGATGATGCGGCGCGGATGCTTGGGGTCGGTTTCGATCGCGGCGCGGATGCGCGAGATGTGGACGTCGATGGAGCGGTCGAAGGCTTCCAGCTCCTCGCCCTTGACCATGTCCATCAGCTGGTCGCGGGAGAGCACCCGGCCGGCATTTTCGGCGAGTGCCAAAAGGAGATCGTATTGATAGCCGGTGATCTGGCGCTCCTCGCCCTCCACGCGGATCTGGCGGGCGCCACGGTCGATTTCCAGCGTGCCGAAGGTCAGGATATCGGCATCGCGGGCGCTGGTCATCGTGCCCTGGCTGCGGCGGAGAATGGCGCGGAGCCGTGCAAGGAGTTCGCGCGGCGAGAAGGGCTTGGGGAGATAGTCGTCGGCGCCGAGTTCCAGGCCGACGATGCGGTCGGTTTCCTCGCCCTTGGCGGTCAGCATCAGGATCGGAAGGTCCGAGGTGGCGCGGACCTTCCGACAGACCTCAAAGCCGTCGAGGTCAGGCAGCATGAGGTCGAGAATGACGACGGCCGGCGGAGTGCGGGCGATTTCCGCCAGGCCGTCTTTGCCGGTCGCGCTTGCGCGCGTGGCAAATCCTTGTTTTCGGAGGTAATCTTCCAGCATGGCGGTGAGCCTCGTATCATCGTCGATGATGAGTATGTCCGCCGTCATGCTGTGAAGTCCTTCCTGAAAGCCCGGGGAATCCCCCGAGCCGTTATAGCATCACCAGCGCGGGCGGTGACCTTGTGATTTCTCGGCGAATTCCTTGGCCAGCTTGGCGCGCTGGTCGGGGGTCAGAACCTCTGCCGCGTCGATCATGGCGGTCGTCATGATCTTGGAGGCGTCGTCCATCTTCTGGACGCGGGCCTTGCGCATGGCTTCCACGGCGTCACGGTCGATGGTCGGCTGTTCGAACAGCGCCTTCATCTGGTCGCGCATCTGACCGGGCTGGCCACGTGTTGCCTTCACGTCTTCGCGGGCCTTGTCGAAGATCGCCTTGATCTTCTGCTTCTGCTCGTCGGTGGCGTCGACGCTGTCGAGTGCCTTGATCATGCGATGTTCCATGAACCCGCCCTTGACCTTCTGCATCATGCCGCCGTGATGGCCGCCCATTCCCATATCGGCCATTTCCATGCCGGGAGGGCCGAAGCCGTCGGGGCCGTCCTTGGCAATCGCAAAGGCGCCGATGCCGGCTGCCGTGACGGCAACGATGGCGAGGCCTGCAATGGTCGAGCGGCGCTTCCAGGGCAGGCCGTTCTTCTGGGTGTCCTGCGTGTTTTCATTCGGTTCCATGGGTGTCTCCATCGCCTCTTCAGCTGGCTTTTCGATGAGGATCATCATGAGGGGTGAACGTTTCGGCTGTTCTTGGCGTTTGTAAAGAAAGGTAAAGTTCGGCTTGCCCGTCTGCTGAGCGTCGATCCTGTCGGAAAAACAGGGATTTGCTGCGGTTTTCCAAGCCTGCCTGCCGTAACGTCGGTGGACGCGGAAGCGATTTTCCGGTAGCACGGTCAGGCTCGCTCGATGGCGGCGCGAACCCGAAAAATTCATCTCTTCGAACAGGAGACGCCGATGGCTGAAACCGGCGAACTGGAACGCGAACGCCTGTCTCCCGGTAGCGAGGGGCACGATCATTTCGACATCTATGATCAGGACGGGCTGGTCCGGCAGGATTATCTCGCGCTGATCGGCGAGGCGCTGGAGGCGGAGGACGTCGCCTTCCTTCGTCACAACGTGGCGCGCTTGCACGAATCCGAGCTTGGGGACCTTCTCGAGTCGCTGGAAGCAGAGCAGCGCCATGCGCTGGTGCGGCTTGCGGGCGATGCCTTCGACTTCACCGCGCTGACCGAGGTCGACGAGGCGATCCGACTCGAAATCGTCGAGCAGATGCCCAACGATCAGGTCGCGGCGGCCATCGGGGAGATGGATTCGGACGACGCCGTCTACATTCTCGAAGACCTGGACAAGGAAGACCGCGAGGAAATCCTCGCGCAGCTGCCGTTTACCGAGCGTGTGCGGCTGCGCCGGGCACTGGACTATCCGGAAAGCTCCGCCGGCCGGCGCATGCAGACGGAATTCGTTGCCGTGCCGCCATTCTGGACCGTGGGCCAGACCATCGATTACCTCCGCGACGAACGCGACCTGCCGGAAAGCTTCTCGCAGATCTTCGTCATCGACCCGACCTTCAAGCTGCTCGGCGCGGTCGATCTCGACCGCATCCTGCGCTCCACGCGCGATCTCAAGATCGACGACATCATGCGTGAGACCAACCATCCGGTTCCTGCCGAAATGGACCAGGAGGAGGCGGCGCAGCTCTTCGAGCAATACGACCTGCTCTCCGCGGCGGTCGTGGACGAGAACGGCCGCCTTGTCGGCGTGCTCACCATCGATGACGTGGTGGACGTCATCCAGGAAGAGGCCGAGGAAGACCTCATGCGCCTCGGCGGCGTCGGCGACGAAGAACTGTCCGACACGGTGATCAGCACCTCGCGCTCGCGCGTGCCATGGTTGCTGGTGAACCTGCTGACGGCCATCCTGGCGGCCTCGGTGATCGCGCTCTTCGATGGCGTCATCGAAAAAGTCGTGGCGCTCGCGGTGCTCATGCCGATCGTGGCGGGCATGGGCGGGAACGCCGCCTCGCAGACCATGACGGTCACGGTGCGGGCGCTCGCGACGAAGGATCTCGACATCTACAATGCCGCCCGCA
Source organism: Ensifer adhaerens (assembly GCA_900215285.1). Lineage (NCBI taxonomy): Bacteria > Pseudomonadati > Pseudomonadota > Alphaproteobacteria > Hyphomicrobiales > Rhizobiaceae > Ensifer > Ensifer adhaerens. Next base: position 2,513,765 of record OCMG01000004.1, read on the forward strand.
TCATCGGCCGCGAGGCGGGCGTCGGTATCCTCAACGGGGTGATCTTCGGCGTGCTCATTGGGGTGGTCGCGGGGCTCTGGTTCCATGATGTCAGCATTGGCGGCATCATCGCGACTGCCATGCTGATCAACATGCTGGCGGCGGCGCTGGGCGGCATTCTCATCCCGCTGCTGCTGGACCGTCTTGGCATCGACCCGGCGGTCGCCTCTGCCGTTTTCGTCACGACAGTCACGGATGTCACCGGTTTCTTCTCGTTCCTCGGCCTAGCATCCTGGTGGTATGGCGTCCTTTGAAGCTTTCGCTTATGATATGAACGCCTTACCAACGAAATCGAACCGCTCATTGACTTTTACGTTAAGGTCAATAGAATGATTGATATCATCGATTGGAAAGACTGACGTGGAAAAGCTCTACACCATCACCGAATTGACGCGGGAATTCGGGATTTCGACCCGGACACTGCGTTTTTACGAAGACGAAGGGCTGGTTCACCCCGAGCGGCGGGGCCGCACCCGTCTGTTTCGACACTCCGACCGTCACATCATCCAGAACATCCTGCGTGGGCGCAGGATCGGCTTCACGATCGCGGAAATTCGCGAAATCATCCTCGCCTATCGTGAGCCGCCGGGAGAACTGGGGCAGCTGAACCTGATGTTGAAGCGCGTGACCGAGAAGCGCGCCGAACTCAACCAGAAGCGCAAGGATATCGATGATACGATTGCGGAACTGGAAATCATCGAGGAACTCGCGCTGACGCGTCTGGCAGAAATCGGCGTGGGGAGTTGATCGGTCCCATCGATAAACGCATTGGAAAAAGAAAGACCGCCGGATCATTCATCCGGCGGTCTTTCTTTTGATAATCAAAACAATTTCGTTCAGAGCCAGCGGCGGGTGCCGTGGCAATAGCGTTCGAACTCGAAGCCGAAGCGCGAAAGGAGGTGAAACTCCTCGGGACGGATTGCAAGATAGGTGGTCAGCGCCGCAGCCACGAGGCCGCCGATCATCACCCAGGCACTGCCGGCCACCAGACCGATTCCGATCAGCAGCAGCGTATAGGCGAGATAGGTGGGATTGCGGGTGAAACGATAGGGGCCACAGGTCACGAGCCGGCTCGCGCATTTCATCGGCATGACCGCCGTATCGCGATCAGCAAGCGTTTTCATCGCCCAGATGTCGAGGCTGACCGCCATGGTGATGAAGGCCCATCCTCCGATCGGCGCGAGCATGGTGAGATGAAAGCCGGGCGGTGAGGGCATGCCCGCCTCGATTGCAAAGCCGACCATGCAGGCGGCGATGTAAAACAGCGGAGGCCATGGAAAATTCAAGGGGCGCGACCGAAACTCGTTCATGATCCTGTTGCCTATTCCTGTCCTTGCGCAGTCCTTGTGCACAGGCGGCTGATGCCAAGTACACGCGGGTCGTTGTTGACGTCGAGTTCGCGTCGATCCAGTGCTTCGAACAGGTTCTGGCTCTTGAGCTCAGTCAGAGTGCAGCCGCAGAACGAACTACAAAAGGACTCGGACTGCTGTGCTGCACAGGCCGCCTTACAACTTTGCATATACGACAAAGCTGGATCGGGGCTGGCTGCCGGGAACACTTGTGCGATGCACCATACTATAGCGATCAGGATTGGTTGGTGCAGCAGGTAGAAGGCGAGACTGTGGCGGCCAACTGTGGATAACCCGGAAAAGACGTGGATATTTTGGGCCTTGTCGCCGGACAGAATTTTGACGAGTCGAAATTTCCGCAAGAGTTGTGAGGCCGCGATGCCGATCAGGAACGGCGCGAGCCATGGAAGCAACGGGACATAGTCGTTGGAGCGGCGCACGCTCTCCGACAGGCCGACCCAGTAGAGTGCCGGCGTATTGAAGAAGGGGTCGCGCAGCCAGATTGGCGCGGCGATTGCTGCAGCGGCAACCACGATGTTGACGAGTGGCGGTGCGCGCAGGAAGAGCAGGCCCACGAGGCTTGCCGCCGCGATATTGTGCAGGATTCCGAAGTAGATGAATTCGTCGCGCATGGCGAAGAAGGTGGCGATCGTGACCAGCATCGCAGCCGCGACGATCTTGGCGAAGCGCACCCAGAAGGGTCGCCAGCGGATGCCGCTTCCATGCGCCAGGTAAAGGCTGAAGCCGGCGAGGAAAAGAAAGCTTGAGGCGATGGAGCGGGCATAGATCTTCAACGGCAGGCTGCTTGCCGTGCCCGGGGCCAGATAGTGGAAATATTCCAGGTCCCAGGTGAGGTGATAGGTCGCCATGGTGATCAGGGCGAGCCCACGCAGGGCATCCATCCAGTGCAGGCGGCCGATCGGCTGTTCGATCGTGGTTTCGTGGCTCATCGAATTTCGCCTTCATTCATTAGGCATTGCGGCGCTGTGGGCAGGCAAGTCGATATGCCGGCAGACACGCCTTTTTTGCGGCGGGCCTACAATAAAGTGGCGCGCGCCTCGGAGAAGAATTGCCGTCGGACCAGCACACCGATGACAAAGAGAGTGAGGGCGATCAGGAGCAGCGGGCTGAGAAACCAGCCGATGTAGCCGATCGAGAGGAAGATGCCGCGCAGGCCGGCGTTGAAATGCTTGCCGGCCAGGATGTTCAGCTCGATCACGCGTTCGACCGCCTGTTCCGTCAGCGCTGGATCTTCGTGCGCGTGTTTCGGCATCGGCAGCGAGCCGAACAGGATCGTGCAGTAGTTGAACAGGCGATAGGCCCAGCCGAATTTGAAGAAGGAATAGGCAAAGATCGCCGCCAGGCCAACGACCTTGAACTCGAAACCTTCCTGCCCGGTCCGGAAGAACGGCGGCAGCGTCGCATAGATCGAGCCGACACTGTCAGACGCGCCCAGAAGCGGAAAGCAGCTCCCCAGCGCGAACATGGAGGCCGAGGCGAAGAAGGCCGTGCCATTTTGCAGGCCGGACATGATCTGCGTGTCGATCATCTTGAGGTCGCGCGTCAGCGAGTTCCGCAGCCAGGCCCGGCGATAGCCGTTGACGAGATGGGTGAGTGCCGGCCGCGCGATCTTCTGCCGGCCGCTGGTGAGCCAGGAGAAGCCCCACCACAGGATCAGAAAGATGCTCAGCGCGAGATAGTCGAGTGCGGTCATGCGGTTTTGTGCCATGAATTGCTTCGACGCGGAAGCGCGGCGGCTGTGGACAACGCTCGGCATGGCCGGATTTCCGGTGCCTCACGAACATCGCGATTGCGCGGCCGAAGCTGTCGGCATGTGTCGCGAAATCGTCAGCGCATGCCGATGGACGGCTTACGGGCGCCCATTTGGCGGATAGAATGCCTGAATCGATCCATCAACCTTCCGGGCGCGCATTTCATGTTTCTTTCCGTCTTCGACGTCTTCAAGATCGGCATTGGTCCATCAAGCTCGCATACGATGGGGCCTATGTCGGCTGCCGCCCGGTTTCTGGAACTGATCCTTTCGGAAGACTGGCCGCGTCCGCAGAATGCGCATGTTGCGGCGCTGAAGGTGAGCCTGCACGGTTCGCTCGCCCATACGGGCATTGGCCACGGGACGGGCAGGGCGGTCATTCTGGGCCTTGCCGGTGAATTGCCGAACAAGGTCGATCCCGACCGGATGGATGGCATCATCGAGACGGTCGAGAAGACCCGCAGCGTCGCGCCGCCCGGTCACCCCTCCTATTATTTCAATCCGGCCGAGGATCTCGTTTTTGACAAGAAACAGCCGCTGGCCGGTCACGCGAACGGCATGCGCCTGTCTGCCTTCGATCACGACGGACGCCTTCTTCTGACCCAGGTCTACTACTCGATCGGTGGCGGCTTCGTCGTGACCGACACCGAGCTGGACGCCATGCGACGCGAGAAGGACAAGAAACCGGCAGCGAATGTGCCATTTCCCTTCGCCTCCGCAAAGCAGATGCTGGAAATGGCGGCACGTTCCGGCTTGACGATCGCGCAGATGAAACGCGCGAACGAGGAAGCGGTGATGAGCCGTTCGGCGCTGGACGAAGGTCTTGATGCCATCTGGCAGGCCATGGATTCCTGTGTCGAGCGCGGTCTGCGCGGCGAGGGCATCATGCCCGGGGGACTGAAGGTCCGCCGCCGGGCGCGGGGCATTCACGACCAGCTGCAGGAGGAGTGGCGCTCCAATCGCCCGAACCCTCTTTTCGCCAATGACTGGCTCAGCGTCTACGCCATGGCCGTCAACGAGGAGAATGCGGCAGGTGGCCGCGTGGTGACGGCCCCGACCAATGGCGCGGCCGGCGTCATCCCCGCGACAATTCGCTATTACAAGCAGTTTCACGCCGATGCCGACCGGGATGGCATCCATGACTTTCTGCTCACGGCCGCGGCCATCGGCGGCATCATCAAGCACAATGCCTCGATTTCGGGCGCGGAGGTCGGCTGTCAGGGCGAAGTCGGTTCGGCTGCGGCCATGGCCGCTGCAGGAATGGCAGCCGTCATGGGCGGTTCGCCCGAGCAGATCGAGAACGCCGCCGAAATTGCTCTCGAACACCATCTCGGCATGACCTGCGACCCCGTGGCGGGTCTGGTTCAGGTGCCCTGCATCGAGCGTAATGCCCTGGGTGCCGTCAAGGCGGTCACAGCGGCATCGCTGGCGGTGAAGGGCGATGGTCAGCATTTCGTCCCGCTGGATGCCTGTATCGAGACGATGCGGCAAACCGGCAACGACATGAGCGAGAAGTACAAGGAGACATCGACCGGCGGCCTTGCCGTCAATGTGGTCGAGTGCTGATTCTGCGCGCGATTCCGGTCTTGACGGGATCGCATGAAAGGCGTTCAAAGGCGCCATGGTCCTTCATATCATCAAGCTTTGTGTCGGCGCGGATTCGATCGATGACCTGCGGGAGTGGGTTACCGAGCGGTCGCTGCTGGCGATCGCGGCCGGCATGGAGCCACATTCCAGCCATGTCACCCGCATGTTCCCCAAGCGCCGCGACGAGATCGTCGACGGCGGCTCGCTCTATTGGGTGATCAAGGGCCAGGTGAAGGCGCGTCAACCGATCCTCGATATTCGCGAGATCGTCGGCGGCGACGGGATCACGCGGGCAGAACTCGTGCTAGGACCGGAGGTCGTGGAGACGGTGATGCAGCCGAAGCGTCCCTTCCAGGGCTGGCGCTATCTGGAGGCCAAGGACGCCCCGAAGGATCTCGGTGCCGCTGGAACCGGGCTCGACGATATGCCCGAGCACATGAAGCGCGAGCTTTCCGAACTCGGCCTTCTCTGACAGCCATGGATTTTGTCGTCCAGGGCTTGCGGAGTGCTGGCCGTGCTCACACATACGCTTGGCCCTCCCTTTGATTTCCTGCCGCTTTTTCGGAGATTACCATGGCTTCCACACGGCTTTTCTCGCCGCTCAAGGTCGGTTCGCTCGAGCTGAAGAACCGAATTGTCATCGCGCCGATGTGTCAATATTCAGCCCAGAACGGCCAAATGACCGACTGGCACATGATCCATCTGGGACATCTTGCGTTGTCAGGCGCGGCCATCCTCACGATCGAGGCAACGGCCGTGACGCCTGAAGGCCGCATCACTTTTGGCGATGTCGGTCTCTATTCCGACGATTGCGAAAGCGCGATGAAACGCGTGCTGAATGGCATTCGACAGTGGTCGAAGATGCCAATTGCCATCCAGCTGGCCCATGCTGGACGCAAGGGCTCCTCCGAAGTTCCGTGGAAGGGCGGGCATCAGCTCGCCCCCGAATCGCCGAATGGCTGGAAGACGGTTGCTCCTAGCGCGGTCGCGTTTCGCGAAACTTACGACGCGCCGCTCGCCCTCGACAAGGCAGGTCTTTCGCGCATTCGTGACGCCTTCGCCGGTGCCGCCAAGCGGGCATTGCGGCTCGGGATCGATGCGGTGCAGATCCATGCGGCGCATGGCTATCTGCTGCATGAGTTCCTTTCGCCGTTGTCGAACCGGCGCACGGATGAATACGGTGGCAGTCTTGAGAACCGGATGCGCTTTCCTCTGGAGGTCTTCGAGGCCGTCCGCGCCGTCTGGCCTGCCGACAAGCCCCTGAGCGTGCGGGTTTCCGGCACGGACTGGAAGGAGGGCGGCTGGGATGCTGAGTCCACGGTAGCCTTCGCCAAGGCGCTCGAGGCGCGCGGGGCCGATGCCATCCATGTGTCGAGCGGCGGACTGGCCTCGGATGCGAAGATGTCAATCGGGCCGGGCTATCAGCTTCCCTTTGCCCGCGCCGTGAAGCAGGCGGTCAAGATCCCGGTCGTGGCTGTCGGTCTGATCACCGGGTTCGATCAGGCCGAGGAGATCCTGAAATCCGGTGACGCCGATCTGATCGCACTTGCCCGCGGCATGCTCTACGATCCGCGCTGGCCATGGCATGCGGCGGCCCATTTCGGCGAGACGGTCGATGCGCCGCCGCAATATCTGATGAGCAAGCCGCACGCTGTGCAGACGACGCTGTTCACGCCGCCGGTAAAGTGATCGCGTTGAATCAGCGGCCGTCGCGCAGCAGCAGCGCGGCGGTCAGCCGTTCCATGACGTTGGCGACCGACATGCATTCGTCCAGCGTCGAGGTTTCCATCATGCGGTCGATGACCTTTGTCTGGATGTCCATCGCCTTTTCCGCGAGCGCCCGGCCGTCTTCGGTCAGATAGAGGCGTAGCACGCGCCGATCGCTGTCATCGCCGCGACGGGTGATCAGTCCGCGTTTTTCCATCTGCGGCAATAGCATCGACATGTTGGAGCGGCCGACCAGCAGCTTGCGTGCGAGATCCTGCTGCGTCAGCCCCTCGAAGCGATAGAGATTGACGAGGATGTCGAGATGCGGCGGCTTGATGTCGAGGCTGGCGATTTCGCGCGCCAGAACCTGGTTCATCACCTGACAGGCGCGGGCGACCGAAATCCAGCTCTTGAAACGGGGATGATCCCAGGGAAATTGGCGCGTCGCGGTCATGAAAATCCTTGTATCTTCGTGCTGGCTTATCATCGCATTCCTTGCCGTTTTCGTCACCCTCTCCGGGCAAATTTGTTCAATCTTGTGCAATGCCAAATGATAATGTACAAGCTTGAACAATATTGCGACGGAGAGAGACATGGACGCGGGCAGGCTGAAGATGATGGGACGGGGGATCAACCTCGTGGGACTGGTGTCGCCAAGCCTCGCCGGTCATCTGGCCTTCTCGCTCTTCACGCGGACCCGCAATCCCGAGCCGCAGACGGCGAAGGAAAAGCAACTCTTTGCTGAATCGGCGCCGCGAATGTCACAAGCGCGGCGCGAGACCGTTGAGATCGACGGTCGGCCGGTCGCGGTGCATGTATTTCCGCCGATCGGACCCGGCAATGGCCGGCGGCTCATGTTCACGCATGGCTGGGGCTCGCGCATTGCGTTGACGCAAGGCTTGGTCACGGGGCTGCGCGAAGCCGGTTTTTCCGTTCATGCCATCGATCTTCCGGGCCATGGCGACAGTCCCGGCACCTCGCTGCACGCGGGCAGGGCCATTGCCACTCTTTCGGCCGTTTGGGACCGGCATGGACCATTCGATGCCATGATCGGCCATTCCTTCGGCGGGTTCATGACCGTGCTGGCTGCGCATGGCGCGCTGGATGGGAGGGCGCTTTCGCCGCCGCGCATCGTGATCGTTGCCGCTCCGGCGGATGTGCGCCGGGTGCTGCGCTATTTCTCCAGGGGGCTTGGGCTCAGCGACCGGGCATCGGCGGCGCTGACCCGCCAGCTTGAGCGTGCGACGGGACGACCTGCGGAGGCCTCGTTCGCGCCTCAATACCTGGCGGCGAGCGGCGTTCCCACCCTCGTGCTCCATGCGCCGGAGGACAAGGAAGTAGGCGCGGATGCGGCGCGGGCCTATGCTGAAGCCGGGCCACACGTGACGCTGACCTGGCTGGAGGGGCTCGGCCATCGCCGCATTGTCAATTCACCGGAAGCGATCGAAGCCATCACGAAATTTCTCGGGTAATCTGCGGGATTGTCATGCATGCTTCATGATGGGCGGACGACCTCGTTGTAGGCTCCAGCCCTTGATGAAGAGGAGCATGACATGCAGGCGGTGACTTCAGTTGCGGAACTTCAGGCGCTTTACGGCGAGCCGGGCGAGGCCTCGCTGATCAAGGTCACGCCCTTTCTGACGCCGGAATATCGGTTGATGCTGGAAGCTTCGCCCTTCGTCGCGCTGGCCACCGTGGGGCCGGAAGGGCTGGACTGTTCTCCGCGCGGCGATGCCGGAACCGTCATCCATATCGAGGACGAGCGGACGCTGATGCTGCCGGACTGGCGCGGCAACAATCGCATCGATTCGCTGGCGAACATCGTCCGGGATCCCCGCGTCGCGCTGATGTTTCTCATTCCCGGTTCGAATAATGCGATGCGGGTCAACGGCAAGGCGATCGTCACCGTCGACCCGGATGTAACGACGCGCTTCACGATGGACGGTCGTCATCCGCGCTCGGTGGTGGTGATTTCCATTGAGGAGGTCTATCCGCAATGCGCCCGGGCGCTCATTCGCGCCGATCTGTGGAACCCCGAAAGGCATCACGATCCGAAGACGCTGCCGACGATCGGCCAGATGATGGAGACGATCAAGACCGGATTCGATGGCGCCACATATGACCGCGAATGGCCGGCGCGTGCCCGATCGACCATGTGGTAAGCTTTCTGTTGGGCTCGGCTTACGAATAGTTTAGCGGGAGACGAAAGACAGTCTTAACGCCTTCCTTGTAACCATTTGAAACGAATTTGACCGAATTTTGTCTCAAGTGCATTCGGAGGCTCCATGAAGCGCCTGAAATTGTCTCTCCATCGCCCGAGCCTGCGGACCGGGCTGATCGCCGCGATCGGGAGTCTTGCTGTCGTGTCCGGCGTGATTGCCGCCGGCGCCGTCATGTCCATGAAGAGCATGGACACGCGCTTCGAGCTTCTGGCCACGACCGCCATGTCCGGCATCTCCATGTCGAAGGATATCGATCTGGCGGCGGTCAAGCTGCGAGAGGCCTATGGTCAGCATCTGCTGGCGGCCGACAAGCCCGCCAAGGCTGAAGTCGAGAAGACGATTGCCGCAATCAACGACAAGCTCGCGGCGACGCTCAAGGCCTATGCCGCGATTGTCGGCGAGGGGAGCGACAAGGCCGCATTGACCGAACTCGACAAACAGCTCACCGCCTATAACAAGATGGGCAAGACGCTGCTGTTCTATTCGACGCAGGGCAAGGAACAGAATGCCCGCGCCTATCTTGCCTCGATGGGCGGGATCGGCAACACGCTGTCGAAGATCACGGGCGAAATCGTCGCCGATGGCGAGAAGGCGGCCGAGAAGAGCGGTCAGGGTGCGCGTGCGGATACGGCCCGGATGATCCTGATTGCCGAAATCCTCGCTGGATTCTCGCTGCTCGTGGCGCTGGGCGCCGGTATCTTCGTGGTGCGCGGCATCGCGCTGCCGATTGGCCGCATCACCAAGTCGATGCGCGATCTGGCCGCGGGCGATACCGCCTCCACCATTCCCTTTGCCGGCCGTGGTGACGAGATTGGCGCGATGGCCGGCGCCGTCGAAGTCTTCCGCCAGGCGGCGATCACCAACAAGGCGCTGGAGCGTGAGGCCGAGGAGGCGCGTGAGCGAGCCGAGGCCGAACGGCTTGAGGCTGAGCGCCAGGCCGAGGCGAATGCCGCCGAGCGGCTGCGTATTGCGACCTCTGGCTTGGCTTCCGCGCTCGACCGGCTCGCCCAGGGCGATCTCGGTTTCCAGATCGAGGAGGCCTTCGCGCCCGATTTCGAGCGGCTGCGTCACGATTTCAACAAGTCCGTCCGGCAGCTCTCCGAGACGCTGGCCGAGATTTCCAACGCCGTCGGCGCCGTCGAGAGCGGCAGTCATGAAATTGCCTCCGGCGCCAACGACCTGTCGCGCCGCACCGAGCAGCAGGCCGCCTCGCTGGAGGAGACTGCTGCGGCGCTTGACGAGATCACCGTCAATGTCAGCAATTCCGCCCGCCGCACCGAGGAGGCGCGCACCATTGCCGGGCGCGCCAACCAGTCGGCGCTAACCTCCAGCAAGGTCGTGGCAGACGCCGAGGACGCCATGCGCCGCATCGAGGAATCCTCGAAGCAGATCTCCAACATCATCGGCGTCATCGACGAGATCGCCTTCCAGACCAATCTTCTGGCGCTGAATGCCGGGGTCGAGGCCGCCCGCGCAGGCGATGCCGGCAAGGGCTTCGCGGTCGTGGCACAGGAAGTGCGCGAGCTGGCCGGCCGCTCGGCCAATGCGGCCAAGGAAATCAAGGCGCTGATCAAGAATTCCGGATCGGAAGTCGACGCCGGCGTCAAGCTGGTGCGCGAGACCGGCTCGGCGCTGAAGGAGATCGGCGGCTTCATCGTCGACATCAACGGCCATATGGAAGCGATCGCCCAATCGGCCAAGGAGCAGTCGACGGGGCTGGCCGAGGTCAACGGCGCCGTCAACCAGATGGACCAGACGACGCAGCAGAACGCCGCGATGGTGGAGGAATCCACCGCCGCTTCCGCCGCGCTCGCCAACGAGGCCCAGACACTCCGCTCGCTCATCTCCAAGTTCTCCTTCGGCGATATGCCGGTTTCGGCATCACCCTCTGCCATGCTGCGCCAGACGGCGGCTGCCATGGCCGCTCCCGTCCGCTCTGCCGCACCCCGTGCTGCGGCTGCTCCGGCTCGCGTGGCCCGCGCCGGGTCTTCCGCGGCACCGGCTGCGCAAGCGGGCTGGGAAGAGTTCTGAGCGGGCCGGATCGCTCTGCTTGAGGGTTGAGATGCCCGGTGCGCGTGCTCCATCCGTCTCCCCCCTTGTGGGGGAGATGGCGGCAGCCAGAGGGGGCCTTTGCGACACATCCCGACCTTGATAATTTGACGTTTTTCCGTGTGGCTTTCCCCCTCTGCCACTCTCGTGGCATCTCCCCCACAAGGGGGGAGACGAGCCGCAACCGTCGTGCCAAATCACCCGGAAAAAACCTCTCCCGAGTTATCCTCCGGTCTATCGCTCTTGCCCCTGTCTCGGGCCAAAAACTTCCGGAGAGCCACGCTGACGCGCCGCCCTGATTGATTAGTAAAATAACGGCGGAGCGCCAGCGCGACCCGTCGAGATTACCAAGGGGAGCCTCATCCGGCTCCATTCCTCAAGCGCGGGCCGCCTCGCTAAACCGTCTGCGGAGGCAGACGGGTTCTCTGGCACAGCCAGGCCGCCGAGCTATTCGCAGCCCATCGGGGGAGTCGTTTCATCGAGGTTTTTGTCTCAATGCCGCCCGCGCCCCCTGATGCAATGTCCCACACGTTACGAGACACCGCACCAAGCTCTCCTCCCGCCTGGGCCAGCCGTCGCTGGTCCATCCGGTGACGGGAGAACCATAGAATAATCGAAAGGTCAGAGAACGGGGAAAATTGGTGCGGCTAGGTTAGCCTCTCCCCTGGTGGGAGAGGAAGGAAAATCAGCATCTTAGCCAAAGGCTAAGTGCTAGATTTTCCAGGTGAGGGGGTCGTTTTGTCCCCCGGCATTCACCGCAAGCCCCCTCACCAAGCTCGCCGCGCCAATCGCCTGCGGCTCTTGGGGCGAGCTATCCTCTCCCACAAGGGGAGAGGAGGGCCACGCAGCGTTACCCCCTCTCTTGCGATTTCTAACACTTAGCTAAAGCTAAATGTTGAAATCGCTTTCTCCCCCACCAGGGGGGAGACTGGCGGTCGCGGCATCGCCTTGGCTCAAAGCAACGTCGAGAGGATGAGAGCCGGCGCGTCATCCTCCCAATCTCCCCCCTGGTGGGGGAGAAAGCAAAATCGTGATCTTAGCCAAAGACTAAGTCACAGATTTTGCAAGAGAGGGGGCGCCCACGCTCAGCCTTCCCCCGTATCCCTCAATTCCATCAGCACCATCCGGCACGCCTCATCGCAGTGCTTCAGCACCTCGTCATTCCAGAACCGTATCGTCCGGAACCCCAGCGCCTCGAAATGCCGGTCGCGCACCTGATCCCGGAGGTTTTCCGCATGCTGGCTGCCATCAAGCTCGATGATCAGCCGCGCCTCGAAACAGACGAAGTCAAGAATGTAGCCGTCGAGCGGCACCTGACGCTTGAACTTGAAGCCCTCCAGCTGCCCCGCCCGTATCGCCTGCCACAGCTTCGCCTCCGCCGGCGTGGCGTCGCGGCGCATGGTGCGGGCGAAGGTGCGGTGGCGGGGTGGTTGACGCTGGCGCATGGGGTTTAGGATGCGCGGCGATGCGTTTGTGGCAATCCTGAAAATCCATGGGTTCCGCCTCTCCCCTTGTGGGAGAGGACGGAAAATCAGCATCTTAGCTTCAGCTAAGTGCTAGATTTTCCAGGTGAGGGGGTAGTTGGCGTGCGCCGACGGTTGCCGTCCGGACCCCCTCTCTTGCAAAATCTAACACTTAGCCTGAGGCTAAGCGTTGATTTTGCTTTCTCCCCCACCAAGGGGGAGACTGGAGCCTGCCGCGCTCGCCTCCCTCCACCTCTCCCCTTGTGGGAGAGGAAGCGATTTCAACATCTTAGCTTTAGCTAAGTGTTAGAAATCGCAGGCGAGGGGGCGGTCGAGTTTGCTTGTGGCAATCCTGAGGAGCCAGGGGTTCAGCCTCTCCCCTTGTGGGAGAGGACGGAAAATCAGCATCTTAGCTTCAGCTAAGTGTTAGAAATCGCAGGTGAGGGGAAACATTGGCCGGGAATTGTCACCATCGACGAATGAGTGAGAGCTTACATACCTAATTGATGACCACCCCGACGCCGACCAGTTTATTCCGAATTTCTCGCAGTTGATTTGCTTCAACTTGGTCAATTGCTCGGCGGCCCGTTCTGTATTTTTGCCATAGTTGGTTTGCCAAGTGGTAGGATGCTGCCTCGGGCAAATTTCCATCTCTATTGAGTTGCTCAATCAAGTCACTGTAACTGCGTCTGTCTATTCGAGCATATTTTGCCCTAGTGCGGCCGTCTATGTGTGGACTTGCTGCCTTTTGTTCCAGTTGGTCGCGTATTGCGTTCCAATTATCTCGAATTTGTTCTCTTGTGTTCTCGATAGCGGGAGCTTCGTCTGTTTCTGTAGTTGATTTCTGCAGATCTCCGACGCTCCCGCGGAGTTGTCCCAAGCTCTCAGCGGCAGCAGATATCTGCTCTTCAAGCTCCGAGAATTTTTGTCCAAATCCACCTAACCTATTTTCCAGCTCGACAATGCCGTTGGAAGTTTGATTGAGATGCCGCTTTATCTCGTTGTTTGCAACCTGTAAGGCTGTTTCTATGTCCTTTACTTTGCCACCGAATATAATTCCGCCGATATAAACACCGCCGATGGCAGCTATCATCGTCAGAATTCCCGAAATCACAGTGCCTTGCGCTTCTGTGAGCGAACTCCACCAACTATCCATCTAATCCCCGTAATAAAATAGGCGCGCAAATTGCGCGCCTATACAATTATAAGTGGATTTTCTGGTGTCAAGAGCACCCGCTCGTCGCGCCACAAGTATCGCACTTCTCGCAGGTGCCATTCCGCACCATCGTGAAGTTCTGGCATTCGGAGCACATGTTGCCCGTGTAGCCCTGCATCATCGACTTCATGCGGCGGTCGGCTTCGATCTTCTTGGCGTCCGACTTGGCGGCGGCGGCATCGGCTGCGGCCTTGTCGGAGAAGAGGGCGGTGACTTCGGGGGTTACGACCTCTTCGGCGATTTCCTCGGCGAATTCGGTGGCGCGTTCCTCGTAGTCACGCTTGAAGCTGGTGGCGGGCTCTTCCGAGGCGACCGCTTCGATCTTGCGGGCGGCCGAGCCGGAGAAGGCCATGATGTTGGATGCGCGGGCGGTCGCAGGAGCCGCCGTTGCCGCACCCCGCGGCTCGGAGAGCGGCGCATGGCCGCCCGAGACGAGGGTCGGCTTGTGGCCGCGGGTCCAGCCGGTCGAGATCAGGTTGGTCTTGCCCTCCTGGATGCCCTTGCCGAGCGCGGTGTTGCCGAAGTCGGACGTGTCGACATGGGCAAGATCGTTGCGGCCGAGATAGGAGACGGCGAGCTCGCGGAACACGTAGTCGAGGATGGAGGTCGCCGACTTGATCGCGTCATTGCCCTGAACCATGCCGGCCGGCTCGAACTTGGTGAAGGTGAAGGCCTCCACATATTCTTCCAGCGGCACGCCATATTGCAGGCCGAGCGAGATCGCGATGGCGAAGTTGTTCATCATCGCACGGAAGGCAGCGCCTTCCTTGTGCATGTCGATGAAGATTTCGCCGAGACGGCCGTCGCCGAATTCGCCGGTGCGCAGATAGACCTTGTGACCGCCGACGACGGCCTTCTGGGTGTAGCCCTGGCGGCGGTTCGGCAGCTTTTCGCGGTCGCGGATCACCTTCTCGATGACGCGCTCGACGATCTTCTCGGTGATCGTGACGGCCTGGGCGGCCTGCGGCTGCTGGATCAGGTCCTCCAGCGCATCCTCGTCGCTCTCGTCCTCGATCAGCGAGGCGTTGAGCGGCTGGGAGAGCTTGGAGCCGTCGCGGTAAAGCGCGTTGGCCTTGAGGCCGAGCTTCCAGGAGAGCATGTAGGCCGCGCCGCAATCCTCAACGGTTGCCTCGTTCGGCATGTTGATCGTCTTGGAGATCGCGCCCGAGATGAAGGGCTGGGCAGCCGCCATCATGCGGATGTGGCTTTCGACCGACAGGTAGCGTTTGCCGATCTTGCCGCAGGGGTTGGCGCAATCGAAGACGGGCAGGTGCTCGTTCTTGAGGAACGGTGCGCCTTCCAGCGTCATCGCGCCGCAGACATGGACGTTGGCTGCTTCGATATCCTTCTTGGAGAAGCCGATATGTTCGAGCAGGTTGAAGCTCATGTCGGAGAGCTGGTCGTCGGTGACCTTCAGCGTGTCCTTCAGGAAGTCGGCGCCGAGCGTCCACTGGTTGAAGACGAACTTGATGTCGAAGGCAGACTTCAGCGCGCCGTTGACGGCCTCGATCTTCTCATCCGTGAAGCCCTTGGCGCGCAGCGTCGAGGGGTTGACGCCGGGCGCCTGATTCAGGTTGCCATGGCCCACCGCATAGGCGTCGATTTCGGCGATCTGGCTTTCGGAATAGCCGAGCGAGCGCAGCGCTTCGGGAACAGCAGCGTTGATGATCTTGAAATAGCCGCCGCCGGCGAGCTTCTTGAACTTCACGAGGGCGAAGTCGGGCTCGATGCCGGTCGTGTCGCAATCCATGACGAGGCCGATCGTGCCAGTGGGGGCAATGACCGAGACCTGGGCGTTGCGGTAGCCGTGCTTTTCGCCGAGCTCCAGCGCCTTGTCCCAGGCAGCGGTGGCATGGCTGATCAGGTCCGCATCCGGGCAATCGCCGTGGATCAGCGCAACCGGGTTGACCGAGAGGGCTTCATAGCCCGAGGTCTGGCCATGCGCGGCGCGGCGGTGGTTGCGGATGACGCGCAGCATGTTGTCGCGGTTCGGCGCATAGCCCGGGAAGGGGCCGAGTTCCGAGGCGATTTCGGCAGACGTCGCATAGGAGACGCCGGTCATGATGGCGGTCAGCGCACCCGCGATGGCGCGGCCTTCCGTCGAGTCATAGGGGATGCCCGACGACATCAGCAGGCCGCCGATATTGGCGTAGCCAAGGCCGAGCGTGCGGTATTCGTAGGAGAGTTCGGCAATGCGGCGCGACGGGAACTGCGCCATCATGACCGAGATTTCGAGGACGAGTGTCCAGAGGCGAACGGCATGCTCGTAGGAAGCAATGTCGATCCGCTTCGTGGCGGCGTCCTTGAACTGCATCAGGTTCAGCGAGGCCAGGTTGCAGGCCGTGTCGTCGAGGAACATGTATTCCGAGCACGGGTTCGAGGCCCGGATCGAGCCCGCGGCCGGCGAGGTGTGCCAGTCGTTCATCGTCGAGTTGAAGTGGATGCCCGGATCGGCAGAGGCCCATGCGGCATAGGAGACCTGTTCCCAAAGGGTGCGGGCCTTCAGCGTCTTGACAACCTTGCCGTCCTTGCGGGCGGTCAGGTTCCAGTCGCCATCGCTTTCCACGGCGCGCAGGAAGTCGTCCTTGACCGAGATTGAGTTGTTGGAGTTCTGGCCGGAGACGGTGAGATAGGCTTCCGAATCCCAGTCCGTGTCATAGGTCTTGAATTCGAGATCCTTGTAGCCCTGTTCGGCGAATTGGATGACGCGCTTGATGTAGTTTTCCGGAACGGAGGACTTCTTGGCGGCGCGGATTTCGCGCTTGAGCGCCGGGTTCTCGTTCGGGTCGAAGCAGGCGCCGTTCTCGGCCTCGCAATTGACGCAGGCCTTCATGATCGCCTTGAGGTGCTTGGCGACGATCTTCGAGCCGGTCACAAGGGCGGCAACCTTCTGCTCTTCCTTGACCTTCCAGTTGATATATTCCTCGATATCCGGGTGGTCGATATCGACCACGACCATCTTGGCGGCGCGGCGCGTCGTGCCGCCCGACTTGATGGCGCCGGCTGCGCGGTCGCCGATCTTGAGGAAAGACATGAGGCCGGAGGAACGGCCGCCGCCGGAGAGCTTTTCGCCCGAACCGCGGAGATTGGAGAAGTTGGAGCCGGTGCCGGAGCCGTACTTGAAGAGACGGGCTTCACGCACCCAAAGGTCCATGATGCCGCCTTCGTTGACCAGATCGTCCTCGACGGACTGGATGAAGCAGGCATGCGGCTGCGGATGTTCGTAAGCAGACTTCGACTGCGTCAGCTTGCCGGTGAAGGGGTCGACATAGAAATGGCCCTGGCCGGGGCCGTCAATGCCATAGGCCCAGTGAAGACCCGTGTTGAACCACTGTGGGGAATTCGGGGCAACGCGCTGGGTTGCGAGCATGTAGGCAAGCTCGTCGCGGAAGGCCAGCGCATCTTCTTCAGAGGTGAAATACTTGCCCTTCCAGCCCCAATAGGTCCAGGTGCCGGCCAGACGATCGAAGACCTGACGCGCATCGGTCTCCGCGCCATAGCGCTCGCCCTCGGGCAGCGCCTTCAGCGCCTTTTCATCCGCCA
This sequence comes from Ensifer adhaerens, assembly GCA_900215285.1. Classification (NCBI taxonomy): domain Bacteria; kingdom Pseudomonadati; phylum Pseudomonadota; class Alphaproteobacteria; order Hyphomicrobiales; family Rhizobiaceae; genus Ensifer; species Ensifer adhaerens. Next base: position 2,530,711 of record OCMG01000004.1, read on the forward strand.
CCGAGCGCCACAGCCACGACGGAACATTGTTCTCCTCGACCTTCTTCAGGCGCGCAGGCACGCCGGCCTTGCGGAAATATTTCTGCGCCAGAACGTCGGTCGCGACTTGGCTGAACTGGGCCGGGACATCGATATCGGCCGCGCGGAAGACGATCGAGCCGTCGGGATTGCGGATTTCGCTGGTCGCCTGGCGGAAGGGAATTTCCGCATAGGCCGACTGACCTTCCTTGGTAAAACGACGTTCGATGCGCATCTTGTCAGTCCTTTTCTGCCGCTGCCTGCCATCCTAACCGCAGGCACGATTTTCCTGTTCCGGCTTCGCACCTTCAAAGCGCGCAGCCAGTCGCTCATTCCCTGTCAAGCGGGTGAGACTCTGTTGGTCCCGAACCCTTTATCTGGTGGTGAGGTTGGCTGTAAACACTAAATATAGTGTTAAACAGCTTTTTATTCCAGCCCCATTCCTATCGCTGCGGGCTGACGCAAGACATGGCTTTCCCCCTCGGGCCGATGCGGATCATCCGCATTCGGGCCTCTCAGAAAGCCCATCTTTTTGTGATTGAACCGACCTCGTGACCATTCGGTTCCGCCGCCGCCGCAACGTGAGGATCAATAGACTTTGTTTCGTGCGATTCGGTCAAGGGCTTGTTCACCATAGTGACGAGCCCCCTAGATGTTGTGGGTATCGCTGTGGAAACTGTGGATGACCGAAACAGGCAAGCAAAAACAGTCATTTGCAGGCGCGTGCTTGGAAGTCGCGACAGAAGCCTACGAGATTTTGAGGGTGTAAACTTGTGCTGCATGGCACAAAAACCACGAATTTCACGGAGGCGGCGCATTAAAATGCGGATAACGAAATTAAGGCCTTGCGCAATGCGGGTGAGCTTCTTCGTGAAGCCGGGAACTGGTATTGGCACCAATGTTTTCAGGAGCTTATGCCATCCAGTCCACGCTGTCGCGGCAAGCTCTCCATATCCTTGCCCTTGTCTCTGATCTTGCAGGTCATTCCTGGACAGGCACATGGATTGTCGCCTCTTCCGCGGGGAGGGCGCGGCTGCGCGGAACCGGTTTTCATTTGCCGCAAGCAGGTCGCATTCGACCTGTTTATGTCGCGCCGGCGCGCGGACCGTGTCACGCGGGCGAACGCGCCATCCGTGATGACAAACAAGCGAGGACTATCTGATGGGCTGTTTCGATTTTGCGCATGCGCTGCGTCGATATCTGGGAATTGGGGTTCTTGGCATGGCGTGTCTGGTTGCCGCCGACGCCGGGGCCCGGTCACCCATGGGACGGCTATCGTTGCCCAAGGCCTATATCGTTTCCTGCCTATGCAAGACGCCTGCTGAACATGCGCGTATTGCCCGGATTATCAGGTCAAGGGGCGGCACGATCCTGCATGACGATCGTAAACTGGGCGGCTTTGCCGTGTCTGTGGGGCGAAAGACCACATCCGCGCGGCTCGCGCGGGATCTCGGAAGCATTCCCGGCGTCACCGGTGTTCAACCCGATCGCCCTGGCCGTCCCGCATCTGTTGACAACATGGCGCAGGCGAACTGAACAGCTTCTAGACGCGCTGAAGGGGCCAGTCTCCCCTCGGTGATATCTCGAGGCTATTGCATAATATCAAGCAAATGCGTTTCCGGCGGCCACCAACCGCCGGAAACGCGCGGTGTCCTTACTCGGCGGCAACGATCTTGCCGTCTTCCCACTTGTAGAGCGAGAAGCTCTTGGAGGTGAGGTCGCCGGTCTTGCCGTAGGTGAGCTTGCCGATGGCGGTCGAGACCGGCTCGCCGCTGTGCAGCGCCGTTGCGACGGCATCCGCGTCATCTGCCTTGCCGGCCTTTTCAATGCCGGCCTTCAGAACTTCCACGGCGGCATAGGCATTGAGCGTGAAAGCTTCGGCCGGAATGTTCTTGGCGGCCAGGGCGTCCATGGCGGTCTTGGCGTCCGGGCTCTTGGTGGCGTCGGAGGCATTGGTGAACAGTGTGCCGGCTGCAGCCTTCGTGCCGATCGACCAGAATTCGGTATTGGAGAGGCCGTCGCCGCCGATCAGCTGCGCATTGATCGAAAGATCGTGCAGCTGGCGCACCAGCAGGCCTCCCTCCGGATGGTAACCGCCGAAATAGATGACATCGATCTTCTCTGCCTTGATACGGGTGGTCAAGGCACTGAAATCCTTGTCGCCGGGTGTGATGGCTTCGTCGAGAACTTCCTTCACGCCAGCCGCATTGAGCGTCGCCTTGAAGGCATCCGCCAGGCCCTTGCCGTATGCGCCCTTGTCATTGACGATGGCAATCCGCTTGTCCTTGAAATGGGAGAGCACATATTGGGCGGCGACTTCCGCCTGCTGATCGTCGCGACCGCAGGTGCGGAAGACGTTGGTGAGGTCGCGCTTGGTCAGGTCCGGGGCGGTTGCCGTCGGCGTAACCATGACGATGCCGTTGTCGGCCAGAACATCGGAGACGGGAATGGCGACGCCGGAGGTCACGGGGCCGACCACGAAGTGCACGCCTTCGCCGACCAGCTGGTTGGCGGCCGATACGCCCTGTTTCGGCTCGCCGCCATCATCTGCCAGCTTGAGGACGACCTTTTCGCCCAGGATGCCACCCTTCTTGTTGATCTCCTCGACGGCGACCTCCGCGCCGTTCTTCACCTGCTCGCCATAGGCGGCGACGGGGCCTGTCAGCGGCGCGATGAGGCCGATGGTGATGTCGGCATGCGCCAGAGGCGCGAACGCAAGCGTGGCGACGAGCGTCGCGGTCAAAGTCTTCAATGTCATCGTTTTCTCCTTGGCGGGTTTTCAACCCTGCAGTGAAGCGCCGCACCCGCTCAAAGGATCGTTCATCGGCCCCGAGGCCGCGCCAAAAGACGATCGATGCGGATACGATCAGCGCTCACGCCGGCCATGTTTGGCTCGGCGACAGCACAGGAGATTTCTAGGAATTTTGCCAGGGAACTGCAAACGAAATCAGGGAGAATGCCGAAATTTTGGTCAAATGCTGCGAGAGGCGGCACCCTTGCGGTTTTTCAGGTGTGAACCATTCCAGAATTTGCGGGAGGACACACGATTTGCGTGCAACTCGACCTCTTGACGTCGTGCCAACTTCCCGAAATCAATACCTCCGTCGGATCGGAGCGCCGATGGTTATGGGTGCATGCTCTCCAGACCGACGGCGCACGTTAACGTCTACCCCGTTGGAATCATGAACAGTCTGGAAGTTCTGCATGAACTGCACCCTCCGTACGCTATCAACAGTCATTCTCGGTCTCCTGGCTTCCGGCCCCCCGAGCATCGCCTGGTCCCAGAATCAGGCCTTCAAAGGGCCTGCCTGGAACGGCGGGCGCACGGCGCTCACAGAGGTGGAGAAACTCGGAGTCTATCTCTCTTTCGGCACCATGACCTGCCATAAGCCCGCGTCGGACGGCAAGCCGGAACAGTATTTCCATGGCACGGGCCAGATCACGATCGCGAAGGACGTGGTCACCACTGCCGCGCACATCTTTATCAATCCGTTGACCTGCCAGCCCTACACGGCAGACTGGTCCTGCGAGTTCCGGATGGAAAGCGGTCGCTCCTACGCAATCAATATGGAGGAAAGCCGCTTTGGCACGTCGATGAAGCCTGAGGCCTGGAAAACCCAGAAGCCTGGCCGCTGCAAAACAGAGAAGTCCGAATTCGTGAAGAACGATTGGGCGGTCATCAAGTTGAAAACGGCTGTTCAGGACGCAACGCCATATTCCGTTTCAGCGATCGATTCGGCCTCCTATCGCGGGGGCGTCGTGACCGAGATCGCCGGTTACACCCAGGCCTACCTGAAGGACGGCAAAGAAACCCCGACCAAGGAACGATGTCACCTGGAGGGGAAGAGCCCTGTCGGTGGAACGCCTGCTCTCCCTCTTGTCTTGTCGAGCTGCGGCGGCGGGCCCGGCACATCCGGATCGGGCCTTTTCATGGGAGGCCAGGACGCAGAACCGGGTTCGTCCCAACTGGTCGCGGTATACCATGGTCCGTTGGTCGACCACGGAAAGCGGACCTCGATCTATGTGCCCGTTGCCGGTGACTTTCTGAAGCAGCTGAAAGAGGTTGCCGCCAAACGCTAGAGCAATTCCAGAGAAAGTGGAGACCGGTTTTGTGTTAGGAATTGCGTAAAAACAAGCAGATAGACCATTTGAGTATTTCTGTGAAACGCAGAAATGTTCCAGAGTGCCGCGCGCACTGCTAGACACGCGGCGCTCACATGCTTTGACACTTCGAACCTTGCCTTGCGAACTTCGGTTCCGATTTCGCGCCTTGATCGCTTAGCCCTTGTGGCCCTTTGCGATCGGCTCCTGGTAGGTGAAGCCCATGTCCCAGGGGAAGTAGATCCAGGTGTCCTGGCTGACTTCGGTGACAAAGGTGTCGATGGTCGGCACGCCCTTGGGCTTGGCGTAGACGCAGGCGAAATGCGCCTTGGGCAGCATGGCGCGGACTTCCAGCGCCGTCTTGCCGGTATCGGTCAGGTCGTCGACGACGAGAACGCCGGCGCCATCTTCCGTGAGCAGGTCGCTGGCAATGCCCTTGAGGAGGTTCATGTCGCCCTGGTTCACATAGTCGTGGTAGGAGGCGATGCAGACCGTGTCGATAAGGCGGATGTTCAGTTCGCGCGAGATGATCGCCGCCGGCACCAGGCCGCCGCGCGTGATGCACACGATGGCGCGGAATTCCTGGCCGGACCCGGCCAGCCGCCAGGCGAGCGCGCGCGCGTCGCGATGAAACTGGTCCCAGGAGACGGGAAAGGCTTTTTCGGGCAGGGACATCGGCAATCTCCAATCGGGCGCTCAGCAAACGGGGCAGGGCAATACAAAATGCCACGCCCCGAGAACGGGGCGTGGCATTTTCTCTAACCGGAAAATTCACGAATTTGCAACGGGTGCGTACGCCGCTGCTGTGGGCAAATTTCAGCGCGACATGAGAGTGAGCGTCGTCATGGAGCCCAGCAACGTCTTGGTTGCCCCGCCGAAGATGCGTTCGCGGATTCGCGAATGGGTGTAGGCGCCCATGACAAGCAGGTCTGCCGAAAAGTCCGAGGCGCGGTTTTCAATGACGGCGCCGATCGGTTTGCCGCCGGACTCGACATTGTTGGCGTTGACCTTGATGCCGTGTCGGGCAAGCGTGACGCCGAGTTCGGAGCCGGCGAAATCGGCCGACTGGTTCATGTCGTTGCGGGCATCGACGGAGAAGATTTCGACTTCCTTGGCGGCCAGCAGGAAGGGCATGGCGTCGAAGACGGCGCGGGCGGCCTCGCGCGAGCCGTTCCAGGCGATCAGCACACGTTCGATCGGCTTCGGCGCTGTCTGGATATAGGGGACCATGATGACCGGGCGGCCGCATTCGAAGATCAGGACTTCGATATCCGCGCGCTGGGCCGAGGAGGTGTTCTCATCGAACTGGGCGCAGAGCACCAGGTCGGCGCTGCGGGCGCTGTCGACGACGCCTGCGGACGAATAGCCGCCCGCGCCGCGGAACTTGCGCCATTCGTGAGAGACACCTTCGCGCTCGGTGATGGCGGTGAACTTTGCCTGGATGGTGGCCGCGCGCTGTTCGGCGGCCTCCTGCAGCGCCATGATGGCGGAGGGATCCGGGATTTCCATGGGCGCGTAGATGAAGACCTGTTCCGGCGCTTCCGCGTAGACGGCGATCAGATGGGCGTCATATTTGTTGGCCAACGCGACACCCGTCTCGATGACACTGTCGGCAGCCTCGGGGGAGTTGAGAACGGCAAGAATGGTTTTGATCGACATGGTGTGCCTCCTGATCTTTCTACAAATTGCCAGCCGGCGATAGATATTCTCTATCTCTATAAGCGCGCGAAACGCCCCGCCGGTTCCATAGGGGTACCTTCGCCCCTTGAGCGTACGCGCGCTTTGACCTTGGTCAAGTGAGAGCAGGTTGCCGCCAGCCGCCAGAACGTCTGCTCAGGCGGGCTCGCGGGCCTGACGCACTGCATCAAGCATGGCCTCGACATCCGATACGGCCGATTGGAGCACCGCCTCGTCGCGCGCTCTGACGACGATCTCGGTGTAGAAACCTTTTCCGTCAAATTTCGGGTAGGAGCCGATGGATGTCTCGGGGTGGGTCTTCTGCACCTCGGCGAGGGGCTTGCCGATTTCGCCTTCGCCGAAGGGCGAGACCACAGTGCGGCTCATGACTGCAGCGCCCGTTGGCAATTGCGGCAGCAGCCATCCCAGCATTGCCTGGAAGACGGAGGGAACGCCGGCCATGACATGGACGTTCTCAACGATGAAGCCGGGCGCGGTGGAAACCGCATTTTCGATATGCCGTGCGCCCTCGGGCATGCGGGCCATGCGCTGGCGCGCCTCGTTGAATTCAAGGCCGCGCCGCGCATACATGTCCCCCAGTAGCCGCATGGCTGCCGGATCGTGAAGGCAGGGCAGGCCGAAGGCAACGGAGATGGCATCTGCCGTGATGTCGTCATGAGTCGGGCCGATGCCACCTGAGGTGAAGACGAGATCGTATTTTGCCCTCAGCGCATTGACGGCGGCGACAATCGCATCCTGATCATCGGCGACGATGCGCACCTCCTTCAGGTCAATGCCGGAAAGGGTGAGGTTTTCGGCGAGATAGCCGATATTCTTGTCCTTGGTGCGGCCCGAGAGAAGTTCGTCGCCAATGGCGAGCATGGCGGCTGTGACGATTTTATGCTGGGTCAAGGGATGGTCTCCGGGCGGGCTCAGGCTTCAGAAAATGGAGTTCCGACTGGCGTATTGCAAGGTATTTCTGCGCTGCGACATATGACCGGCTCGTGAAATTTTCCCGCCATCCGGTGAACACTGCGTTTCAATCGTGCCGGTTTTACTGAACAACGGGAACCGTCTATGGTCTGCGTCATTGGTCTTGAACGGCTGTTCCATGAAAGGATCCCACGATGGCAAAAGTTCTCGTTCTCTATTATTCGGCCTATGGCCATATCGAAACCATGGCTTATGCCGTCGCTGAAGGCGCAAAGTCTGCCGGCGCTGAAGTCACGGTGAAGCGCGTTCCGGAACTGGTTCCGGAAGAGGTTGCCAAGTCTTCCTACTACAAGATGGATCAGGCTGCCCCGATCGCGACGGTTGACGAACTGGCCGAATACGACGCCATCATCGTGGGCGCCGGCACGCGTTACGGCACGGTCGCTTCGCAGATGCGCAATTTCTGGGACCAGACGGGCGGCCTGTGGTTCAACGGCAAGCTCGTCGGCAAGGTCGGCTCGATGTTTACCTCGACCGCCACGCAGCACGGTGGCCAGGAGTCGACCATCCTCGGCTTCATCCCGACCTTCCTGCATCACGGCATGGTCGTCGTCGGTCTGCCTTACGCCTTCCAGGGCCAGATGGGCACCGAAGAAGTCAAGGGCGGCTCGCCCTACGGCGCCTCCACGATCACCAACGGCGACGGTTCGCGTCAGCCTTCGGAAGTCGAACTGGAAGGTGCACGTTTCCAGGGCGCGCATGTTGCCAAGATCGCTGCGAAGCAGTCCGCCTGATCCTGCGAGCCTGTCGTTTGGAGCAATTCCAGCGAAAGTGGAAACCGGTTTCGCGCCAGGAATTGTGTCAGAACAAGCATACTCTAGAAGAGCGCGCGTCCCTCGGGGCGCGCGTTTTTGTTTGCTATGAGTGCTTCGCGGTCGCTTCCATGCAGCTGCGCTTGAGGCGATCGCCGGTCAGTTGGCGCATTTCTGCGCCAACGCCCTGGCCTGGACGCGTTCGAGATCGCTCATCGTGGCGGGATCCGTCTTCCTCAGCTCCTCGCACTGGGCCTTCAGGCCTTCCGTGCTGCTTCTTGTGTAGAACGTGTAGCCCACAAAGGTTGCCCCGATGGTGGCGACGATCACGCAAATGCTGGCCGCAATAATCAGAAACTTCATGGCTTTCCTTCCCGTGTGAACGCAGCTCGAGAGCCGGTTTAACCGTCGTCGCCATGGTCAGCGAGCCGGATATCCCAAGCCTTAAGGGGTACCCGTCGCAGCCGCCTGTTGACACAGAACGCAGTTCTGGTGCGGGCGACGGGGGTCGAACCCGTACAGCCAAGGCCGAGGGATTTTAAGTCCCTTGCGTCTACCAGTTTCGCCACGCCCGCAACGATGTCTTTCGCCTAGCCGAGCTTTCGACGGCAATCAAGGCCGCTTGCCGGTGGAAGGGTTCCAATCCCGCCAGAAATATTGGCTGGCGCTTTCGTCGCGGCACGCATGTGAGCTAAATGCAGGAGGGTGATGGACGGGTGGCGGTTCTCGCGAAGCCCTGTTCGCAGGGCGAAAATGGGGTGGTTTCGAGCGCGATGGTATGCGATAGCGATTGATCATCTGGATCAGGGCGGAGAGGCCGATTTTGGACAGGCAGGGTGTCGAAGATGCGCTTGGCGCGATGCGCGGACTGTTTGCGGAAACACCGCTGCAGCTCAATGATCATCTGAGCGCGCGCTATGGCGCGGAGATCTGGTTGAAGCGCGAGGACCTGTCGCCGGTGCGCTCCTACAAGATCCGTGGGGCGTTCAACTTTCTGCGCAAGGCCATTGGCGAGGGCGGGACCGAGCAGACCTTCGTATGTGCCTCTGCCGGTAATCACGCGCAAGGCTTCGCCTATGTCTGCCGCCATTTCGGCGTCCATGGTACCGTCTTCATGCCGGTGACGACGCCGCAGCAGAAGATCGAGAAGACGCGCATGTTCGGTGCCGGCTTCATCGAGATCAAGCTCTTCGGGGATTTTTTCGACCAGTGCTATCAAGCGGCCCGCGACCACGCGGACACGGCGGGTGCCATCATGGTGCCACCCTTCGATCACCCTGATATCATCGAGGGGCAGGCGACCGTTGCAGCAGAAATCCTCGCCCAGCTGCCAGATGGCAGCGTGCCGGATCTCGTCGTCATCCCCGTCGGCGGCGGCGGATTGTCATCGGGCGTGAGCGGATACCTGGAGAATATCGTCGACAGGAACGGGTTTGTCTTTTGCGAACCGGAGGGCGCGCCTAGTCTCAAACGCGCTCTGGAGGCCGGCGAACCGGTGACGCTCGCCAGGGTCGACAATTTCGTCGACGGGGCGGCCGTCGCGCGGATTGGCGACCTCAACTTTGCCGCCCTTTCGAAGTTCTCGCCCCGACAGGTGATGACGATCGCGGAGAACGCGATCTGCGTCTCCATGATCGAGATGCTGAATATTGAGGGCGTGGTGCTGGAGCCGGCGGGCGCTCTCTCCATCGCAGCCCTGGCGCAACTGCCGGCGGAGCGGTTGAAGGGCAGACGTGTCGTGGCCATCGTGTCGGGCGGCAATTTCGACTTCGAGCGGCTGCCCGATGTCAAGGAGCGCGCCATGCGCCACTCCGGCGTGAAGAAGTATTTCATTCTGCGGCTGGCGCAACGACCAGGCGCACTGAAGGACTTCCTCAACCTTCTCGGACCGGAAGACGACATTGCTCGTTTCGAATATCTAAAGAAATCCGCACGCAATTTCGGTTCGATCCTCATCGGGATCGAGACGGCGAGGCCGGAGAATTTCGGGCGCCTGACCGCCGCGTTTGATGCCGCGGGTCTCAGCTATCAGGACATTACAGACAATGAAATCCTGTCCAGTTTGATTATCTAAATATCCGATAATGGTATTTATAGACTAAAGGATGTCCGAGATCTTTTCCTTCGGGCGGCCGAGACGGATGCCTTTTTCGGAAATGACGATCGGCCGCTCGATGAGGATCGGGTTTTCGAGCATCGCGTCGAGCAGATCGTTGTCCGTCAGCGATGGGTCCTGAAGGTTCAGTGTCTTGTAAAGCGCTTCCTTGCGGCGCATGAGCTGGCGCGGGTTCATCTCCAGCGCCACCAGCATGCGCACGAGTTCCGCGCGCTCCGGCGGATGCTTCAAGTATTCGACGATGGCCGGTTCATGACCCGCGTCGCGGATCATCTGCAGCACGGCACGCGAGGTCGAGCAGCGGGGATTGTGCAGGATGGTGACGTTCAAGATGCGCTCGGTGTCAGGATTTTCGCCATGCACGACATGGCTCCGGATCGCCTGTTTCCAGGCATGCTCGCGAACCGCTGTCAGGCATCCGTGTCATAGCCGGTCTGCCCGGCATCAATGAGCGCTTTCAGCGTCTTCAGCCCGTTTTCAACATCTTTCCGATCCTGCGGCGAGGAATAGCTGATGCGAACGGCATGGTGGACCTTGTCGGAGCGGGCCGGCTTGAACTCGTCTTCGTCGTCGATGAGGATGCCCCGGTCGAAGGCCGCCTGCTTGTAGGTGCCCGCGTGCCACGGTTCGGGCAGGCGCAGCCAGAAGAAGGGCGCGCCGCGCTGGTGGCTGATGTCGAGGTCGCCGAAGATCGCCTCGACCAGTTGCTCGCGCGCACGGCATTCGGACAGAACCTGGCGCCGGATCGTTGTCGCGGTTCCAGACAGCACCAGAGAGGCGCAAAGTTCGAAGAGCAGAAAGGGAATGCCGCCGGTCGACAGCTTGTGGGTGATATTGACGCGGGCGGCAAAATGCGGCGGGCAGGCGACCCAGCCGCCGCGCACGCCCGCCGCCACGGATTTCGAAAGCCCGCCGATATGGAAGGTCTTGTCGGGAGCGAGTTCGGCGAGAAAGGGCAGTCCATCCTCCGTCATCGCGCCATAGAGATTGTCCTCGATCACCCAGACATTATGCGCGCGCGCGATCTCGGCAATCGCCTTGCGGCGCTCCACGGAGAGCGTCACCGCCGTCGGATTTTGGGCCGAGGGCATCAGGAAGATCGCCTTTGGATGCTTTTGCGCGCAAACGCGCTCCAGATCGTCCGGCAGGATGCCGCCTTGGTCGGACGCCACGGTGACAATGCGTCGGCCGGTCATCGCCGCGGCGCGCGATACCTGCGCATAGGTCAGTTCCTCGAAGGCGATATAGTCGCCCGGCTGCGAGATGGCGTGGATGACCGACATGATCCCGGCATGAGCGCCCAGGACAGGGACAATGCAATCAAGCGACGGCTGCCAGCTGGCATTGGACAGCCATTTGCGTCCCGCTTCCTTCCAGCGGTCGGGGATGACGCGGGTATAGCTCGAAATCTCGTCGCGAAAGTCGCGGACCGTGCGGCTCAGGAATGTCTCGATCGGGCCGGATTGTCCCACATCGGGCGCTGCCGTTGTATCGAAACGCAGCTTTCCTGCGGGCGGGACGGGGAGGCGGGTTCCCGAGAAGGCGCTGACGATGCGGTCGCGCCCGTCATTGGCGGGCTCCTCCTGCTGCGGCAGGACATAGGTGCCGCGCCCCACCTCGCCAGAGACCAGGCCGCGTTCACGCACCAGCGCGTAGGCACGCCCGATTGTCCCGATTGTCACCTTTATGTCGTAGGCAAGGTCGCGCTGTGGCGGAAGCTTTGCGCCGGGCGGCAAAATGCCGGATGCGATGTCCGCTTCGATCTGATCGGCCAGCCGCACATAGAGTGGACCGGAGCCTTCCTTCAGCGATGGTAGCCAATTTGTCATGGTGACAATTATCCGTATTGAAGCAATTCTCGAGTCAATCGATAAGGGCATCATAGTCAAGTTTCAGTGAAAGGCAAGAAAGGTCCGCGATCAGGGTGACAATGATGGAGACGATGGAGACAATGATGGAAAGTGTATCGCTCGAACGGGCCCGGATCACGCATGTGACATTCGGCACCCGCATCGCGAAAGTCCTTGCCGCACTCCGCTGGGCCTTCATCCGCAATCGCTCGCGTCTCGCGCTTTCGGAGCTGACAGACGATCAGCTCGCCGATATCGGCATCAGCCGACACGAGGCGGAACGCGAATGCCGGAAGTTCGATCTGTTCTGATGACGGCTTGACCTCTTTTCGCCCGGAGATGCGCGGAAATCGGCCCTGGCCGGGCGCTTCAGTCCTGTGCGGTATCGTTTCCTCCCGAGGGCGCATCCGCTTTGCCTTCGTCATCGCCGCCGCGAGGGCGGGGATGACGAAGGCGAAAGCGGGAGGATGACGGACGGGATCGTCAGGGTCGTGCTTGTGGGGACGCTGTCCCATCGGTCCTTGCCTTCCCCTCCCGCCTATGCCATCTGACATTGGTCAGGTGCCCGCGCAGGCGGGAGAATCGGGAAGCCGGTTGAAATCCGGTGCGTGCCCAACGCTGTGAGAGGGGACGCTGGTCGCGCATGAAGCCACTGGAGCGATCCGGGAAGGCGACGCGACGGAAGCGGATGATCCTCAAGCCAGAAGACCGGCCTGGCAAGATAGCCTCAGCCCGCGCGGACGGCGGGCGGGTTTCGCGTTGCGGGGATTTGCGATGGCGAAGCTTGATCGAATGGCAGAGTGCGGTGCACTCGCCGAGGCGGGAGCCTTTTCATCCGAAGAACGCACGGCGGTGTACCGCGCGATCGAGACGCGGCGCGATGTGCGCGGCCAGTTTCTCTCCACGCCATTGCCTGACGACCTGGTCCAGCGGTTGCTCAAGGCCGCGCATAGCGCCCCCTCCGTCGGTTTCATGCAGCCGTGGAATTTCATTCTTGTCAGGAAGCCCGAGACCAAAGCCAGCGTGGCGCAGGCCTTCGCCCGTGCCAACCGGGAAGCGGCTGCGATGTTCGAGGATGAGCGGCAAGCCGCCTATCTTCGGCTGAAACTGGAAGGCATTGCGCAGGCTCCGCTGTCCATCTGCGTCACCTGTGATCCGACGCGTGGCGGCAAGGTGATCCTGGGGCGAACGCATAATCTGCGGATGGACGCCTATTCCACCGTCTGTGCGGTGCAGAACCTTTGGCTTGCTGCGCGCGCGGAGGGCGTCGGCGTCGGCTGGGTCAGCATTTTCCATGAGGACGAGGTGAAAGCCATTCTGGGCATTCCTTCGCATGTTCAGATCATTGCGTGGCTGTGCGTCGGCTATGTCGACCGGCTCTATACCGAGCCTGAGCTGGCGCTGAAAGGATGGCGGCAGCGCCTGCCGCTGGAGGATCTGGTCTTCGAGGAGGCCTGGCAGGAGGGCGCGCCGACCTGAGCCGCTCAGTTTGACGTCGCGTCTCGGGGGTGGCGGAGGTCGATCGCGGTGTCCCTGCCGGGCAGGAATTGCGGACCAACCTTGCGGATATGGGTCTTGGACGGGTCGTAAGGCAGGGCCGGGCCGGGTAGCGGCGCCTTGTCGGCCGTTGCCGGCGGTTTGGGAGCCGGCGAGGAGGCCGGTGGCGCTACCGTTGCCGGATTCGTATCCAGATTGAGGATCGATGAATAGGGCTGTTCGGGCTGCTCGGTGGATGTCGTCGCGGACTGGTCCTGAGGCTCGATCTCCGTGCCGTTCGCCTTCGCGGCTTCACGCTTCATCATCGAGCGATAATAGGCCGAAAAGTTGCAGCTGCAGGACTTGTTCTGCTTGCGGGTCGAACTGCGGAACTGGAAGGCATAGGGTTCTTCCTTGTAGGGCAGGCCGCCGCTGGCGGAAACCATTTCGGACATCTCCTGCGTTCCGACACCGTGATAGAAGAGTTCTGTGTCCACGCCCGGGCACATCATCGAGCAGACCTGTGCGTCACGCGCGAAGCTGGCAGGGCTTGTATTGGTGGAAATGGGGAAGAAGCCTCCGTCGCAGGTGCGAACGCAGACCGTCTGCAGATTGCCGCCCCGATCGCCGCCGCCCAGATTGCGGATCGCGGATTTCTGCGTTTCTGATTGCGGCTGATCCTCCTGCCGCTGCAAATCCATTCGCCCTTCCGTGTCCTCAGGCAGTTCGTAGCGTGCCTCCTCGGAATCAAGCCGCGGGAGCTCGGCGCGTGGGCTGTCCGGCACGTCGTTGCAGCCATTGCGCTCCAGCGCGTCCAGCAGCCTCGCGCGGCGGGCAGGGCTCATAGAACGGGTGACGAGCGGAATGTCATGGTTTTGCAATTCCGCGAGATTGTCATACATGCGATCCAGCGTTCCGCTCAGCATGTCGCAGGTTTCGGCATTCTGGCCACCGAAAACCAGAAAGCTTCCGGATGTGCATCCGAAGCGTCGCAAGTCGCGCTTGACCTTGTCGATTTCACGCTGCTGATGAGAAATGGCCTGCTGGTAAACGCGCGTCTCGCGCGTGTTGCCGATTGTCTCGGTGTCCGAATTCAGCTCCATGCGGATGCTGCCGCAAATAGAGGTCGCCCCAGCATTTCCGGCCAGGCAAAGGCCCGCCATCAGGGTTAATGCGCCTGCTTGCAGTCTCGGACTAAGTCTAATGGACCAAACCAAGGTTGGCGGCTCCTGTCGGTCAAGCAAAAGGGGTAGAGTGACCCCATTGTGGGCCAATCGGGCGTTGGTCGCAATCGCGACGTGCTTCTTTGCTTAACAACGACAGGAACCGGATTTTGTTTCAGGCCGCGACGGCAATGCGCATGTCCGGCGGGGTTGCGAGCAGCGGACCGCTAATTCCGGCAATGGCTTTCATGTCCGACAGCAGCTTGTCGTTCACATCCCAGCCGACGGCCACGGCATGGACGCTGCCAATTTTCCGGGGTTCGCCAATGCGGTTACCCGGGCAACCCATGCGCCGGAACATGCGCTCCAGGAAGACGTCCGTGACGGTGACGATGCCGCTGATGCCAGAGGCGAGCCCGAGTTCGCCGACAGCGCACATGAGCTCGGCTGCCGCGACCGTTACCTGGTTGGAGGCGCGGTCCTGCGAGATCTCGGGGTCGATGCAGAAACGGCTCGATTCCCAGATGTCGGGACGGCGGATGGCCGGACTGCTGCCGAGCAGCGACGGGAATGTATCGTCGAGCATGTTGGGGCCCAGCGTCGGCAGGAGCCGGAGGGCACCGCGCAGATGGCGCGTGCCGGGCGTGTAGGACAGGACATAAATGGGGTTGATGTCGTCATAGTGGTCGATCTCGATATCGTCGCGTACCCTCACGTCCCACCCGAGCAGGTCATGAAAGACACGCTTGCGCAACCGGAACATGGGCGCGAGCGCCTGGGGTCTGAAATGGCGCTCAAGGCCTGAAAAGATCTCGATCAAGGCGGTTCTCCAAATGGTCATTGACCGGAGATTTCCACCATTAAAATCATGACTTGCGTATTGTCTGTATAGACAACTTTAAATATATTATATTTGGTTGTAGGAGCAGGCGATTATCTGTCGTTTCGCGGGGAGAAGGTAGCTTCCGGAATGTCGATCATGCGGTTGGCGACGGCCTTGGCAACGGCCTGCTTGTTCGACACGGCGTGCAGTTTTTCGCGGCAATTGGCCATGAAATGGCGGACCGTGCGTATCGAAATGCCGAGGATCTGCGCGATCTCCCAATAGGTCTTTCCCTTCGCGACCCATTGCAGGATCTCGGCTTCGCGTGGGGTCAGGTGCGGGCCTCTCCGGGCCGACCAAGTGCCGGATTCGGATGAAAGCCGCTTGGCGTGAAAAAGCCCCGCAAGGGCTGCGATGTCCCGGAACAGGATCTCCACCGGCATCGGCCAATCGTCCAACCTTATGGAAGTGCAGGCGAAAAACGCGACGCCCGGCCGCGAGGGGAGGAGCGGGAAGACCAGCATGGGGCGGTCGAGTCCGCAGGTCGCCAGCGTTTGCGCATATCGGCGATCGGTTGTCTTGATGGCGGCCGGATCGATCTCGCCAGGGCCGAAAAGGCTCTTCGTGGCGCTGAAAAGCGGAGCAAGGGGCGCCACGCCCTGTTGGCGGATGAGGCGAGCGAGCGGCGGGTTTGCGTCGTGAAGCAAGGTGACGGCGCGAAACGCGTCGCCCTGCCACTCCGCGTCGGCATAGAGGATGTGCCCGAGTTGGTAGCGGGTCCTGAGCGCCATCAGAAAGGCTCGTGAATCCGCGGCGGTCGCTTTTGAGAGCGTGTCGACGAGCGCGCTATAGCCAGTCTGGCCCGGCATTGCTTATCCCTAAAAATCTACGGGATAAACAATGGCCGGGGGCTTGGCAACCATGCGATGCAGCGGGCGTTAGTGCCCGCCTTCGGGATGAGACGCTTCAACGACGGCGAGCGTCGCCATGTTGACGACGCCGCGCGACGTTACCGAGGGCGTCAGGATGTGGGCCGGCATGGCGGCACCCAGGAGGATCGGCCCGACATGCAGGCTGTCCGTCATCGTCTTGACGATGCCGAGTGTGATGTTGGCGGAGTCGAGGTTCGGGAAGACGATGAGGTTGGCTTCGCCGGAAAGCGTCGTATCGGGCATGACGCGCTTGCGCAGGATTTCCGAGATCGCGGAATCGCCATGCATTTCACCGTCGGCCTCGAGATCGGGCGCCTGTTCGCGCACGAGTTGGGTCGCCAGTCGCATCTTGGCGGCGGACTCGGAATCGCGCGAGCCGAAGTTGGAATGCGAGACGAGGGCGGCGCGCGGCTTGATGCCGAAACGGCGGATTTCGCGTGCGGCCATGATCGTCATTTCGGCGATCTCCTCGGCGCTCGGATTGTAGGTCACATAGGTGTCGGTGAAGAAGGTTGCGCCGCGTTGCGAGATGAGCAGGCTCAAGCCCGAGAAGTCGATGACGCCGGGCTTCTTGCCGATGATCTGCTTGACGTCGCGCAGGTGGCGGTCATAGCGGCCTTCGAGGCCGCAGATCAGCGCATCCGCATCGCCGCGCTTGACGGCGAGTGCACCGATCACGGTCGAGTTGGTGCGTACGATGGTGCGGGCGGCTTCCGGCGTGACACCCTTGCGGCCGACATGGGCGAAATATTCGTCCACGTAGTCGCGATAGCGACGGTCTGATTCCGGGTTCACGACTTCGAAGTCGACATCGGGGCGGATCTTCAGGCCGAAACGCTCCAGGCGCGTCTGCAGGATCGACGGGCGGCCGATGAGGATCGGCTTTGCGATGCCTTCTTCGAGCAGCACCTGGGCGGCGCGCAGCACGCGTTCGTCTTCACCCTCGGCGAAGATGACGCGCTTCTTGGCAGCGGTCTTGGCGGCGGTGAAGAGCGGCTTCATGATGAAGCCCGAGCGGAAGACGAAGCGGTTCAGCTCGTCCATATAGGCGTCGAAGTCCTGGATCGGACGCGTGGCGACGCCGGTTTCGGCGGCAGCCTTGGCAACGCAAGGGGCGATGCGCAGGATCAGGCGCTGGTCGAAAGGCGAAGGGATGAGATATTCTGGCCCGAAGACGGGCGTCTCGCCCGAATAGGCGCGGGCGGCCACATCCGAGGGCTCCTCGCGGGCAAGGGCCGCGATGGCGCGCACGGCGGCGAGCTTCATTTCCTCGTTGATCGTGCGGGCGCCGCAATCGAGCGCGCCGCGGAAGATATAGGGGAAACAGAGAACGTTGTTGACCTGGTTCGGGAAGTCCGACCGGCCGGTGCAAATCATCGCGTCAGGCCGCGCCTCGCGGGCCAGATTTGGCATGATTTCCGGGTTCGGATTGGCCAGAGCCATGATCAGCGGCTTTTCGGCCATCTGCGCCAGCAGTTCCGGCTTCAGGACTCCGGCGGCAGAAAGGCCAAGGAAGATATCGGCGCCGCCGATGGATTCGGCCAGTGTCCGCTTGTCGCTCTCCTGTGCGTAGACCGACTTCCATTCGTCCATCAGCGCCTCACGGCCCTTGTAGACGAGACCTTCGATGTCGTGCACCCAGATGTTCTCGCGCCGTGCGCCGAGCGCGACGAGCAGGTTGAGGCAGGCAAGCGCTGCCGCGCCTGCGCCGGAGGCGACGATCTTGACGGTCGAAATGTCCTTGCCGGCCAGTTCCAGGCCGTTCAGGACGGCGGCGGCGACGATGATGGCGGTGCCGTGCTGGTCGTCATGGAAGACCGGGATGTCCATGATCTCGCGCAGCTGACGCTCGACCTCGAAACATTCGGGCGCCTTGATATCCTCGAGATTGATGCCGCCGAAGGTGGGTTCGAGCGCCGAGACGACCTTGACCATGTCTTCCACGGCAGGCGCGTTGATCTCGATGTCGAAGACGTCGATGCCGGCGAATTTCTTGAAGAGGACGGCCTTGCCTTCCATCACCGGCTTGGAGGCCAGCGCGCCGATATTGCCGAGACCGAGAACGGCGGTGCCGTTCGAGACGACGGCCACAAGGTTCGAACGGGCTGTGTAGAAGGCTGCCGTGGCCGGATCGTCCTTGATGGCGAGGCAGGGGGCAGCGACACCCGGCGAATAGGCGAGCGCCAGGTCGCGCTGGTTGCCGAGCGGCTTGGTGGCGGTGATTTCCATCTTACCGGGGCGGGGATAGCGATGATAAAACAGTGCCTGTGCGTCGAGGTCTGCCGATTGCGGCGCGCCCTGCGCCTTGTTGTCATCAAGCGAATCCATGCTTGCCATCTCCGGTGGTCTTCTTGGTTTCAGAATCTTCCATACACCAATTGTCGGCCGGCGGGAGTATCTGTGTGCCCCCGACCGTGATTTTCTGGCATGCATCCGGTGCATGTCGAAAAATGCTGTCTACCGCTCTGGCGTTAACTAAATCGCAATACGCGGTCCTGCTGCAGGGCTTGCGGAAGCCTTTCTGTCATCATCCTGAAACACGAGTCTGGTTTTCAGGATTGTGACAATCGCAATGACGAAGCGCAGCGATGAAAGGCTGGGACGATGAGCGCCGAACCCGAGGCAAGGACATTCCGCACCATCTTCATTTCAGACGTCCATCTGGGCTCGAAGGCGGCCAAGGCCGACTTTCTGATCGATTTCATGCGCTATCACGAGGCCGAGACCTATATTCTGGTCGGTGACATCATCGACGGCTGGCGGCTGAAGCGTAGCTGGCACTGGCCGCAGAGCTGCAACGACGTTGTCCAGAAGCTCTTGCGCAGGGCCCGCAAGGGCGCGCGCATCATCTATGTGCCGGGCAATCACGACGAATTCCTGCGCGACTTCCCCGGCATGCATTTCGGCGGCATCGAGGTGGCGCTGAACTGGATTCACGAAGCGGCTGACGGCAAGAAGTATCTCGTCATCCATGGCGACGAGTTCGACATCGTCGTGCGCAATTACCGCCTGCTCGCCTATCTCGGCGACTGGGCCTATGATGCGGCGATTCTGGTCAATCGCGGGCTTGCTGCGGTGCGCCGTCGCCTCGGCCTGCCTTACTGGTCGTTCTCTGCCTGGGCGAAGCTGCAGGTCAAGCACGCCGTCAATTTCATCGGCGAATTCCAGCATTTCGTGGCAGAAGAAGCCCGCCGCCACAAGGTCGACGGCGTGGTGTGCGGCCATATTCACCATGCGGTGATGGAGGATATCGAGGGTATCCAGTACATCAACACGGGTGACTGGGTTGAAAGCTGCACGGCCGTCGTCGAGCATTTCGATGGCCGCATGGAGCTGATCCACTGGACCCCTGCATCGCAGATCGTCCCGAAGCCGAAGATCCTGCAGCTTGCCGCGCGCGGCGAAAAGGAGCGGGCCGCCGAGGCCGCCTGAAGGGTTCGGATCAGGCGAACATCTGCCGGTACTGGATGAAGCCGGACTTCGAGGCGATGCGGTCATAGAGCTTCATGGCATCCGTATTCGTCTCATGTGTCAGCCAGTGCACCCGGGACGCACCCTTGGCCTTGGCATCCTCGTAGACGAACTCGATCAGCTTGCGGCCAATGCCGCCGCCGCGAAGGCCTTCCTCGACATAGAGGTCCTGCAGATAGACATAATCGCCCACCGTCCAGCAGGAGCGGTGGAAGATATAATGCACCATGCCGACGCAGCGGTCGCCCTGAAAGGCGAGGGCGGCAAACATGGGCTCGTCGGGATCGAGGAAGCGACGCCAGGTGACGGCGCTGGTTTCTTCGGGAATGTCCGTCTTGTAGAAGCGCTGATAGCCTCTCCAGAGCGGCATCCAGATGTCATGGTCATCCCGTGTAACGGGCCGGATGATAACTTCGGTCGACAAGGCGCGTTCTCCCATGATTGACGAGGAAGGTTATTGCTGCCGCCTTTTGCCGTCCAATTCAACTTCCTGCTTGGTCCATGAGCGACGTTGATTTTGACTAGGACCGCTTGTTGATGGTGCAATCATGGTCCTGGATATCTTCGCCACCGGCCATGCCCTTGATGGTCGGGAAGGCGACATCCGTCAGCACCACAAAGCCCGGCCCTTCCTTGAAATACACGCCCACGACATCGAGGTTGTGCTGAGCCATTTCCATTGCCGGATCTTTCAGCGTCTTTGCCAGGTCGATGAAGGGATTGTAGCTCCGAAGCTTTCTTCCCATCACCCGCTTCGCCATGAAATGATGACCCGCGATCTCGACCGGAAGCGGTGCCCATTGCGGCTTGACCTGGTCGACCACCTTCGCCAGCGCGTTGTGGGCTTCGATGCTCAGGCAGTCGATATGAATATGCAGCTGGTTCTGGGTGCGCGCGCTTTTGGCATTGACTGCAAGGCTCAGTTCATCGCGGGTCATTCGGCGCGGCAACCTGCTGTCGACGGCCTGCTTTTCTTTCCAGGCGCCGGCGAAGAAATTCGGTGTCGCCGGATCGAGCAGCCTCCCGTCCTCTATGCCGGTGATCCTCTGCGTGGGAATCAGCAGATGCTGCGCCACGCCGCGCTGATCCTTCAGGATTGCGTAATGCTCTGCCTTGTTGACGCTGACGCAAGGGGCCGTGTTCACCACGCATTTGCCGTGGACGATGTTCCAAAGGGCATTGGGGTCTGCGTGGGCAATGGGCGCGGAGGCGAGAAGGGCAAGGCCGAGAAAGGCGGACAGGCGAAGGCGCATAGTGGATGATCCTCGAGAGACGAAAACGAAGCAGTTGCACCATAGCCATTGGCGCGTGTCCGTTTGTGGCGGCACCTGGGCCGCTCGATCACATTTTCGCGATGGCCGCAGCAGGATTGAAACGGACGGACTTCACAAGATCAGGATTTGAAATCTCCGAGGCTTGATGGAACCCGAAAAGCCGCTTGCATCAGAGATGCCTGATTGCATGCAGCGTGAACTTCGAGACCTTCTCCGGCAAAGCGTCGATGTCGAACCAGCCGAATTCGGGGAGCTTTTCGGGCTCCATGACGCGCGGTTCGCCGGTGAAGTCGTCCGTCACGTAGATCAACGACACCCAGTGGTGACCGTCGTCGGGAAAGCGGTTTTCGGAAATGCAGAGGAAGCGGATATCGCCGATCGTCAGGCCCGATTCCTCCTCGGCCTCGCGGCGGACGGCGTCAATGCAGGCTTCCATATGGTCGACCTTGCCACCGACGATGTTCCAGTGGCCGGCCTCGGGAAAACGGGTGCGGCGGTACAGCAGAATCGAACGGCCCCGTCTGATGACGAGGCCGACACCCAGTCCCGGAAAGTCCGTTCCCGGAAGACCCACGGAATTACTTGCTGTTAGCGACAATCAGCATGAAAGCCGGGATGTCGTCGCCGAAGCCGACCGGCGTCGGGCCGTCATCGTCGTTGCGGCGGTGGTTGCGCTGACGCCGTTCGCGATGATCGTCGTTGGCCGGGTTGACGCGATAGTCGCGCGGCTGACGATGGCTCTTTTCGGCTTCATTGCGTGCGGGTCTTGCCACAGGTGCTTCCTCGATTGTTTCCTGGCGCTTCTCGGCCACGACTTCCATGTCGCGTTCCGGCTTCCTTGTCTCCGCGCGGCTTTCGTTCCGGTTCTCGGAACGGTCCCTGCGGCCCTTGCCGCCACGGCTGCGATCGTTGCGATCGCGACCGCCGCGACGTTCATCCTCTTCGCCGGCCACGCTCGGCGGCAGCGCCGAGAGATCGCCGTTCAGCCACTCGATCTTCTTGTCGATCAGCTTTTCGATCGCATCGAGCGCCTTGCGGTCGCGGTTGGCAACGAGGGTGAAGGCGGCGCCCGAACGGCCGGCACGACCAGTGCGGCCGATGCGGTGGACATAGTCTTCCGCATGGATCGGGACGTCGAAGTTGAAGACGTGGCTCACGTCAGGAATGTCGAGGCCACGGGCCGCGACGTCGGAAGCAACCAGAAGCGTGATCTGGTTGTCCTTGAAACCTTGCAACATGGCCATGCGCGAGCGCTGGTCCATGTCGCCATGCAGTGCGCCGACGGAGAAGCCGTGGCGTTCGAGCGAACGGAAGAGGTCGGCAACATCCTTCTTGCGATTGCAGAAGATGATGGCGTTCTTCAGTTCTTCCTGGGCTTTGATGAGATCGCGAAGCGCTGCGCGCTTCTCGTAATCCTTTGACTGTACGGCAACGAGACGCTGCGTCACAGTCAGTGCGGTGGAGGAGCGGGTCGAAACTTCGATGCGCTCCGGGTTCTGCAGGAACTGGTCGGCGAGAACCTGGATTTCCTTCGGCATGGTGGCCGAGAAGAACAGCGTCTGGCGCGTGAAGGGGATGAGCTTGGCGATGCGCTCGATATCAGGAATGAAGCCCATGTCGAGCATGCGGTCTGCCTCGTCGATGACGAGGATTTCAACAGCGCTCATCAGCAGTTTGCCGCGCTCGAAATGGTCGAGCAGGCGGCCGGGCGTGGCGATCAGCACGTCGGCGCCGCGTTCCAGCTTCTTTTCCTGATCGTCGAAGGAGACGCCACCGATGAGCAGCGCGACGTTCAGCTTGTGATTCTTGCCGTATTTCTCGAAGTTCTCGGCGACCTGCGCTGCGAGTTCGCGCGTCGGCTCGAGGATCAGCGTGCGCGGCATACGCGCTCGTGCGCGGCCCTTTTCAAGCAGCGTCAGCATTGGCAGCACGAAGCTTGCGGTCTTGCCGGTGCCTGTCTGCGCAATTCCGAGAATATCGCGTCGTTCCAAGGCCTTGGGGATCGCCCCCGCCTGGATCGGCGTCGGAATCGTGTAACCGGCGTCGGTAACTGCAGAAATGACTTTAGGGCTCAGGCCGAGATCAGAAAAGGTGGTCAATGAGGAGTATAATCCATTCGCGTTCAAAGGAACGACCGGTTAATCGGCAGCGTGTGCATGCGATGTTGCGTCAGCGGATTAGTCCTCTTGCCCCGCAAAGTCAAGTTTTCCGGGACTTTTGAGGTCGATCTCGATGAAATTTCATCTGTTTGACAAGATTGCCACACCCGTTGCGGCCATGATGGTGCCGGCAGCCCGGTTCATGCGGCGCATGATGGCGGTGCTGGAGGCCACCGCCCGTGCTTTCAGCGCCAGTCCTGCATAGAAGCCGATGACCAGAACCTCGACGATGAGAATGACCGCGACCAGTTCGGTATAGCCTCTGAAGGTGATTCCAGTGGCTGCGACGTTCGGCAGGATGGCGAGATAGAAAAGCGGCATTTTGGGGTTGCCGATATTCAGGGCGACGCCGGTAGCATAGGTCTTCAGAAGCGAGCCGCGCGAGATCTGGGCTGGTTCCACTGCGGGCGTGCCAGGGGGCGTTGAGGGTGCTGTGAGCCAGAGCGAGATGCCCATCCATATCAGATAAGTCGCGCCTGCCATGCGGAGATACACCATATAGGGCGCCAGCGCCTCCGCCGCGTGGCTCAGGCCGGCAAGGCCGAGCGTCAGGAAGGCGAGAATCCCCGTGACCGTGCCCAGCCCATAGACGACGCCGGCCCTGAGGCCGCCAGAGAGGGTGCGGGTGAAGATGGTGAAATTGTCGGGGCCGGGGCTTGCTGCGAAGACAAAAAACGCGAGCGCGAAGGCAAAGAGCGTGGAAAGCGCCATGTCAGAAAACTCCGGTTGCGACCGGATGTGCAGACTGCGCGCAAAAATGCCGCCTGTCAAAGGCGGCGCAGATCACGTTTCAAAGCAGGGAGGTGATTTTCAGGCCGGCATTGAGGAAGCCCGAGGGGTCGATGGCGACGCCGTTGCGGCGGACTTCGTAATGCAGGTGCGGACCGGTGGAGCGGCCGGTATTGCCGACGCGGCCGATCGTTTCGCCCGTATCGACATGCTGGCCGACGTGAACCAGGATTTCGGAGAGATGTCCGTAGCGGGTGGTTACGCCGTTGCCGTGATCGATTTCGACCAGGTTGCCGTAGCCGGAGGCCGGGCCGGCGGTGATGACAGTGCCGGCACCGGTGGCGCGGGCGGGGTCGCCGATATTGCCGCGAAAGTCGATGCCGGGATGCAGCGCGAGCGTACCGAGGAAGGGGTCCTTGCGGTAGCCGAAGCCGCTCGTTTCCATCGCGCCGGGGATCGGATTGCCGAACGGATAGCGCATGGCCTGGCTGCGGATGTCCTCAAGGCGCTGCAGCGCGAGATCGAGCTGCGTCAGCTTGAGATCGAACTTGTCGCCGGTCGGATTGTTGACCGGGATGTAGGGGCCGCCGGTATCTGCCGTGCTGTCGGTCTCTTTCGGCTGAATGCCGGTTCGGCGGAGAATCGTCGCAATCGCGTCCGCCTTTTCGGATGCGCCGAGGCGAAGGTTCTCGATCTTGGCGATCTGCTGCTGCTCGATCGATTTCAGGGACAGCGAAACGTTGCTGAAAATGCGGTCGGCGCGATTGGCCGGCGATTCGGCTGACGTCGGTGCAAAGCCGAGGGCGCGGGTGGTGATCGGGTCAATCGCGGCCGTCTTTGTATCGGTGCCGAGGATCGCGTCAAATGGCGATTCGGCGCTGGCGCGCCTGTCGTCGGCTGCGGGCCTGGAGGCCGGAACCGGGATTTCAGGCTGCACGGCGCCGGCACTTTCGGCGCGCTCTATCAGTTCGTTGATCTTGCCATGGCGATCGGTGAGGGCCGACTGGCGCTCCATCAGCTTCTCGACCTTCTTCTCCACCACCTGCTGGTCGAGAAGCTGGCGCGAGGTGACCCGATCGACCTGGGCGCGCAAAGCCGAGATGCGGTCCTCATATTCATGCTGGATGCGGGCCTGGCGGGCAATGGACGCGCCCAGCAGGTCGTCGCGCAGGACCAGATAGGTCGTTGCGCCGAAATATCCCATCGTCAAGGTCGCGACCACCGCGACGCCGAGCGCTGTCATCCACGGCTTCACCGTCAGGTGCCGAACCTTGTCGCCCGATGCCAGGATCAGCACAGGCGCTTTGCGACGTTTGGCAAAGACGCTTTTTCCTGCTTCACTGCCCACGAGGCTACCCCCAAACCAAAAAACCACACGTTTTCATGGGGGAATTACACACTGTTAAGGTTAACAAATCGTTCCGGTCCGTTAACGGCTGCCTTGCTGGCCCGTCGTGAAGGCTTGTCAGGCGAAGCTTGTGGAGGTCAGTGCGCGGTAAAACGAGGGCGTCAGGCCTGCCTCGGCGCGCGCGACATCGTTGAAGGGCGCCTTGAGAGGACCACGGAAGTTCAACCGGACCAGCGACTGAAAGGTCGCAGCCGGATCCTTTTTCTCGCGGGCGCAGAGAAAACGGAACCACTTGGCCCCGATCGCCACATGGCCTTTTTCATCATTGTAAATAATATCAAGGACTTCGGCGCTTTCCGTGTCGCCCGTTTCGCGCATCTTTTCCTGCAGAGAGGGTGTCACGTCGAGCCCGCGCGCCTCGAGGATCAGAGGCACGACGGCGAGTCGTGCCGTCAGGTCGTTGCGGGTATCATGGGCCGCCTGCCAGAGCCCGTCATGGGCAGGCAGGTCTCCGTAATCCGCGCCCAGAGCTTTCAGCCGCCCGCGCACCAGATTGAAATGCTTGGCCTCTTCGAAAGCGACCTGCATCCAGCCGTCAAAGAAAGAGCGCGGGACGGGTTCGGACGCGAATCGGGCGACGATGTCGAGCGCGAGATCGACGGCGTTGAGTTCGATATGGGCGAGCGCGTGCAGCATCGCGATCCGTCCTTTGACCGATCCAAGGCTGCGCCGCTTGACCTGGGTGGGCGGCACGAGAAGCGGGCGGTCGGGCCGACCGGGACGATCCGGCACGACCGCATCGGCGGGATGACGCAGGGAGAGGGTGCGGCCATACCACGCTTCGGCGACCCGGGAGGCGAGCGCCGTCTTCAGGTCAAGGTCTGGCGCGCGGATCGCCTGAACGGCCCCGTCACGCAGCGACCTGAAAGGAGGAATGGCCGTTGCCTGCGTCACGTCAGGATGCTGCCTTCACGGCTTCGAGCACCTCTTGCGCATGGCCCTTGACCTTCACGCCAGCCCAGGTCTTCAGGATTCTGCCGTCAGCACCGATGAGAAAAGTGGTGCGGGCAATGCCCATGTATTTCTTTCCGTACATGCTCTTTTCCTGCCAGACGCCATAGCTTTGCGCCATGTCCGTCGATTCGTCGGAGCCGAGAGCCACCGTCAGATTATGCTTGGCGGCGAACTTCTCGTGCTTCTTGACCGGATCTGGCGAAACGCCAATGACGACGGCGCCAGCCTTCTCGAAATCGGACTTCAAAGCGCTGAAATCGATCGCTTCCGTGGTGCATGCGGGTGTATCAGCCTTGGGATAGAAATACAGCACCACTTTCTTGCCAGAATAGTCCTTTAACGACAGTTTCGTTCCACCGTCCGCCGGTATTGCAAAGTCGGGTGCCAGATCGCCAGGCTGAAGTTCGGACATTGGATTTCCTTTCCCTTCGGGAGACAGTTTTAACGGTTCGGGCTATATAGGTTTGACTGAATCGCCCAGCAATTCATACGGGAGGAGACCCTGATCGGATGACTGACGTCAACGGCGGAAACGCCGGAGATCAGGGCGATGCTGCGCCGCTTGAACCGGTTCCGGCGCAGGTCGAACCGGTCGCGAAGCCCGTGCGGCGGCGCAAGGGGGCGGCGCGCCGTGTCTTCGTCGCCGTCATGGAGCTCGTCCTTCTTGTCGCTTTTCTCGCGGGCGGCCTTTATTTCGCGATTGAGCGCGGCGTTTTCGACGACATGCTGAAGCGCGAGGCCGTGGCCATCCTGGCGCGCGCTGCGGGGTCGGAAAATTATACGGCCGACGTCGGTTCGGCGACCCTTCGGTTTAACGCGCATGGCGAACTCGTCATTGATGCGAAGGATGTTTCCATTCTTCCCGCGGAGACGCAAGGCGCCGTTTTCCGCACCGGACATGTCAAGATCGCGCTGGAGACGCTCTCCCTTTTGTCCGGTCGTTTGACCGTCGCCTCCGTCTCCGTGGATGGAACGGGTATCAACTTCAACGCCCTGCAGTCTCAGCCAATGGGTGAGACGTTCCGCATCGACAGCATTCCGGCGACGCTGGACAGGGTGTTCTCGGCGCTGGACTCGTTCGACAGCGCAAGCGGCAAGACCGACATCCGCAGGCTGAAGCTGACTGGCATTAATTTCGAACTGCCCGCCAAGCAGAAGCGTGAGGCCAAGGTCGCGGTCCATCAGATCCTGCTCGAGCGACGCAGGGACGGCAATATCGCGATTTCCGGCGACTATATGGTCGATGGGGAAACGGGCAGCATACAAGCGGTCACGCAACGCGACGAGAACGGCATCCGGGGGCTGACATTCGAGCTCGGCCGGTTCAACCTTCGACCGTTCATGATGGAGCGCAGTCGAACGGGCGAACCCGTCATCGGTCTGGAGGGGGATCTGACCCTGCGTGCGGACGCCACCCGCAAGGCCGCCGACAAGCCTGCCGCTCTGAAAATGGCGGCCCGGATTTCGAACGGTGCCTTCTATGGAGAGGGACAGGCGTCGCCCATTACCAAGGGCGAAATGCTGGCGCATTACGATTTCGCCGCACAGAAGATCGAGGTGGAGCCTTCCATCTTCGAGTTTGGCGAAACCCGACTTCCCTTCACGGGCGGGTTCATCGACATGGATCGTCTGGACCGACCGGAGAAAACCGGGATCGGCATCGATCTCATGATCGATCGCGGCCATGCGGCGCCCGCCAATCTGGGTGATCAGCCGGTGGATTTCGTCGGCAAGGCGTTTGGCATCTTTCATCCCGACACGCTGGAACTGGTGGCTCCCGACATGGTCATCTCGTCGCAGACCGGTTTTATCGGTGGTTCGTTGACGGTCAAGTTCCGAACGCCGCAGACGCCCGAGATGGTAAGCGATTCGCCCGAAGTCAGCCTTGGCCTCTTCACGCAGAATGTCGCTGCCAACACGATCCGCGCGCTCTGGCCGTTCTGGATGGCGCCGGATGGGCGCAACTGGGTCTACAACAATCTCTTTGGCGGCACGATCAGCAATGGATCGCTGGCCGTCTTCCTGCCTGCGGGTCGGCTTCCATTCTATCCGGAAGATCACGTTACGCTCAACGAGAGCGAGTTGAAGATCCGTTTCGATATCGACAATGCCCGCGTCAGCATCGCCGGTGACATTCCGCCGATACGTGACACGGTGGCGCATTTCGAGATGATGGGCGACCGCATTGATACGGCCATCAAGAAGGCCACAGCCTACTTCCCGTCCGGGCGGACGATCGAGGTGGGGGACGGCAGCTTCATTGTCGACAACGTGAGCCAGAACCCTGCCATTGCCCGCACCGAGTTCAAGCTTTCCGCCGATGCTTCGGCACTTCTGGAGCTGACCACCTATCGACCGATCTCCTCGCTGCAGGACACGGGCTTCAAACCGGACGATTTCGCCGGGCGGGCCACCGTTGCTCTGAAGGCGCGTTTTGCGCTGAAGAACGGTCCGGGTGTGCGTCCGCCCGAGTGGACGGCATTGCTGAAGCTTTCGGACGTGGCCGTCAAGCAGCCGCTGGGCGGGCACAAATTCAGCAATATCAACGGTGAAATGAGGATCAACCCACTGTCCGCCAACATGGAGGCGGATGCGAAGGTGGAGGGCATTCCGCTTCATTTCAGCCTCGTGGAGCCGCTGAGCAAGGCGAGCCGCCAGAAACGGCAGCGGATCGTGACCGCGAATCTCGAGGCCAAGCAGCTTGAGAAGTTCGTGCCCGGCGTCGCCGATGTCGTCAGCGGGCCGCTCAGCCTGCGCACGGAACTTCGGGACGATGCCTCGCAGTCCGTGTCGGTCGAGCTGACAAAGGCCAAGGTGCTGATTCCCTGGGCCGGCTGGGAAAAGGGCGCGGGCGTTCCCGCCAATGTCGAATTCGTCACCCGCAAGGACGGCGATCACTTCCAGATATCGGATTTCAACTTTTCAGGCGACGGCTTTGGCGCCAGGGGCAGCCTGCAGACGGACAATGAGGGACTGGCCGTTGCGGAGTTCTCCAAGGTCAAGCTCGCGCCGACCGATGACATTGCGGTCAAGATTGCCCGCAGCGGAGCGCGCTACATCATTACCGCCTCCGGCAAGTCCGCCGACGCGCGGGGCATTCTGGCGCGGTTGAAATCACCCGGCCAGTCTGACGGAGCCAATATCGATTTTTCGGTGAATGCGAAGATCTCCTCGATACTCGGCTTCAATAATGAAACGCTGAAGAACGTGGATGCGGCCTATTCGGTCAAGAACGGCAAGCCGACGGCCGTGAAGCTGACAGCCGTGACGGGCAATGATCAGGCCGTCGTCGCCAAGCTCTCCCAGGATACGGGGATTGCGCGGTCGATCGACCTGACGGCCACGGATGCCGGTGCGTTGGCGCGATTTACCGGGCTCTATAGCAATATGCGCGGCGGGCTCCTGAATGTGGGCATGCGCTATCTTGCCGATGGCGTGTGGCGCGGCGTCGTGGACGTTCGCGATTTCCAGCTCGTCAACGAACAGCGCCTGCAGGAAATCGTCTCGACCCGATCCGGCAAGGATGGCAAGAGCCTGAATGACGCTGTGAAGAAAAACATCGATGTCAGCAGCCAGAAGTTTACGCGCGGCTATGGCCGCGTCCTGATCGACGGCGAGACCGTGCGCATCGAGAACGGGGTCGTCCGCGGCGAACAGGTGGGTGCGACCTTCCAGGGCATATTGCGCGACGGAACCGGTCAGATGAACATGACGGGCACGTTCATGCCCGCCTATGGCCTCAATCGCCTGTTTGCCGAACTGCCGATCGTGGGTCTCTTCCTCGGGAATGGCCGAGACCGCGGCCTGATCGGGATCACGTTCCGGCTGTCCGGACCCACCGAGCAGCCGGGCCTGCAGATCAACCCGCTGTCGATCATCGCACCCGGCGTTTTCCGCAGCATCTTCCAGTTTCAATGAAAAAAAAGGCGGGCCGCTGCCGACCCGCCCGTCTTCTCAAAATCGGACCACTGTCAGACCGGGCGCACGAGGACGTGCTTCTTTTTGCCCATCGAGACCTTGATGACGCCATCGGCGGTGACTTCGCCGGAGCCGATCAGCTTGCGTTCGTCCGAGACGCCCTTGTCGTTGATCCGGATCGCGCCGCCTTGGACATGACGGCGGGCTTCGCCGTTGGAAGCGGCAAAGCCGGCCTTGACCAAGAGCGCGAGCAGGCCGATGCCGGCCTTGAGTTCAGCCTTTGCAATCTCGACAGATGGAAGGTTTTCGGCAAGCGCGCCTTCCTCGAAGGTCTTGCGGGCGGTCTCGGCGGCCTCTTCCGCCGCCGCGCGGCCGTGCAGCATGGCGGTGACTTCGGTCGCGAGGATCTTCTTGACCTCGTTGATCTCCGAGCCGCTGAGCGCCGACAGGCGGGCGATCTCATCCATCGGCAGCGTCGTGTAGAGCTTGAGGAAGCGCGGCACGTCGGCGTCTTCGGTGTTGCGCCAGTACTGCCAGAAGTCATAGGCCGACAGCATCGCCGGGTTCAGCCAGACAGCACCCGTGGCCGACTTGCCCATCTTGGCTCCGGAAGCGGTCGTCAGCAGCGGCGAGGTCAGCGCATAAAGCTGCGGCGTTCCCATGCGGTGACCGAGGTCGATGCCGTTGACGATATTGCCCCACTGGTCCGAGCCACCCATCTGCAGGCGGCAGCCGTAGCGCTGCGACAGTTCCACGAAGTCATAGGCCTGCAGGATCATGTAGTTGAATTCGAGGAAGGACAGCGACTGCTCGCGATCGAGACGCGTCTTGACGCTGTCGAAGGAAAGCATCCGGTTGACCGAGAAATGCTTGCCGACGTCGCGCAGGAATTCGAGATAGTTCAGCGAACGCAGCCATTCGGCGTTGTTGATCATCAACGCGTCCTTGGGCCCATCGCCATAGGTCAGGTAGTTGGAGAAGACCTGCTTGATCGAGGCGATGTTGCTCTCGATCGTGTCGACCGTCATCAGCTGGCGGGCTTCTTCCTTGAACGAGGGATCGCCGACCATACCGGTGCCGCCCCCCATCAGCGAGATCGGCCGATGGCCGGTCTGCTGGAACCAGTGCAGCATCATGATCTGGATGAGAGAACCCGCATGCAGCGAAGGCGCCGTCGGGTCGTAGCCGATATAGGCCGTCACGGTTTCCTTGCAGAGCAGGTCATCAAGGCCGCTTTCGTCGGAGACCTGATGAATGAAGCCGCGCTCGGAGAGCGTGCGAAGGAAATCGGACTTGAAACCGGACATGGACGTAATCTCTCTGCACTCTTGCCAGTAGACGTGTAACCGGCGGGCCTTTAGCACTGTTTTCAGGCGATTGCACCCGATTCCGCATCGAATGCGATCTTTGGGCTGGGAGTTTATGCATGCTTGAGACCATGACCGCGATCGGTCTGATGAGCGGAACATCCATGGACGGCATCGATGTGGCGCTGATCGAGACGGACGGCGAGGATTTCGTCAAGCGCGGGCCGGCGATGGAGTTTCCCTATGCGCCGGATTTCCGTCGGCGGCTGGCGGCGTCGCTGGAGGATGCCAAGGCGATCACGGAGCGGCGCGAAAGGCCGGGGAGCCTTTGCGACATCGAGCGCGAGATCACCGATCTGCATGCGGATGCGGTGAAGCGGTTTCTGGCGGCAAATTGGCTCAAGGCGGACGATGTCGGCGTCGTCGGCTTTCACGGGCAGACGGTGATCCACCGGCCGGATCAGGGCTATACGGTGCAGATCGGCGACGGTCTTTTGCTGGCTAAACAAACTGGCATTCCGGTCGTCTTTGACATGCGAGCCAACGACATGGTGCATGGCGGGCAGGGCGCGCCGCTGGTGCCGGCCTATCATGCGGCGCTGGCGCGCGGGCTTTACTGGGATCAGTTTCCGGTCGTTTTCGTCAATATCGGCGGGATTTCCAACCTCACCTATATCGGCGCGGATGGCGAGATCATCGCGTTTGATAGCGGGCCGGGCAATACGCTGATCGACCAATGGGTGGAGGCGGAGGCCGGCATTCCCTATGACGCCGGCGGTTCGATTGCCTCAGAGGGAGTGGTGATTTCATCGCTCGCCGAACGTTATCTGTCGCATGCCTTCTTCACTGCCGAGAAACGCCGCTCGCTTGACCGTAACGATTTTCGTCCGCCGGAAAGCCACGAGGTCGGTTTGCACGATGGCGCGCGCACGCTTGCCCATGTCAGCGCCGCCGCGATCCTGAAATCGGCGCGTCACCTGCCGGTGAGGCCGCGCACCTACATCATCTGCGGTGGCGGGCGGCTTAACCGCGCCATTGTCGGCGATCTCGACCGGATGGCGGGCGCGGAGGGTGCAAAGGTCGTCATTGCCGAGGATCTGGGTTTTAACGGTGCGGGGATGGAGGCGGAGGCTTGGGCTTATCTGGCCGTGCGCTCGCTGAAGGGCTTGCCCCTGACCTATCCGGGTACGACAGGTGTCCGTGCACCCGTGTCGGGTGGGGTGCTGGTGCTGCCAGAGGCTCAAGTGTCCAGCTGAATTTCGTCGTCCGCGCCGTCGGTGGGCCAGCGGCCAAGGGCCAAGGAGATTGGCGAGGTTTCGCCTCAGCGCCCCAGCGTTTCGGCGAAGCGCTCGCCATCCCGCAGTCCGATCTCATAGGCGCGACGCAGGCCGTCGGGGTCGCGGATGGTGAAGTTGTTGACCGTAACCGGTTCGGACGGGCCGACCACCATGCGGTTCGGTGTCGAGGGCGGCACCCTGCCGTGACGGGTGGTGAGCAGCAGGGTGTGGCCACCTTCGTCCTCCGTTTCCTCCAGCATCAGGAGCGGCGGGTTGTCGACCAGTCCGCCATCGAGGCAGGGCCGACCATGGATGCGGCCGACGCGCATGAAGGGTGGAACGGAGGCGGTGGCAAGCATGCCATCGATGAGGTCGCGGGCCGTTTGCATGTCGTAGGTGGAAATCCAGGCGGGCGAGAGGCCGAGATAGCGTCCGGCCTTGGAATAGGCACCGCCGGTGATGCGCTTTTCAAGCTGATAGGCCGCAATGGAGCCGAGTGCGGCAATGGCTGACGGCAGAAGTGGCGGCGGGCGTGAAACTTGCATGAAGATCGGCGGCTGCGCCTTCAGGGTCTCCAGATCGCTATCCCCAAAGATTGTCGCCAGAAAATCCTCGAACAGACCGCCGACGACGAAGGGCGAGCGGCCGAAGACGAGGTTCTTCCAGACGACATCCGCACGCCCTTCCTCCGCAAAGGCAATCGCCGCCTCGCGCACCTGCCGCGCCTTGCCGGCAAGGTTCATCGCACAGTGATAGGCGCCGGCAGAGACGGTGACATAATATTGCGGCCGCTGCGGATGAAGGCCGTTGAAAGCCTCCCAAAAGCCGGACTGCCAGTAACAACGATTGCCGCCCCCGGCAAAGCCGATGGCATCGAAATGGATTGATGAGGACATCGTTGAGTGCTGCTGATTGACGGAGACGTAAAGGGAAGCCGGATCAGAGCAAGGCGGGGTGGGTTTGTCAATGCGGGGATGCGGTGGCTGTGTTCTTGAGGGCCGATCGTTCTATTTGCGAAGAAGCGACAAGCCTTCTTCTTCGCGGCCTTTTCCGCGTTCCTGCCTCTCGCGAAACTGAAGATAAGCGTCGTAGTCCTTTGCTATGTGAGCCGCTGCTTTCCCGAGCAGTTCGTTCGCCGTGATCCCATTAATTGCCGCAGCAGCGTGGACCTTCTCTTCTATATGATCAGGTATGTCGATTACGGTGGTGCCCATGCTTCCGATCCATTTGAAATCAGAACTCACATGGGGCGCATGATGCGTTTAAAAGTTTCCTCTCGCAAACCACAAGTGAAGGCGCGTGCTGCTTTTCACTCCGTCATCCTCGGGCTTGTCCCGAGGATCTGCTACGGTCTGTCTCGCCGCATCGTGAATGGCTTGAAACTTGAGTTTGTTTCAGCTTCGGCGGCTCTGGCCGGACCGTTGCATTCTAGTTTTCGTCAGTAGATCCTCGCCACAGGGGCGAGGATGACGGTGTGCGAGGTGGGCCGTAGTTCCCTGAAGCTCGTTATTTTACCGGATCCGCTTGGCCGCCGGTTCCGGAACCAGATCGCCGGCGAGGCGGCGGTCGAGGTAATCCTCACACTCCGTCATCAGCGGTTCCATCTGGTTGGAGAAGAAGTGGTTCGCGCCGGGTATGGTCTTGTGGGTGATGAGAATGCCCTTCTGGGCCTTCAGCTTTTCAACGAGACCGTTGACGTCCTTTTCCGGTGCCACGCGGTCGGCGTCGCCGGAGACGATCAGGCCAGAGGAGGGGCAGGGCGCGAGGAAGGAGAAGTCGTAGATGTTCGGCTGCGGCGCGACCGAGATGAAGCCTTCGATTTCCGGACGACGCATCAGCAGCTGCATGCCGATCCAAGCGCCGAAAGAGTAGCCTGCAACCCAGCAGTTCTTCGAATCGGTGTGCATGGACTGCACCCAGTCGAGCGCGGAGGCAGCGTCGGAGAGTTCGCCGGCGCCATGGTCGAATTCGCCCTGGCTGCGCCCGATGCCGCGGAAATTGAAGCGGAGCGTCGTGAAACCGCGCTTCTGGAACATGTAGAAGAGCTGGTAGACGATCTGGTTGTTCATCGTGCCGCCGAACTGCGGATGCGGATGCAGGATGATGGCGATCGGGGCGTTCTTTTCCTTGGACGGCTGGTAGCGACCCTCAAGACGGCCGGCCGGGCCATTGAAAATGATTTCGGGCATAATTTCTCCGGTCTGTTGCCGGTTCAAAACCGGGAAAAGGACGTGTTAGTACTTGACGAAACAAGTCAGCTTTTCTAAACCTAGTTTAGAACCATTCGAAAAAGTCGGACTTAGGCCCGCTTTCCTGATGGGCATGTCTCTTACGGCATGCGATGCTGAAATTTCAAGAAAAATGCGCCATGCAATGCGCTTGGCGAAAGATACGGCAAGTCATGGCTGGAAAGCGCACATATCTGGACTGGAACGCGACCGCGCCGCTTCTTGACGAAGCGCGCGATGCGATTCTGTCCGCGCTGGCGCTTCCGGGCAATGCTTCCTCGGTTCATGTCGAAGGCCGGGCGGCGCGGGCGGTGATCGATCGGGCGCGTGACAAAGTGGCCGTGCTGGTCGGCGCGAAGTCGGCGAATGTCGTCTTCACGTCGGGCGCGACGGAGGCGGCCAATCTGGTGCTGACGCCGGATTTCCGCATGGGGCGCTCAGCGCTGAAAGTTTCAAAATCGTATGTTTCGGCAATCGAACATCCTGCCATCCGCGAAGGCGGTCGGTTTGCAAAAGAGGATGTCGTCGAAATTCCGGTCAAGCCGGCCGGTGTTGTCGATCTCGATGCGCTGGCCACGCTGCTGGCTGAGCACGACATAGAGGCAGGACTGCCGCTGGTGGCTGTGATGCTCGCCAATAACGAGACTGGCATCATCCAGCCCGTTGCCGAGGTTGCCGCTCTTGTACGCAAAGCCGGCGGCATCTTCGTTTGTGACGCGGTGCAGGCGGCGGGTCGCGTACCGGTTTCGATTGACGAGATCGGGGCGGATTTTCTGATCCTTTCGGCCCACAAGTTCGGCGGGCCGAAGGGGGCCGGCGCGCTTGTCTCGCGTGGCGAGGCGATGATGCCTGCGCCGCTGCTGCGGGGCGGCGGGCATGAGAAGGGTCACCGCGCGGGCACCGAGAATATCGCTGCGATTGCCGGCTTTGGCGCGGCTGCGGAATATCAACGCCAAAACCTTGAAGCGCGGGCCACAAGCCTCCAGTTTAAGAGAGACCGGCTGGAAAGCGCGATGCGCCGCGCCTGCCCGGATCTCATCATCCATGGCGCGGATGGCCCGAGACTGCCCAATACATCCTTCTTTTCCGTGCCGGGGCTGAAATCCGAGACCGGGCAGATTGCGTTTGATCTCGAAGGGATTGCGCTTTCTGCAGGCTCGGCCTGTTCGTCCGGCAAGGTGGGCGAAAGCCATGTCCTGGCCGCCATGGGCTTTGACCCGAAGCTTGGCGCTCTTCGCGCCTCCATCGGGCCGGAAACCACGGATGAGGATATAGATCACGCCATTGCCGCCTTTGAACGGCTTCTGGCGCGGCTCAACCGGCAGGGCGCTGCCGCTTGAGGAATGCCAAAATATAAGACTTGAGGAAAAGCAATTTTCCTTGCGGAGCTGCCGCAATCGCTGCAAAAGCTCCGGCCAACAGATGAAGATGACAAGCTGCCGGTTCTTGAGCCGGCAAGATTGGAGCACACCATGGTCGCCGTTCAGGAAACCATTGATCAGGTCCGCAAGATCGACGTGGATCAATATAAATACGGCTTCGAGACGATGATCGAATCCGACCGCGCGCCCAAGGGTCTGTCGGAAGATATCGTGCGTTTCATTTCTGCCAAGAAGCAGGAGCCGGAATGGATGCTGGAATGGCGTCTGGAGGCCTATCGTCGCTGGCTGACGATGGAAGAGCCGACCTGGGCGCGCGTCGATTATCCGAAGATCGATTTCAACGACATCTATTACTATTCCGCGCCGAAGTCGGCCTCCGGCCCGAAGTCGCTGGACGAGGTCGATCCGGAACTGCTCAAGACCTATGAAAAGCTTGGCATTCCGCTGCGGGAACAGGAAATTCTCGCTGGCGTGAAGCAGTCGAAGATCGCCGTTGACGCCGTGTTCGACAGCGTTTCCGTCGTCACGACTTTCAAGGAAGAGCTGTCCAAGGCCGGCGTCATTTTCATGTCGATCTCGGAAGCGATCCGCGAGCATCCGGAGCTGGTGAAGAAGTATCTGGCCTCCGTCGTGCCGGTCACCGACAATTACTATTCGACGCTCAATTGCGCCGTCTTTACCGATGGTTCCTTCGTCTATGTGCCGAAGGGCGTTCGTTGCCCGATGGAGCTGTCGACCTATTTCCGCATCAACGAGAAGAATACGGGCCAGTTCGAGCGCACGCTGATCATCGCCGAAGAAGGGGCTTACGTCTCCTATCTCGAAGGCTGCACTGCGCCGCAGCGCGATGAAAATCAGCTGCACGCGGCTGTCGTTGAACTGATCGCGATGGACGATGCCGAGATCAAGTATTCCACCGTCCAGAACTGGTATCCGGGCGACAAGGACGGCAAGGGCGGCATCTACAATTTCGTAACCAAGCGCGGCGACTGCCGGGGCAAGAATTCCAAGATCTCCTGGACGCAGGTCGAGACCGGTTCGGCGATCACCTGGAAATACCCGTCCTGCATCCTGCGCGGCGACGGTTCGCGCGGCGAGTTCTACTCGATTGCGGTGTCCAACGGCCATCAGCAGGTCGATAGCGGCACCAAGATGATCCATCTCGGCAAGAACACGTCGAGCCGCATCATCTCAAAGGGCATCTCCGCCGGCTTCTCGCAGAACACCTATCGCGGCCAGGTGGCGATCAACCGCCGTGCGGACAACGCCCGCAACTTTACCCAGTGCGACTCGCTCCTCATCGGCGACAAGTGCGGCGCGCATACCGTGCCTTACATCGAGGCGAAGAACGCGTCGGCGCAGCTGGAGCACGAGGCGACTACCTCGAAGATCTCCGAAGACCAGCTCTTCTACTGCCTCGCCCGCGGCATTCCGGAAGAGGCAGCCATCGCGCTGATCGTCAACGGGTTCGTGAAGGACGTCATCCAGGAACTGCCGATGGAATTTGCGGTCGAAGCGCAGAAGCTGATCGGGATTTCGCTTGAGGGTAGCGTGGGGTGATGGAGGTGGCGAGTACCCCTATACCTACCGTCATCCTCGGGCTTGTCCCGAGGATCTACTGACGAAAACGCGGGTTAGGCGGTGCAGCGTGAATGCTGAGGGTTTAAGTGACTGCCTCATGTGGTCCATTCACCGAGCGGGCTTGGTAAGCGTAGCAGATCCTCGGGACAGGCCCGAGGATGACGGAGAAGGGGAGCGCATCGCATGACCGGCTTCGTCTACATGATGTCGGACAAGCCTCGTGGGGTGATCTACACCGGTGTGACCAGCGACCTCCATGGGCGCAGTTGGGAACACCGGAATGGAGTGAATGAGGGTTTTACGGCGAAGTATCAGGCCAAATATCTGGTCTGGTTCGAGAGCCATCCGAATATCGTTCTGGCGATCCGGCGGGAGAAGGCGCTGAAGCGATATTTGCGGGAGTGGAAGATAAGTCTGATCGAGGGGCTCAATCCGACGTGGATGGATCTGTTCGAGAAGATTGACGAGATGGAGAATATGTATCGACCACACCCGAATACGCGGATGTGGGGTGATTATAACTAAGGGTTTGGGCTGAGACTAATCTGACTGATACGGCGACCAAACCCACGACGTCATCCTCGGGCTTGTCCCGAGGATCTACTGACGAAGACGAGAATGAGACGGTGCAGCGAGGGAGCTGCGGGTGAAGCGGGCGGCGCGGCAGGGTCCATTCACGGAACGGCTTTGGCGAGCGTAGCAGATCCTCGGGACGGGCCCGAGGATGACGACGTTGAGGCCCGAGGATGACGGAGGCGAGGGCCGACGTTAACGGAGGTCGGGGTGCTGCCCCGCTGGAAAACAAACATGCCGGTCATTTTCCGGCGACAGGAATATCAAACAGGCGGCCTTTGATCCGCCCGATGAACAGGAAGAAATACGATGCTTGAGATCAGAAACCTTCATGCGCGGATCGCCGAGGATGGCACCGAGATCATTCGTGGTTTGAACCTCACGGTGAAGGCCGGGGAAGTGGCGGCCATCATGGGGCCGAACGGGTCGGGGAAGTCGACGCTGTCCTATATCCTTTCGGGCCGCGAGGACTATGAAGTCACCGAGGGCGATATCCTCTATAACGGCGAGAGCATTCTGGAGCTCGATCCGGCCGAGCGTGCGGCGAAGGGCATTTTCCTCGCCTTCCAGTATCCGGTCGAAATTCCGGGCGTTGCCACGATGCAGTTCCTCAAGGTGGCACTGAATGAGCAGCGCAAGCAGCGTGGCGAAGCGGAGCTGACGACGCCGGACTTCATGAAGCGGGTCAAGGATGCGGCGGCACATCTGAAGATCGCGCCGGAAATGCTGCGCCGTCCGCTCAATGTCGGCTTCTCGGGTGGCGAGAAGAAGCGCGCCGAAATCCTGCAGATGGCGCTCCTGGAGCCGAAGCTTTGCGTTCTCGACGAGACCGATTCCGGCCTCGACATCGACGCGCTGAAGATCGTCTCGGATGGCGTCAATGCGCTGCGGTCGCCAGACCGCGCCGTGATCGTCATCACGCACTACCAGCGCCTGCTCGAACATATCGTGCCGGATACGGTTCACGTTCTCTACAAGGGCCAGATCATCAAGTCGGGCGACAAGTCGCTTGCGCTTGAACTCGAAGCCAACGGCTATGCCGACGTGATCGAAGCTGCGGCTTGAGGACAACGCGATGAGTGCTCAACCCCAGATCAAGCTGACGGAAGCGGAAAATGCGCTTCTTATGGCTTATACCGAACAGGTCGGCGACCTGCCGGGCAATGGCGATGTGCTGATTGCCCGCGACCGCCTGATCACGGACATCAAGACGCGCGGCCTGCCGACGCGCCGCGTCGAGGCCTGGCATTATACGGACCTGCGCAACCTTCTGCGTCAGATCCCGGCCAATACGAACGGCGACGTGGCGGCTCTTGAGCCGCTGATTGCCGGCAGCGCCGTGTTCGCGCTCGAAAACGGTAAAGTCGTCCGCAAGGGCAAGGCCGAGGGCGTTTCCGTTCGCGGCATTGCTGGCATGCTGGAAGACGGCACAGGCGCGTTCCTGATGTCGCCGCGCGGTGACGATGATGCGGTTGGCCGGATCAATGGTGGCTTCCTGCGCGACGGTCTCGAAATTGCGGTTGCCGATGGCGCGGCGCTGGCCCAGCCGCTCGAATTGCATGTTCTGCATTCCGGCGGGCAGTCGCATGCGCGCTTTGTCGTCTCTGTCGGCGCCGGCGCGTCCGCTCGGATCATCGAGCGCCAGCGGGGCAATGGCTCGGCGCAGGCGCTGGTTTCCAGCGTGTCGGACCTGACGCTGAAGGCTGGTGCGGATGTCACCTGGGTCATCGTGCAGGAGCAGGGCGTCTCCGATACCCATCTCGGCCAGATCAATTTCCGGCTGGAAAAGGATGCCAAACTCCGTCTCTTCATCGTCAATGCCGGCGGCAAGCTTGTGCGCCAGGAAGTGCATGGCGTGACGGTGGGCGAGGGCTCGGACTTTACCTTCCGGGTCGTGAACCTGCTCGGCGGTGAAAGCCATACCGATGTCACCATGACGCTTGGCCATGACGTGCCGGAAACGACCTCGACCGAGATCGTCCGCAATGTCGTGTTCGACAAGGCAAGCGGTGTCTTCCAGGGCCAGATTCGGGTTGCTCCCGATGCGCAGAAGACCGATGCGCGCATGGCCTGCAACACGCTGCTGCTTTCCGAAGAGGCTGATTTCTCGACCAAGCCGGAACTGGAAATCTTCGCCGATGACGTGCAATGCGCCCATGGCGCGACGGTCACCGATATCGACCGCAACCATCTCTACTACCTAATGGCGCGCGGCATTCCGGAAAAGAAGGCGCGCGCGCTTCTGGTGCAGGCCTTCGTCGCGGAAGTGGTCGAGGAACTGGATGACGAGCCGCTGGTGGAAGCGCTGGAAGACGTCATCGAAGGCTGGCTCGAAAGGCATGGTAACTGACATGGATGCGACCGCATACGACGTCGAGGCCATTCGCCGGGACTTTCCGATCCTGTCGCGCGAAGTCTATGGCAAGCCGCTCGTCTATCTCGACAACGGCGCTTCGGCCCAGAAGCCGCAGGCCGTCATCGATGCGGTCTCGCATACGTACGCCCAAGAATATGCCAACGTCCACCGCGGCCTGCATTTCCTGTCGAATGCTGCCACGGAGGCCTACGAGGCGTCGCGCGAGAAGGTGCGCCGCTTCCTCAATGCCGGTTCGGTGGACGAGATCGTCTTCACCAAGTCCTCGACCGAGGCGATCAACACCGTCGCCTATGGCTGGGGCATGCCGCATATCGGCGAGGGCGACGAGATCGTCGTCACGATCATGGAGCATCACTCCAATATCGTGCCTTGGCATTTCATCCGCGAGCGGCAGGGCGCGAAACTCGTCTGGGTGCCGGTCGATGACGACGGCGCGTTTCATATCGAGGCGTTCGAGAAGTCGCTGACGGAAAAGACGAAACTCGTCGCCATCACGCATATGTCGAATGCGCTCGGCACCATCGTTCCGGTCAAGGAAGTCTGCCGCATCGCGCATGAGCGCGGCATTCCGGTTCTGGTCGATGGGTCGCAGGGCGCGGTTCACATGCCGGTCGATGTCCGCGACATCGATTGCGACTGGTACGTGATGACCGGCCACAAGCTCTATGGCCCGTCCGGCATCGGTGTGCTCTATGGCAAAATGGACCGGATGAAACAGATGCGTCCCTTCATGGGCGGCGGCGAGATGATCGTCGATGTCAGCGAAGAGGCCGTCACCTATAACGACCCGCCGCATCGGTTCGAGGCCGGCACGCCGCCGATCGTCCAAGCTATCGGGCTTGGCCATGCGCTCGACTATATGGAAAAGGTCGGCCGGGCGGCGATTGCCGCGCACGAGGCGGATCTGACGGCCTATGCGACGGAACGTCTCCGGGCGGTGAATTCGCTCAAAGTGTTCGGCAACGCGCCGGGCAAGGGCGGCATATTTTCGTTCGAGCTGGAAGGCATTCATGCCCATGACGTGTCGATGGTGATCGACCGGCAGGGCGTTGCGGTCCGGGCCGGCACGCATTGCGCCCAGCCGCTCTTGAAACGCTTCGGCGTGACGTCCACATGCAGGGCGTCTTTCGCCATGTACAATACGCGCGCCGAGGTCGACAAACTGGCCGAGGCGCTGGAACAGGCGCGCAAGTTCTTTGCCTGAAAGTGAGATGGCCATGAGTGTAAACGAAGCAGAGAGCGCAGGCGAAACCGTTCAAGACGAGGCCCAGGCCGGCGTCCGCGAGGGCATCGTGCAGTCGTCCATTCCAGCCGATGAGCTGGCGCGTCTTTCGGACGATATCATCTCCGCGCTGAAGACGGTCTACGACCCGGAGATCCCGGCGGATATCTTCGAACTTGGACTGATCTACAAGATCGATGTCGAGGATGACCGCATGGTCAAGATCGACATGACGCTGACGGCGCCGGGCTGCCCGGTTGCCGGCGAAATGCCGGGCTGGGTCGAGAATGCGGTCGGCGCGGTCGAAGGCGTCTCCGGTGTCGAGGTCAAGATGGTGTTCGAGCCGCCGTGGTCGCCGGCCCGCATGTCGGAAGAGGCGCAGGTCGCGCTCGGCTGGTACTGACGTCTTTTCGGTGGCCTTCGTATTGAACGCTTAACCGGGCAGGACTACATTCGATTCACGAAGCGCGGGCCTTGAACCCGTTGCGGAAGGAGACAGAGATGGCTTTTCAGGTCATGACATTGAGCGATGCCGCGGCCGACCGGGTCAAGGCAATCGTCGAGAACAACGGCCCGGATGCGCAAGGCATTCGCGTGTCGATCCGCAAGGGCGGCTGCGCCGGCATGGAATATGCCGTGGACCTTGTGTCCGAACCGAACGCCAAGGATGATTTCATCGAGCGCGATGGTGCCAAGGTCTGGATCGATCCGGCCGCCGTTCTCTATCTCCTCGGCACGCAGATGGATTTCGAGACGACCAAGCTGCGCTCCG
Source organism: Ensifer adhaerens (assembly GCA_900215285.1). NCBI lineage: Bacteria > Pseudomonadati > Pseudomonadota > Alphaproteobacteria > Hyphomicrobiales > Rhizobiaceae > Ensifer > Ensifer adhaerens. The sequence continues at coordinate 2,573,244 of OCMG01000004.1, forward strand.
GATTCGTCTTCAACAATCCGAACCAGACATCGGCCTGCGGCTGCGGCGAATCGGTGGAGTTGAAGCCGGCCGATCTCGCGAAGCTTGCCGGTCTTGAGGCACGCGTTTGACACGGTTGAACGCGTCAATCTCGCGGTTCACAAAATCGGTCCATTGACAATCTTGAGCCTTCGACGTCTTTTGCCTTTCCGATAAGCCCGCAAGCAGCGGGCCGATCAGCGCGGCAGTTCTTCACAAGAATGATCTGTGATCTTCTTAAGCCCGCGCATCTGGTCGGGATATTGAGGCCTCGAACGCGTGTTATCTCATCCTGTCATTTCGCATGCCCTTGCCGCGACCATTGCCGAACCTGCCTTCGTCGTGACACTGACGGGCCGGTATGCCGGGGACAACAGGGCGTTCCGGCTCCGCATCGGCGTCTGTGAGGGGGAGCTCGAGGGCACGTTCCTGCCCGAAATCACCGCGGACGCGATCGGATGCGGTGAGGTCGTTCTGGACTTGTCGCTTCCGCGCGTTTCGCGGCCGTTGAAGGTGGTGGTGCAGCCGCTGCTGGTGCGCAATGTTGCCATCGGCTATTGCGTGCGCCCCCAGCCGGATTTGCCGGGTGTCTCTTCGCTTGATGTAGCTGCCGACCTCATACAGCGGGCGGTCGACTCGCTCCCCATGGGTGTGACCGTATGGGATGCCGGCGACAGGCTGCTTCTGGCCAGCACGTGCATTATCGAACGATATGCGGCGCATGGTATTGCGATGAGCCCCGGGGTGAACCGTATCGAGACTGTGCGTGCCGGATTGAAGGCTGGCGTCTATGGCACGAAATACACCGGTCTCTTGCTTTCCGCCCAGGAGCTGTCGAGGAAGCGCTGGCTCAGCCGGCCCTTCATCGCAGGTGCCTCCACCGTGGAGCAGGTATCCGAGACCGAATGGCTGAAGATCACCTCTCACCTTTCCGATCCGGGGCTGATCGTTTCATTCTACGAGACGATCGACGAACCGAAGGAGAGCCAGATCACTCCTGGCGCCACGGCTGAATATTTTCTCACCCTGCTGCGCTACCTTCCGGACTTCGTGGTGCATATGGATCTGGATGGAAAGCCGGAATTCATCAACGCGCCATTTGCAGAAGCTCTGGGTCTCGATGGCTGGGAGACCGGGCAGACGCTTTCGGCGGATTTCTTCGCCGATACGTTCGGGGCCTCGCTGCGCGACATCGTACAGCATCTGAGGGTTGACGGTCCGCCAGTGTCTTTCGATCAACGACTGCGAAAGGCCGATAACAGCTTCGTCTGGCTCCGGTGGAGCGCGCACGGATTGTTTCATGGTGAAAAGCCCGTCGGCATCGTTGCGACAGGCCGCAATATTACGCTGGAATACTCGCAACAGCAGGAACTCAAGCACCAGAGCGAGGAGCTTGCCAAGAAGAACAAGTCACTTGAGCAGTTCGCGGCCGTGGTCTCGCACGACCTGAAGGCACCGCTTCGACATATTTCGGTCTTCGCTGACATGATCGTGGAGGAGGCGGCCCAAGGCAATCTTGCCGATGTACAGGTCTATGCGCAGCAGGTGCGGTCCTCCGCGCAACGCATGGACCGCGTGATCCGCCGATTGCTCGAATATTCGCAGATCGCCTACAAGATAGCGGCCTTCAGCCGGGTCAATCTCGCGGACATTGCGATCCAGGCGATCCAGAACCTCGAAAGCGAGATCGATGAAGCAAAGGCTGAACTTTTGCTTTCAAAATTGCCTTCGATCAATGGCGACGCCGATCTGATGCGTCATCTCCTGCAGAACCTGATCGCCAATGCGGTCAAGTATCGGCGAAAAGGGGTCGTGCCGCGCGTGCGGATTTATGCGACGGACAAGGGGGCAATGGTGAATCTCGTGGTAGAGGACAATGGCATCGGAATCGATCGGAAATTCGCCGATCGGATCTTCACGGCCTTCCAGCGGCTGCATAGCGACGACAAGATTTATGAAGGCTTCGGGATCGGGCTGGCCTTGTGCAAGCAGATTGCGGAAAGCCACCGCGGTGTCATCGAACTCGACACGTCCTATCATGGCGGCGCCCGCTTCATCGTGCGTCTGCCGCAAGACCTGAACCTGCAGGAGCGTAGCATTTGAGCCAGGAACCTATGCGTATTCTGGTCATCGAAGACGATCCCATTGACTTTTCTCTGGTCAGGAAGGGTTTTGAGGGCGTGGATGTGCCGATCGAGCTCTTTCACTGTCCGACAGCGGACCGGGTCATGGACATGCTGGAGAGCAGAGCGTGCAAGATCGTGCTGCTGGACCTGAGCCTGGGACGTGATGCCGGAATGGATGTGTTGCGGGCGATTCGCGCCGACAAGCGCTTTGCGGCCTTGCCGGTGATTGTCCTGTCGTCTTCCGCCAATCATCGCGACATTGCGGAGGGCTATGGCGCGGGCGCGAATGCCTATGTCGAAAAGCCGCTGACAATGGAACTCTATCGCCGCTTCGCCCGCGCCTTTTGCGCGTTCTGGGTCGAGGTCGCGCTGGTTGGCTGACGTCGTCGGGACTGCCTCCCGCAGAAAAGGAAGATGGAGCACCACGGGGACCTGACGTCTCCGTGCGTGCTCCAGTTGCGGAGACCCCGTTCTGCGGAGCCTCCGATCAACGTCTGCCGAGGCAGGCGCCATCTCTTGCTTGCTTACTTTGCGGGCGTCGGGGCGGCCTTGGCATCGTCACTGGCGGCGGCTGGCTTGGCGGGCGTCTTTGCGTCGGCCGCCTTGGCCGGCTTTGCCTTGTACGGCTGACCGTAGACATCGACGATGTTGAGCATCGCATGGTCGGTGATGTCCTTCAGGGCCGCGTTGGCCTCGTAGAACTTGCCCTGATCGATCAGGTCGGCCGCCTTGTTCACATCGTTGGTGGTCTGTTCAAGCGGTAGAACGGCGGTGGTGAACTTCACGTCGACATTGGCCAGAGCAAGCTTTTCAAGCGCACCCTTTCGATCCTCGTTCTTCAGGCTCTTGTTGGCATCAGCCACGGCTGCCATCTTTTCAGGCGTGGCCTGGAAGTCCTCGCCCAGCGCAATCTGGGAGTCGACCGGCAGCCAGGCGATGGGCGTCTTGTCATCCGCCTTGGTCGCCGCGGCCTTGTCACCCGGATCGGCCTTTTTCGCGGGCGTCAGTTCCGAGACCGCCTTCATGAAGACGCTGTCATCCTTGCCGGCCTTTTGCATTTCTTCCTTCGCCTTGTGGATCAGGGATTTGGCCTGGTCAGGCTCTGCATTGAAGATCGCGATGCGCGTCGCCTGGATATCCTGGAGGGCCTGCGCGCCATCCTTTGACAGCTTGCCGACATCCTTGTCGATCGCCTTGTTCAATTTCGCGTCCTGCTTCACGGCTGCAGGTGCTTGAGTATTGGCTGCCGAGTCCGCTGCATAAGCGACACCACTCATAACAGTGCTTGCGATCAGGATCGCTGCAAAACCTTTTCGAATGGTCATCTTACTTCTCCATATTAGTTATTTCGCTGCGGCATCGAGGTTTATCCCTGATGTCGGAGACAGAATAACGCCAGATGGCCGATTATTTGCATTACAATCGGGTCATGAAGCATTGTTAAGATTTTACGTTTTCTAAATCTACTTCCGCGAGTGCATTCGAATTATGCGTTAGGCTGCCGCAAACGAGAGCCGCCGCGCTGCTGGTCGGCGGCGCGGCGGCTTGAATTGCCGATACCTGTTCTGGCGCGCGCGGATTATTCCGCCGCTTCCTTGTAGTCTTCCACCGGCGGGCAGATGCAGAAGAGGTTGCGGTCGCCATAGACATTGTCGATGCGGTTGACGGGCGGCCAGTACTTGTCGACGCGGAAGGCGCCAGGCGGGAAGCAGCCCTGTTCGCGGCTGTAGGGCCGGTCCCATTCGCCGACGAGATCCTCGACCGTGTGCGGGGCGTTCTTCAGCGGATTGTTGAGCTTGTCCATCGTGCCGTCTTCGATAGCCTGCGCTTCGGCGCGGATCGAGAGCATCGCATCGCAGAAACGGTCGATCTCGGCCTTCGTTTCGGATTCCGTCGGCTCGACCATCAGCGTGCCGGCGACCGGCCAGCTCATCGTCGGGGCATGGAAGCCGCAGTCGATCAGCCGCTTGGCGACATCGTCAACCGTCACGCCGGCGCTTGCTGCCAGCGGGCGGGTGTCGAGGATGCATTCATGCGCGACGCGGCCCTTGGCGGACTTGTAGAGCACGTCGTAAGCGCCCTTCAGCCGCGCGGCGATGTAGTTCGCGTTGAGGATGGCGACCTTGGTCGCCTGGGTGAGACCTTCGCCGCCCATCATCAGGCAGTAGCTCCAGGAGATCGGCAGGATCGAGCCCGAGGCATAGGGTGCGGCTGAAACGGCGCCAGCTTCGCCGGAGCGCGGATCAGTCGGCAGGAAGGGGATCAGATGGCTCTTCACACCGATCGGACCCATGCCCGGACCGCCGCCGCCATGCGGGATGGCGAAGGTCTTGTGGAGGTTCAGGTGGCTGACGTCGGAGCCGATATCACCGGGGCGTGACAGGCCGACCATGGCATTCATGTTCGCGCCGTCGAGATAGACCTGACCGCCATGCTTGTGCGTGATGTCGCAGATCTCGCGCACCGTTTCCTCGAACACGCCATGCGTGGAGGGATAGGTGATCATGGTGCAGGAGAGGTTTTCCGAATGCTCTTCCGCCTTGGCGCGGAAGTCGGCGAGGTCGATATCGCCATTCTCAAGGACGGCGACGGGGACGACTGTCATGCCAGCCATCTGGGCAGAGGCCGGGTTGGTGCCGTGCGCCGAGGTCGGGATGAGGCAGATGTGGCGATGCGCGCCGCCGCTCGCCTTGTGGTAGGCGCGGATGGTGAGCAGGCCCGCATATTCCCCTTGAGCGCCGGAATTCGGCTGCATGGAGAAGGCGTCGTAGCCGGTGATCTGGCAGAGCTTGGCTTCGAGATCGGCGATCAGCGCGCGATAACCTTCCGTCTGGTCATCGGGCGCGAAGGGGTGGATTTCGGCGAATTCCGGCCAGGTGATCGGCAGCATTTCGGCTGTCGCGTTGAGTTTCATCGTGCAGGAACCGAGCGGGATCATGGCGCGGTCGAGCGCGAGGTCGCGGTCGGCCAGACGGCGGATATAGCGCGTCATTTCACTTTCGGCGCGGTTCATGTGGAAAATCGGATGCGTCAGATACTCGGTCTTGCGCATATTCTTCTCGGGCAGGCGCCATTCGGGCGTCTTGGCCTCGTCGACGGTCATGTCGCCGCCAAAGGCGCGCCAGACGGCTTCCAGCGCCCAGGGGCGGGTGCGCTCATCCAGCGTGATGCCGATCTTCGTGTCGGCGATGGCGCGAAGGTTGACGCCTTCGGCCACGGCAGCCTTGAGGATGACCTTCTGCAGGCCGCCAACATCGACGGTGATCGTGTCGAAGAAGGTTTCCGGCTCGACCTTGAGGCCAAGCTTTTCGAGACCTTCGGCCAGACGCACGGTTTTCTGGTGCACGGATTGGGCAATCGCCTTGATGCCCTTCGGACCATGGAAGACGGCATACATGGAGGCCATGACGGCGAGCAGGACCTGCGCGGTGCAGATGTTCGACGTCGCCTTCTCGCGGCGGATATGCTGTTCGCGGGTCTGGAGCGAGAGGCGATAGGCGCGGTTGCCGCGCGCGTCGACCGAGACGCCGACAATGCGGCCTGGCATGGAGCGCTTCAGCGCATCCTTCGCCGCCATATAGGCCGCATGCGGGCCGCCGAAGCCCATCGGCACGCCGAAGCGCTGCGTCGAGCCGATGGCGATGTCCGCGCCCATTTCGCCGGGCGATTTAAGGAGCGCCAGCGCCAGCGGATCGGCGGCGACGACGGCGAGCGCCTGCGCCTGATGCAGCGCCTCGATCTGCGGCGTGAAGTCATGCACATGGCCGTGCGTGCCGGGATATTGGAAGATCGCGCCGAAGACGGCACCGGGCATCAGGTCCTTCAGTGGATCCCCGACCTTGATCGTCCAGCCGAAGGGTTCGGCGCGGGTCTTCAGCAGTGCGATCGTCTGCGGGTGGCAGTTCTGGTCGACGAAGAAGGTCAGCGCCTTGGATTTGGCCGAGCGCTGCGCCATCGCCATGGCTTCGGCGGCGGCGGTCGCTTCATCGAGCAGTGAGGCGTTGGAAATGTCGAGGCCGGTCAGGTCGCAGACCATGGTCTGGTAGTTGAGCAGGGCTTCAAGGCGGCCCTGGCTGATTTCCGGCTGGTAGGGCGTGTAGGCCGTGTACCAGGCGGGGTTTTCGAGGATGTTGCGCTGGATGACCGGCGGCGTGATCGTGCCGTGATAGCCCTGGCCGATCAGCGACGTCAGACGCCTGTTGCGGTTGGCCGTCTCGCGCATCAGGTCGAGCGCTTCGCGCTCGGTGAGCGCGGGGCCCCAGGCGAGCGGCGCCTTGACGCGGATGGAGGCCGGGACGGTGTCGTCGATCAGCGCGTCGAGCGACGGATAGCCGATGACCTTGAGCATCTCGGCCATTTCGTCCGGCGAGGGGCCGATATGACGCCGGTTGGCAAAGTCATAGGGCTGGTAGTCCGTGAAGGTGAAATCGGCGTAACGGGTCATCGGCTTGGGTTCCGGTTCCTGTGATTGGTGTGATTTTAGAAGGGTGCTCGGCCCTTGCGGGCTGCCCCCTCATCTATCATTCGGACATCTTCTCCCCGATGGGGAGAAGCGGGAGCTTGCCGCGGCGTCCGTGGCTTCCTCTCCCCCTTGTGGGGAGAGGTCCGCCGAGCGAAGCGGAGGCGGGGTGAGGGGGACGGTCTGGCTCAGGCGATCCCTGCGCTTAAGCGATCAACGCCTCATAGGCCGCCTTGTCCAGCAGCGCTGCGGCATCGGTCGGGTTGGCGAGCTTCAGCTTGAAGAACCAGGCTGCACCTTCGGGGTCCGAGCCGACCAGCGACGGATCGTCGACGATGGCCTGGTTGACTTCGACGATCTCGCCGTCGAGCGGGCAGTAGACTTCCGAAGCAGCCTTGACAGACTCGACGGTTGCGGCAGCCGCACCCTTGGCGAAGGATGCGCCTTCTTCCGGCAGTTCGACGAAGACGAGGTCGCCGAGCTGTTCGGAGGCATGCGCCGTGATGCCGACGGTGGCGACGTCGCCTTCAATGAGCAGCCATTCGTGTTCTTCGGTGAATTTGAGCATGGATTTCCCCTTTATTGAAATTAGCGTTTGTAGCCGGGCGTGATGAAAGGAAGCGCGGAAACGGTGACGGGCAGGTATTTGCCACGCACTTCCGCGTAGATGGTGGTGCCGGTGGCGGCGTAGCCGGAGGCGACATAGCCCATGGCGACCGGGCCTTCGACTGTTGGGCCGAAGCCGCCGGAGGTGACTTCGCCGATCTTTTGGCCGCCGGCCTCGTCTGCAAAGAGTGCGGTATGGCCGCGAACCGGGGCCTTGCCTTCCGGCCTCAGGCCGACGCGGAGGCGGGACACGCCCTCGTCCAGGCCCTTCAGCACGGCGTCGGCACCCGGAAAGCCACCAGCGCGCGTGCCGCCGGTGCGGCGGACCTTCTGGATCGCCCAGTTGAGCGAGGCTTCCGCCGGCGTCGTCGTCGTGTCGATATCGTTGCCATAGAGGCAGAGGCCGGCTTCGAGCCGCAGCGAGTCGCGCGCGCCAAGGCCGATCGGCATGACGCCGTCGATGGCGAGGAGTGCGCGGGCCAGTTCCTCTGCCTTTTCGTTCGGTACCGAGATTTCATAGCCGTCCTCGCCCGAATAGCCGGAGCGGGAGACGATGCAGTCAGTGCCGACGAGGGTCACGGTCGCGACATCCATGAACTTCATGGCGGCGGTTTCCGACGCGAGGCGGGCAAGCGCGGCTTCAGCCTTCGGACCCTGCAGCGCGATCAGCGCGCGCTCGGGCAGTGGCGTCACGGTGCAGGTATCGCCGATCTGCTTTTCCAGATGGGCGAAATCGGCGTCCTTGCAGGCGGCGTTGACGACGACGAAGAAATGGTCGCCGCGATTGACGATCATGAGGTCGTCGAGAATGCCGCCGGTTTCGTTGGTGAAGAGCGCATAGCGCTGGCGGCCCGGGGCGATGCCAAGGACATCGACAGGCACAAGAGTTTCGAGCGCCTTGGCCGCATCGGCATTGTCGCCGGACTTCGCCTTCACGATGACCTGGCCCATGTGCGACACGTCGAAGAGGCCGGCGGATGCGCGGGTATGGATATGTTCCTTGAGCACGCCGGCGGGATATTGTACCGGCATGTCATAGCCGGCAAACGGCACCATGCGGGCGCCAAGCTCCAGATGGAGCGCATGAAGCGGGGTCTTTTTCAGATCTGTCTCGGCGCTCAAGAGCGGGTCTCCGGGCAAGGGCGTAATCACGCCGGCTCATTCGATTGGGCGCTTTCGCGCCGGTTTCTCCTTGAGCCCCCTCTGTCCCTTTGCCTGAGATTGTTATCCCTTCGGCATGCGGTTTCCCGCCATTCTCCAGAGTGCAGTTCCGATCCGTTGGTCCTTTGGCCTGAGAGTTTCCGGGGCGGTTGCTCCTTCGGCACCAGTCGATCTGATCGACCAGATTCTCCCAACGGGATGCTCCAATTATTGGGTCGGCATGGCATTTGACAAGAGGGGAATGGCGTTGTGACACAAAAAAATGTCGCAACAGAGCAGCGCACAAACGCCAGCGAGCGCGGCATCGCTGCCACGCTGGATCCAGAATGCAGGGCGCGAACGCTCGCTTTTACTTGCCGTTACTTTTCGTGACCGTTGTCCAGATACGCAGCCGTTGCGTGCTGGGGTGTCGTCTGCGGCACCTTGTGATGGGTCGCGGTCAGGAATGTCAGGGCCAGCGATGGCGGATGCACCAGTTCCAAAAGAGACCGATCGGCGATGTCTCCATCGGCGATGGCCCTGGCATGCCAGTCTTCGATGGCTGCTGCCATCGGATTGTATGATGCGGCCCGGACCGTTGCCTTGTAGTTCTCACTGACAGCGGCAGCGGTGGGGGCCGACACGGTGATTACCTGTGCCATGTTCGATTGTCCCGTTGTTCAAGGACCCTCTGTTTCATTGACAGGGACAGAATAGAGCAACTTCTATTATCTGTCGTAAAACAACTTGGTAAAAGTTTATAGAATCCCAAATCAATTATCTGGCCGTTGTTTACCTGTGTGGCAGATAAAAACTTGGACTCCATTGCGGTCTTGAATTCTGCGCGGGAACGTTGCACATCAGGCGCGATGAAACAGAGGTTCCGCGATGTCCGGCTCAAGGGCGATTGATCATCTTGTTCTGGCGGTGACCGGTCTCGCGGCCGCACGCGCGCGGCTGTCTCTCCTTGGCTTTACCGTCGCCCCGGATGCACGCCACCCCTTTGGGACTGAAAACGCTTGTGTTTTTCTCAAGGACGGGACCTATCTGGAGCCGCTGGCGATCGGCTCGGACGCGGACAGCAGGGCCTCCGCGCGGGACGGCAATGTCTTCACGGCGCGCGACCGCGCCTTCCGTTTCCGCCACGGACAGGAAGGACTGGAGGCGGTCGTCTTCCAGACATCCGATGCACTGGCCGATCATGGGGCCTATGTCGAAACGGGTTTTTTGGGCGGTGGGATGCTGGATTTTTCGCGCCCCTTCCGCACGCCGGAGGGCGCGGAAAGCATCGCCTCGTTCCGGCTCGCCTTTGCGGCCGATCTCAGATCGCCCGATTTCTTTGCCTTTACTTGCCAGCGCCTCAATACGGTAGCCGTGGACCGTTCGGTCTTGACGGCGCATGAAAATGGGGCGCTCGGACTTGCCCGCGTCACGCTTTGTGAGCCGCACCCGCAGGATTTCGCGGATTTTCTAGAGGTGGCCTCTCGCGGCGGACGCCCGGAGCGGGTCGGCGAATGCCTGGAGATGGGCGCAGGTGGTTCAAGTCTCTCGGTGGTGACTCACGCCGAATTTGAAGCGCGGTTCGGCCGTCAATATTGCGGTCATGCGCGGGGCCTAAGAGGCCGAGCAGTTTCGTTTCATGTCGCTTCGCTTGAGGCGGTCACAACACTTTTGCGCCGCAATGGCGTGGTTCACGAGACGATCGGCAAGCGGCTGGTCGTCCCCGAGGCGTCCGGGCAGGGCGTTCTCTACAGTTTCGAGGAAAAGGCATGACTGACGGAAAGACCAATTCGAGCGTGACGATCGGTTCCGGTGCCGGCGCAGTGACGTTTTCCAATACCGGTCGCCTGTCATTGATCGCAGGCCCATGCCAGATGGAAAGCCGTGATCATGCTTATGAGATCGCTGGCGCGCTGAAGGAGATCTGCGGAAAGCTGGATATCGGCCTGGTTTACAAGTCGTCCTTCGACAAGGCGAACCGCACGTCGCTTTCGGCTGGACGCGGCATCGGGCTTGAGAAGGCGATGGAGGTGTTTGCGGATCTCAAGAAGGATTTCGGCTTCCCGGTCATCACCGACATTCATACGGAAGAGCAGTGCGCAATCGTCGCGCAGACGGTGGACGTGCTGCAGATCCCGGCCTTCCTGTGCCGCCAGACCGATCTTCTCGTCGCTGCCGCCAAGACCGGCAAGGCGATCAATGTGAAGAAGGGCCAGTTCCTCGCGCCCTGGGACATGAAGAATGTGCTCAACAAGCTGAACGCCAGCGGCAACCCGAATGTGCTGCTGTGCGAACGCGGCGCGTCCTTCGGCTACAACACGCTCGTCTCCGATATGCGCTCGCTGCCGATCATGGCAGCGATGGGCGCGCCGGTGGTGTTCGACGCCACGCATTCCGTCCAGCAGCCTGGCGGACAGGGTGGCTCGACCGGCGGGCAGCGCGAGTTCGTCGAGACGCTGGCGCGTGCGGCGGTTGCCGTGGGCGTCGCCGGTCTCTTCATCGAGACGCACGAGGACCCCGATCATGCGCCGTCCGATGGCCCCAACATGGTGCATCTGAAGGACATGCCGCGGCTTCTCGAAAAGCTGCTTGCCTTCGACGCCGTGGCCAAGGGCTGACTTTTGGGCTGGCGCCGCGTTCTGTTTCTGGCGGCGGGTCTCTTCGCCGCCGCGCCGCTTGCCGCCCACGCGACGGCGCCCTGCGAATGGACCGGCTATCTCGGCAATGATTATGCTGTGTGCATCTTCGATCCAGCGAAAGACAATATCCGGCTTTTCAACGCCGATGCGACCGGCAAGCCCTATGGCGGGTTCAAAGCGCTTGGACGCGATGTCTGGCTCTCCGGAAAGCATGTCATTCGCTTCGCCATGAATGCCGGCATGTATCACTCGGACCTCAGCCCGGTCGGTCTGCATGTGGAGGAAGGCATCGAGAAACACGGCCTCGTGCGCGGCGGTGGCTGGGGCAATTTCTTCCTGCGGCCGAACGGCGTCTTCTATATCGGCAAGGACGGCAAGGCGGGTGTCATGGAGACGGAAGCCTATGCGGCAAGCGGCATGCAGCCCAGGCTTGCCACGCAGTCCGGCCCGATGCTCGTCATAGACGGACAGATCCACCCGGCCTTCCTGCCGCAGAGCGACAGCCTGAAACTGCGCAACGGCGTCGGTGTCGACGACAAGGGCAGGGTGGTCTTTGTGGTGACAAAAGGACCGGTACGCTTCTACGACTTCGCCGTCTTCTACCGTGATGTGCTGAACTGCCGGAACGCCCTGTTCCTGGATGGATCGATCTCCAGCATGATGGTTCCGGCCTGGGGCCGTCTCGACGAAAGCGAGCCGCTGGGGCCGATTCTCGCGGTGCTGGACAGCTTGCCTTAAATCAGCACCTTGCCCTGGCGACCCGCCTCATCCTGGACGAATTGCCACGCCACACGGCCCGAACGGGCACCGCGTGTCGTCGCCCATTCGAGCGCGCGGTGATGCAGGTCTTCACGACCGCCTTCCAGCCCGAAATGGGCGGCATAGCCGTCTATCATGCCGAGATAGTCTTCCTGGCTGCATTTGTGGAAGCCGAGCCAAAGGCCGAAGCGGTCGGAGAGCGAGACCTTTTCTTCCACCGCTTCCGATGGGTTGATCGCCGTCGACTGTTCGTTCTCGATCATGTTGCGCGGAAGCAGGTGGCGCCGGTTGGATGTCGCGTAGAAGATGACATTGTCCGGACGGCCCTCGATGCCTCCGTCGAGGGCGGCCTTCAGAGATTTGTAGGACGTGTCGTCATGGTCGAAGGAGAGGTCGTCGCAGTAAAGGATGACGCGGACCGGGCTTGTCCGGAGGATGTCCATCAGTGCGGGGAGGCTGTTGATATCCTCGCGGTGGATTTCGACGAGCTTCAGTTTCGAACCTGTGTTCTCGCAGAGCCGGGCGTGGACCGCCTTCACGAGCGATGATTTGCCCATGCCGCGCGCGCCCCACAGGAGAACGTTGTTGGCGGGAAAGCCTTCCGCGAAGCGCTGGGTGTTCTCGAAAAGAATGTCGCGGACATGGTCGACGCCATGGATCAGCTCCAGCTTGACCCGGTTCGGTCGGCTGACCGGCTGCAGGAAGCTGCGGGACGGCGACCAGACGAAGCAGTCGGCGGCGTTCCAATCGTTCTCTGCAGGCTTCGGACCCGCGATTCTTTCCAGCGCCTCGCGCAGCTGCCTGATCTCGATCAGAAGTTCGCGCGTCGTATCGTCCGACATGCCTTTTCCTCCAGTGTCATCCGGTTTTTACCGGGCCTAACATGAGGCAAATCTGGCCGAAAGGCCGATATGTCCGGAAAACGTTCGCGAGAGGTAGCTATTTGTTGCATTCGTGACCGCGAACACTATATTCCGGCGGCTTGAGACCAGGGGCGCAACTCGTGCTCCGTACATGAATTGCAAGGAGTTTTCATGTTCATCACCGACGCATTCGCCCAGAGCGCGGGCACGCCGGCCGCAGGGGGCGGCCCGACCGAGATCCTGCTGTCGATCGCGCCTTTCCTCCTGATCTTCGTCGTCATGTATTTCCTGATCATCCGCCCGCAGCGCACGCAGATGAAGCGCCGCGAGGAGATGCTGAACAACGTGCGCCGTGGCGACCAGGTGGTGACCGGCGGCGGTATCATCGGCAAGGTGACTAAGGTCAATGACGACGAAAAGGAAGTCGAAGTCGAAATCGCCGATGGCGTGAAAATCCGCGTGGTGCGTTCGCTGATCACCGAGGTTCGCGTCAAGGGCGAACCGGTCACCAAGCAGTGACATTGCGCCCGTCCGGCATTCCCGGGCGGGCTTCTTCTTCTGAAAGTCCGAGAGTCCCATGCTCTATTATTCCCGTTGGAAGTCCATCTTCATCTGGCTTGTCATCGCCGTCAGCGTCATCATCGCGCTGCCGAATGCGATCCCAGACAAGACTCTCTCGGAGCTTCCGTCCTGGTTCCCGAAACACAAGATCACGCTTGGTCTCGACCTGCAGGGCGGCTCGCACGTCATGCTGCAGGTGGATCGCAACGACATCATCAAGGAACGGCTGCAGTCGACCGTCGATGATGTGCGCACGAAATTGCGTGAGGCCAATATCGGTTACACGGGCCTTTCGGGCACCGGCCAGACCGTCCAGGTCCGTATCCGCGATCTGAGCCAGCTTGATGCGGCCAAGAAGGCGCTGGAAAGCCTGACGCAGCCGGTTTCGGCTGGCACGATCACGAGCGGCTCCATCGTTGAAGCAACGCTCACGGATGCCGGCGACGGGCTGCTGAAGATCAATATCACGGACCAGGGCATCGAATACCGGATGGCGTCCGCAGTGACGCAATCCACCGAAGTCATTCGCCGTCGCGTCGATGAACTCGGCACGACCGAGCCGACCATCCAGCGAGAAGGCTCCGACCGCATCATCGTTCAGGTTCCCGGTCTTCAGGACCCGCAGCGCCTGAAGAACATCCTGAACCAGACGGCAAAGCTTTCTTTCCACATGGTGGATCAGTCCATGTCGGCGCAGGATGCGCTGAACGGTCGTGCACCCGCCACGTCGGAAATCCTCTATTCGAAGGATGATCCGCCGGTTCCCTATCTGGTCGAGAAGCGCGCGCTCGTGTCGGGCGAGGATCTGGTTGACGCGCAGGCAAGCTTCAATTCGCAGACCAATGAGCCGGTCGTCACCTTCCGTTTCGACTCCAAGGGCGCGACGCGCTTTGCGCAGGCCACCAGCGAGAATGTCGGCAAGCCCTTCGCCATCGTGCTCGATGACCAGGTGCTTTCCGCTCCTGTAATCCGCGAGCCGATTCTCGGCGGCTCCGGGCAGATCTCGGGCAATTTCACGGTGCAGTCGGCCAACGATCTGGCCGTGCTTCTGCGCGCCGGCGCATTGCCGGCTACGCTGACCGTGGTCGAAGAGCGGACAGTCGGCCCAGGCCTGGGCGCCGACTCCATCCGGAGCGGTGTTCTGGCTGGCGTGATCGGCACCATTCTGGTGATCACGTTCATGGTCGTGTTCTATGGCGTTCTGGGCGTCGTCGCCAATATCGCGGTGACCCTGAACGTGATCATGATCCTCGCGATCCTGACCATGTTGGGAGCAACGCTGACGCTGCCGGGGATCGCCGGTATCGTGCTGACGATCGGCGTGGCAGTGGACGCCAACGTTCTCGTCTACGAGCGCATCCGGGAAGATTTCAAGAGTGGCAAGCCGTTCCTGCAATCGGTGGAAAGCGGGTTCACCCGCGCCTTCGCGACGATTGTCGACGCCAACGTCACGCACTTCATCGCGGCGGCCGTGCTCTTCTTCCTCGGCTCTGGCCCGATCCGCGGCTTTGCCATCACGCTGATGATCGGTATCGTCACGACCGTCTTCACAGCCTACACACTGACGCGGTGGCTGGTGGCCATTTGGGTGCGACGCACGCGTCCGAAGGCTGTGCCGAAGGGTGTCCGCACCGGATTCTTCGACGGGTCGAACATCCGGTTCATGCGGCTGCGCAACTTCAACTTCGGCCTTTCCGCCATGCTGTCGGTCGCCTCCGTTGTGGGCTTCATGACGGTCGGCATGAACCTGGGCATCGACTTTACCGGTGGTTCGATCTTCCAGGTGAAGGCGATCCAGGGCGATGCCAATCTCGAAAGCCTGCGCCAGCGGCTATCGGGACTGAATCTCGGTGAAGTGCAGGTGCAGGGATTCGGCTCTCCGTCGGAGGCGCTGATCCGTGTGCAGGCGCAGAACCGCGGCGAGAATGCCGAACAGTCGGTGGATTCGCTGGTTCGAGGCGAACTTCAGAAGGATTACAGCTTCTCGCGTGTTGAAGTCGTGGGTCCGACTGTGTCCGGCGAGCTCGCCAAGACAGGCACGATCGGCGTGACGGTGGCGCTCATCGGCATTCTTCTCTATGTCTGGCTGCGGTTCGAATGGCAGTTCGCTGTGGGCGCCATCATCGCGACCGTGCACGACGTGTTGCTGACGATTGGGATGTTCGTGATTACCGGGACCGAGTTCAACGTCTCCAGTATTGCGGCCGTCCTGACAATCGTCGGCTACTCTCTGAACGACACGGTGGTCATTTACGACCGTGTCCGAGAGACGATGCGGCGATACAAGAAGATGCCCATGTCGTTGATCATTGACACATCGACCAACCAGACGATGTCGCGCACGATCATGACCTCGATCACCACATCGCTGGCGATCCTGGCGCTCGTCATCTTCGGCGGTGAGGTCATCCGGTCCTTCACGATTGCCATGCTGTTCGGCGTGATCGTCGGCACCTATTCGTCGATCTATATCGCGGCTCCGATCCTCATTCTGTTCAAGCTGCGTTCGGACGACGGCGCGGATACGAAGGACGCCGAGGACGGTAGCGCGCAGCCTGCGGGCGCAAAATGAGCCGGGGCGAAGGTCCCGGCTACCTGCCCGAGCAGGCGCAGATCGACGTTTATGGCAATGGCGGCTTCCGCTTCGCCGACATGTCGCATCGCGGTTCCATTCTCTGCCTGCCGTCGGGCATTCATGCCTGGACGGCTGTGGAGGGGACGCCTCTGCGGCCGGAGGATTTCGAGAAGGTTCTTGCCGAGGCGGAACGGATCGAATTCCTGCTGGTTGGGACGGGCCTGGACATCAAGCCGCTTCCGGCTGAGCTGAAGGCGCTATTCCGGGCGCATGGCATGAACTCCGACCCCATGAGCACCGGGGCCGCCGTGCGCACCTACAACATCATGCTTTCGGAGAAGCGGCCGGTGGCAGCGGCGTTCATCGCCGTCTGAGGCCTTGAGGGACCCGCATGTCTACGCACCAACCCGCCAGCACGTCTGCTCTCGACGAGGCCTTTTCCTATTGTCTCTCAACGCTGCGCGATCTCGACCGCGATCGCTATCTGGCCTCATTGCTGATGCCGGAAGAGGTCAGGCGGGACATGGCGGCGCTCTACCTCTTTCATGCGGAGATCGCGCGTGTGCGGGATCTCGTGCGCGAGCCTCTGCCGGGTGAAATTCGGCTGCAGTGGTGGCGCGACCTCTTCGAGAAATCGGCAAACGGTGAAGATGCGGGCCCGCTTGCTGCAGCCTTGTTCGATGTCATCCGGCGCCACTCGCTGCCGCGCAGCGTGTTGATGAGCATGTGCGAGGCACGGATATTCGATCTCTACGACGATCCCATGCCGTCGCGGCACGATTTCGAAGGCTATGCCGGGGAGACCGCCTCCGCACTGATCCAGCTTGGACTGATGATCGTGGCGCCGACATCCGCGCAGGCGCATGCGGAAGCTGCGGGCCATGCAGGTGTGGCGCAGGCCGTCGCGGGCGCGCTTCTGCTGATGCCGCGTCATGCGGCGCGCGGACAAGTCTACCTGCCGCTCGACATGCTGTCTGCCGCCGGTCTTGATCGCGACACGTTTCTCGCGCGGCAGGACAACGCACGCGTGGATACGGCCATCGAAATCTTTGCGACATTCGGGCTGGAGCATCTCGCCAAGGCACGGGTGCATCTGCCTGATCGACGCGAAGCGTTCCTGCCCTTCCTGCCGGTGGCGCTTGCGCGCGGCGTGCTCAGACGCGGGCTGCAGGCGAAGGCCGGCATCTTCGCGGCGAACATCGCCGACGGCCAGCTTGGCGCGCAGTGGCGGTTCTGGCGGGCCTCACGCACGCGGTCGCTTTGAGCGCATCCGCAAAATTCGGACAAGCTCCGGCTTTTAAAGAAGGAACTTGTTCTCTCGTCTAAACTGCGGAGATGACCCGTGCCCGCCACCTATGTCTGGCTGCTGGCGATCTTCCTGATCACCATGTTTTCCATCTATTCGATGCAGCTTGCCGCGCGTCATCGCGAAGACGACGAAGAGGCCGGCCCGGCCCTGATCGAATTCGGCCGCGCTTTCCCGAATGAGGCGGTGCGCGATGTGGTGACGACGGCAGACCGGCAGACGGTTTTCCTGCGGCTTTTCGACAATAAGGTGGGCTGCGTGCAATATCGCGGGCGGACCATGTCCTGCCGGCTGCTGCATCCGGGAAGCGTGACGGTTCTGCCGGGCGAGAGCGAGAACGCTGTCCGGCTCGACTTCAAGAATTCGGTCTCTGACAGCGGGCAATTTTTCTTCACATCCGAGAAGCAGGCTGCTGAAGTTTCGCTCTGGCTGCTCGGCAGTTTCGCCGCCAGCGGTGGCGGCGATGACTCGACGGTTCTCAGTCCGGCCTGAATTCCTGCGATCAGGCTTTTTCCAGCCAGACCTTACAGGCGGCCAGCGCGCGCGCGCTCATCGCCTTCTTCTTGGCGATCGCCTTGTCCTTGCCGCGGAAACGCTTGATGCCGTCGGGCCTGACGATAGAGCCAGGCTCCAGTTCCGGGAAGAGGCCGAAATTGACGTTCATCGGCTGGAAGGAGCGCTTGCCCGGCTCCTCGTCGGTCGAGAGGTGTCCGCCCGTGATGTGGCCGAGCAGGGCGCCAAGTGCTGTTTCCGGCGGTGGCGGAACGATCTCGCGGCCAAGGCGCTCGGCGGCGGCGAAACGGCCGGCGAGCAGGCCGATGCTGGCGCTTTCGACATAGCCCTCGCAGCCAGTGATCTGGCCGGCAAAACGCAGGCCGGGGCGCGACTTCAGCGTCAGTGAGCGGTCGAGCAGGACGGGCGAGTTGATATAGGTGTTGCGGTGCAGGCCGCCGAGACGGGCGAATTCGGCATTCTGCAGACCGGGGATCATGCGGAAGATCTCGGCCTGCGCGCCATATTTCAGCTTCGTCTGGAAGCCGACCATGTTGTAGAGCGTGCCGAGTGCGTTGTCCTGGCGCAGCTGCACCACGGCATAGGCCTTGACTGTCGGGTTATGCGCATTCGTGAGGCCCATGGGCTTCATCGGGCCGTGACGCAGCGTCTCGCGGCCGCGCTCGGCCATGATCTCGATCGGCAGGCAGCCGTCGAAATAGGGCGTGCCTTCCCATTCGTGAAAGCCGGTCTTGTCGCCGGCAATCAAGGCATCAACGAAGGCGTTGTATTGCTCTTCGTCCATCGGGCAGTTGATATAGTCCTTGCCCGTGCCGCCGGGGCCGACCTTGTCGTAGCGGGACTGGTACCAGCAGATGTCCATGTCGATCGAATCGCGGTGAACGATGGGCGCGATGGCGTCGAAGAACGCGAGCTGGTCTTCGCCGGTCGCCTTCTGGATGGCCTTTGCGAGGCCGGGCGAGGTCAGCGGGCCGGTGGCGACGATTGCCAGGTCCCATTCCTCGGGTGGCAGGTCGTCGATCTCCTCGCGCACGACCGTGATCAGCGGTTCGGCTTCCAGCGCACGGGTGACCGCTTCGGAAAACCCGTCGCGATCGACGGCAAGTGCGCCTCCGGCGGGAACCTGATGCCGATCGGCGCAGGACATGATGAGCGAGCCTGCCATGCGCATTTCCGCATGGATGACTCCCACTGCATTGGTCTCCGCATCATCTGAGCGGAATGAATTGGAGCAGACCAGTTCAGCAAGACCGTCTGTCTTGTGCGCGTCAGTACCTCTAACGCCGCGCATTTCGTGAAGGACGACGGGGACGCCGGCGCGGGCGAGCTGCCATGCGGCTTCCGAACCGGCAAGACCGCCGCCGACGACGTGAACGGGAGAAATGGAAGTGGCGAAGATGTTTGTCATGGGCGGCTCCATATCATGAGCGCGGGCGCAAGCACGACAAAAAATTCATCATCGGAATTCGAGTCTTCAGCGTAGAATCGAAACGGCGCCCTGACGGCGCCGTTGCAAACATTCATCAATCTCTCAGACAGATCAGCGTGCCTGGCGGGCAGCGACCATCCGGATGTCATAGCGCGTCAGGCCGATGTCGCTGAGCGTGTGCGAGGGCAGGTTGCTCAGTTCGGACAGGGTGCGGCGGTAGGACAGCCAGTTCTTGGCAAGACGGATCGGGTTCATGGTTGTTTCCTCAAAGGTTTCGAGATCCACATGCGCCGGTATGCGTCGCATAACCGCCCCGTCATCGCTGTGGTTCTTCAATGAGCTTCATATAGTGCATTGCAGTAGCAATGTGCAGTGCGGAATTTCATCATCTGCCATGCATTTGTGCAAATGCTTGCCCACGCCGCAATCGCTGGTGCGAAAATAGGCAGATGTGGGCGTCGCCTTTGAGATAGAGGATGTCGCCTTCGTTTGAAATTCCGCTTTTAAACCCGAATGTTAACGCCTCGTAAATGCCGGCTCGGCGTGCGGACAGCAAAAAGCCCCGCTAGCGGAGCCAGCGGGGCCTCTGAATGGGGAGGCTTTGCCGATTAGCGGACGGCAGCGCGGGCAACGCGCTGGATATCCGACCGTGCAATGCCGAGGTCCGTCAGTTCGCGGTTCGACATACGGTCAAGTTCGACAACGGTCTGACGGTACTTGCGCCAGGTTGCAAAAGAGCGAGCAATGTTCATGGCCTTTTCCTTCTCTAGGGTTTGGCAACGCGTCTGGCTGCCTCTTCGTCTCTGATCACTGTTATATGTTGCGCCGCAGCAATGATAAAGCGCAATTGTCTCAGGTCACCCATGCGCAAAATGCATGGCGTCTTGCAAAGGCCGGATTTTGTTTAGGATTTTTTAACGGATGGGCGTTTTCGCGGCTGCGAGCATTTTCGAGCTGTGTAAGGCTCGTTTCGTGATTTCGGGACCGTCGGAATGAGGTGGCGGGAGCAATACGGGCGGCGTTCGGAATATCCATTCCGCGCGCGCGGCTGATGCGTGCCGTGTCGGGCCGCGGCATCACGATGGGACGTGCGAAGTATAAGGAAGCCAATCCCGGAAATTATAACGCCCGCCGCGGGAGGAGGTGCGGCGGGCGTCATATAAGCGACTGACAACTGGGAGGAGGAGTGTCGTCAGTCATAAACGAGACGCCCTGGGAGGAGGAGTGGGCAGTCTCGAATTCGAATTTCATGTCTCAGTCCGTTCAGCAGTTCTCTGCGCCCGTCTGATGATTTGAATATAGATCACGCATTCCATTTTGTGCAGTGCGAAATAATCATACGAGGCATGCACGTTTCGCATGGCTTTTGTCTATCAACTTTAAGGACGATAACAGACCTTCCTTAAAAGGCTGCTAACATGCTGCGGCCTTGCGTTCGATACATATAGGGAGGCTGACCGTGGATTGCGCGGTTTTTTGTTGCGATCTTCATGTCGGGTGATATAGAGGCGGCTTCCGTGCGGGCCGGTTTCCTCGAGGAGAGGGCGGGCCAGCTCTGGGGGCGGGTATGGCGGAATTGGTAGACGCAGTGGATTTAGGTTCCACCGCTGAAAGGCATGGGAGTTCGAGTCTCTCTACCCGCACCATATATATAAGGTAGGCAGGTCAGGCGGGAAACGAGGCTTTTGCGCGCGAGATGCGCCATTTTGCTTGCCAAAGCGCCCGGAATTTGCATAGAAGCCACTCCGGCAAATCGAGGTTCCGGCTGCGCGCCTCGCGATCAATGAGGCACAAATTACGCGCCGCCGCTTGGAAATGAAGGTTTAGACATGCAGGTAATCGAAACGCTCGCTGAAGGGCTGAAGCGCGAAATCAAGGTCGTCATCCCGGCCAAGGACATGGAAGCTCAGATGAACGAGCGTCTTGAAGGGGTGAAGGATCGCGTCCGGATCAACGGTTTCCGTCCGGGCAAGGTGCCATTCGCACAGCTCAAGAAGATGTACGGCAAGTCGGTGATGGCCGAACTCGTCAACGAGATCGTCCGCGCCCGCCCGAACGAGATCCTCACCGAGCGTGGCGAAAAGTCTGCTACCCAGCCTGACATCACCATGACCGAGGACGAGGCGGAAGCCGACAAGATCCTCGCTGCCGAAGCCGACTTCGAGTTCACGATCGCCTATGAAGTGATCCCGAAGTTCGAGCTCAAGGACGTCTCCAAGATCAATGTCACGCGCGAAGTCGTCGACATTGCCGACGAGGAAGTCGACGCGCAGGTCCTGCAGATCGCCGAAAGCGCCAAGACCTACGAAAGCAAGAAGGGCAAGGCCGCCCAGGGCGACCGCGTCACGATGGACTACCTCGGCAAGGTTGACGGCGTTGCCTTCGACGGCGGCAAGGACGAAGACGCTGAGCTCGTCATCGGTTCGAACCGCTTCATCCCGGGCTTTGAAGACCAGCTCGTCGGCCTCAAGGCTGGCGACGAAAAGGTCATCACCGTGACCTTCCCGGCTGATTACCCGGCTGCAAACCTTGCCGGCAAGGAAGCCACCTTCGACATCAAGGTCAAGGACGTTGCCGGTGCCAAGGACGTCGAGATCAATGACGAACTGGCCACCAAGCTTGGTCTCGAGTCCGCTGAAAAGCTGCGCGAAATCGTTCGCAGCCAGCTCGAAAGCCAGTATGGCTCGGTCACGCGCCAGAAGCTGAAGCGCCAGATCCTCGACCAGCTCGACGAAATGTATGACTTCGCAACGCCGGAAAAGCTGGTTTCGGCCGAGTTCGACAACATCTGGCGCCAGATCAACACCGATCTCGCACAGTCGGGCAAGACCTTCGCTGACGAAGACACGACGGAAGACGCCGCGCGCGAGGAGTATACCAAGCTCGCACAGCGTCGTGTCCGTCTCGGTCTCGTCCTGTCGGAAATCGGCGAGAAGGCCAATGTCGAGGTCTCCGACGAGGAAATGCAGCAGTCGCTCTTTGCCCAGCTGCGCCAGTTCCCGGGCCAGGAGAAGGAAATCCTGGATTACTTCCGCAACACGCCCGGTGCTGCCGCTTCGCTGCGCGCGCCGATCTTCGAAGAGAAGGTCATCGACCATCTGCTGAACGAGATCTCTGTCACGGACAAGAAGGTCTCCAAGGAAGAGCTGCTGGCCGAGGACGAAGACGAAGGCAAGTCTGAAGGCAAGAAGCCTGCTCAGAAGAAGAAGGCTGCTGCCAAGAAGGAAGCCGCTGCCGAGGCTCCGGCGGAAGAGGCTGCTGCCGAAGACAAGCCGGCTGCAAAGAAGAAGGCTCCGGCCAAGAAGAAGGCTGCCGACGAATAATCGTCGGCAATTCTTCGCAGATATTTGAAAGGCGGTCCTTGCGGGCCGCCTTTTTCGTTATAGTCTTTCCTGACAAAGAGCAGTGAGATCAGGGGACGACACTTGGTGAACGGTAGATGGAAACCGAGGATGCCTCACTTCAATTCCGTCGCGATGATCATTTCCCTCGTCGTGGTCGCACCGCTTCCGGTGCTGGTTTTCGTCAACGCCGAGAGTGCGGTTACAGATCGCCGGCTTGAGCCGCTTGCTGACAATATGTTGGGCTATCTCCTGCTCTTGCTCATCTTCTCGGCCAGCGCGACATCGACAGGGCTGTTCCACGCCCTGGGAACCCGCCGCGGCAATGTGGTGACGTATGCGATCGCCGGGGCCGTTGGCTCGACAGTTCTGATGACTGCGGCCGACATGACCGACAGCTATTTCACCGGGCCGGGGATTGGATGGGTCTGGCCGGTGGCGGGTTTTGTTCTCGGTGTTGCGTTCGGAGTTGCTTTCCGCATTGTGGATGCCCGCTGCGCAGTCCGATAGAGCGAAACGTCCGTCCCTCGATCCAAGACCGGCCCTGGATCCAAGACCGGCCGGGGAATAAGAAATGGCTGGCTTTTAGGGCAAGGCTCGCGGTCAGTCGGGCGATATCATGTCACCGGCGGCGGCATTGGGGCCCTGCGGGATCTGGTTCTGGTTGGCGTCGTCGCGGCCCAGCATGAGTTCGACATCGGCGTTCCTGCCGGCCTTCACCTCGAAGTCGCGCTGATAGATCTTGTCCTTGTTGCGAGCCACGGCAGTATAGTTGCCCTCCGACAGGACCATTGTGGCGAAAGCGCCCACATTTTCTGCGATAATGTCGCCCGAAGCGGTCAGGATCGACCAGGCGGTATCGGCAATCGCTTCGCCGCCGGCTGTCGAGACGAGCTTGAAGGTGATGCGGGCGGCACGGTGCTGAATGGTCGCCTGCGTGAGCTTGCCGGCCGCGACCTGAATGTCGGCACGGATGACCGCATTCAGGCTGCCATAGGTCGAGACCACGTGATAGGTGCCGGAGTTGAGCCGTACGACGACGTTGGGCGCGACATCCTGCACCACCAGCCCTCGTTCGCCATCGTCCTGGACGTCGTTCGTGTAGATCGAGAATTTCAGATCCTTGTCGGGAATCCTGGTGTCGCTGCCGGAGACCGCGTGCAGCACGATGCCTCCGGCATCGAGGACCAGTTCCTGGTTGGGGACCTCGCCGCTGGCAGGCACGGTCAGGCGCTTGGTTGCAGTCGCCCGACCAAAGGCGGCATTGAGAAAGTAGTCGCCCGGCGCGAGACGGAAGTTATGGGAACCGCCTTCGGACGCGGCGATCAGCTGCAGCTTCCCGTCCTGGCCGGGAATGGCGGAGAAAACGTGCCAGGAAATGCCGTTCTGCATGACGGGGCCGCCGGCCGTGAGCTTGGCGTCGCAGCGCACCGTTCGGGCATCCTTGGATACGGGGGGCGGTTCACCCGCGGGGGTAAAGCTGTTTATGCCCGGAAGTTTCAGCTTCGGCTCGCCGTTCGGAGAGGCTGCAAACGGATCCACCGCACCGGCCATTGCCGGAATCAGCGCAACCAGAAGCGCTGTCGCAACGACCAGAAATGCGGGGGATGGGTTACGCGTCATTTCGTCCTGCTTGAAGCCGAGCTTCGGGCGTACCGGAGCCGATGTGTTCATATCATAGGCAAAACTGAGGAAGCGAGCATAAAGCTTCACGGTCGGGCATTTTGATGACAGCGACGCTTTGTTCAGCCTGCGCCCGCTTGCATAGGCGAGTGTGCTCGGCAATAAGCGTTCGTACAGGAAGCGAAAGAGGACATGTCCATGGAACGCAATCCCGCACTCGTCGAGTATCTCAAGGTTCGCCGCTCCATTCCGGCGTTCCAGATGCGTGAGCCGGGGCCCGACCGGGCCGGGATCGAGGAGATCCTGCGTCTTGCCGTGCGCGTGCCGGATCACGGCAAGATCGCGCCGTGGCGCTTTATCGTCTACACGGGCGATGTTCGGGTTCAAATCGGCGAGAAGCTGCTGGAAATGGCACTGGAGCGCGATCCCAAGCTTTCGGGTGAGATGATTCAGGTCGAACGCAGCCGTTTCACCCGCGCGCCGGTCGTCATCGGTGTGATCAGCACCGCCGCCCCGCACGCGAAAATACCGGAATGGGAACAGGTGATGTCCGCGGGCGCCGTGTGCCTCAACCTCCTCATCGCGGCCAATGCGCATGGCTACGTGGCGAACTGGCTTTCGGAGTGGTTTGCCTTCGACGAGAAGGCGTTTCCGCTGCTGGGCGTTGCGCCTGGCGAGAAGGTCGCGGGCTTCATTCATATCGGCTCGACCGACTTCCCGGCGGTCGAACGTCCGCGGCCGGAGCTTTCCGACAAAGTCACCTGGATGGAGGACTGACACCATGTTCTATGAAACCGGCCGTCGCCCCGAATTGCTGAAGCACGATCCGTTCAAGGCGATCGTCTCGCCGCGTCCCATTGGCTGGATCGGAACGAAATCGAAGGAGGGGGTGCTCAATCTGGCGCCCTATTCCTTCTTTGCGGCGATCGCGGATCGCCCGCCGCTCGTCATGTTTTCCTCCAGCGGGCGCAAGGATAGCCAGCGCAATGTCGAGGAAACCGGAGTTTTCACCACCAATCTCGCCGGTCACGCCCTGCTGGAGGCGATGAACCTCAGTTCGGCGTCTGCACCCGCAGAGATCGACGAGTTCGTCCTTGCGGGTCTGACCCCGGTCATGGGCACGCTGATCGACGCGCCCATTGTGCTCGAGGCCTATGCGTCACTCGAATGCCGAGTCGTCGAGGTCAAGCCGCTGCGGGGGCTGGATGGCGTCGAATCGGAGAATACAATGATCATTGGTCAGGTCGTGGGCGTCCATATCCGCGACGAGGCGATCAGGGACGGCAGACTGGATATGGCCCTTGTGAGGCCGCTCGGGCGTCTCGGCTATATGGACTATTGCGACGGAGGCGATGTGTTCGAGCTGTTTCGGCCCAATTGGCCGATCACCTGAAGGAAGGATAACTCGCGGGAGAGGGTGGCACGCCCTAGGGGAGTCGAACCCCTCTTTTCAGAATGAAAATCTGACGTCCTAACCGATAGACGAAGGGCGCATGCCGTATCGTGAGAAAGTCTTTCGAACCGTTTCGCGATGTGGCGTCCTTATAGTCAGCGCTTCGGATTCCCGCAAGATGGAATTGCCTTTTTCAAACAGGATTGATGCATTTTTTTCGGGGAAGTCCGAAGACCGAAAGACAAGCCAAGTCAGCGGTCTAGACGTGCGTGTTCACGCAACGCGGGAGCGTGCTGCGTGTCATGATCAGACTTTCAGGAAGGGTGGGGTGGCACGCCCTAGGGGAGTCGAACCCCTCTTTTCAGAATGAAAATCTGACGTCCTAACCGATAGACGAAGGGCGCATGCCGAACCGGGGAAAGTTCTTTCGAACCGTCTCGCGGTGTGGCGACCTTATAGTCAGCGGAATTTCATCCCGCAAGCGGGAATTTCGCCTTTTTCAAAAAAAATTCATGAAGCCTGGGCGTGCGCAGCGGTGACTACTGCAAGAGTGGCATGCTCCGGTTAAGCCTTTTTGTTTGAAGCATAATCTGGAGCTGGTGGGTCTACATGCGATCCGGCAGGGCCGGATAGAAACTAGCCGTGTCTCTTCTTCTTGCGCTGACAGCGCCAGTCCCAGTCGCGTTTGTCGCCGGTGTCGATATGGACGGAGTTGGTATAGCAATAGGTGCCCACGCCGCCGCGCTCCGGCAGCGAGCGAAGATAGCTCGCGAGGTCCCATTTGGATACGCCATTCACCTGGATGTCGGCTGCACTGCAGGTGGTATGAAGCGAATGTTCCGCACCACCGGACTTGGCGTTCCACACCGGCGGACGGTAGCCGGACGTGACGATCGGCGGCTTTCCGTAATGCTTTTCCACCGTGTGAAGCATCTTCATCAGTTCAGGCTTGAAGCAGTCGGTCTCGACATAGGGCGTCTGGATCCAGATGCCGTTCGGCGCCACCCGAGCAAGGCCTGGCGCCGAGATCAGGCGCATCAGGCCAGCGGGTTCGCTGTCATCGTCACTGGTGTCGGTGCTGTCGCCGTCGTCTCCTTCGCCTTCGACCGCGGCCGGCTTGGGCGGGAAGAATGCGTTGAGTTTCGCCACCGGACGGCTGCCGTCATCCGGTGTTGCGCTCAGCGGATTGGCGGGTTGTGGTGTCTGCAGGCGAAGGGGGTTGGCTGGTTCGATCTTTGCCGTCTTCTCTTCCTGCGGCTGACTGAAACGGCCGCTATTGAAATCCTGCAACGGAGGCGGCGTCGGCACGGGAACGGCAACGGGATTTTGTGGCTGCATCGTGAACAGCCCGGCAACCTTCACCTGCTGCTGTTGCTCCTCGGCTGGAGTGAGCACGCGGCCGCCCTTCGGGGCTGCCAGATGTTCCTCAGCGGTGACGGCTGGTGTCGCTGGTTGCGCCGCCACATCCGCCTCTGGTGGCGTGTAGATGTTGATGACCGAAGGATTGAAGCTCGGTGCAGGCACGGAGGTCGGGACCGTGACGCCGCTCTTCTGTGCGGCCGCCTGTTCCTCGGGTTTTGGCGGCGCGGTCGAGAAAATGCTTCCGCGCGCGGCGTTCAACGCGACCTGCATCTTTTGGTCCGCCGATGGCGAGCGGAAAGCAGAGGCGCTTCGGGGAATGGGAATCGCGCCCATGCGGGCCTGAGTGGCCGCGGCAATCACGGCCTGCTGATCGGCCGCCACGGGTTCGCCATTGCGGATTTCCACTTCCTGCGCATTTTCGGCATTGAGCGCGAGCCGTTGTGTCTTGGGCTGCGCCTTCGCAGACGGCTGAGCCTGCTGAGCAGCGTGGGCGTCGCTGAGGAGCTTGGGGTCGAGGGAGCTTTCCAACGAGGAAGACGTGCAGCCGGACAACGCGAGCGCCGTAAGCAGTCCGGTGGACAGGGCGTAGAGCCGCCGTTCCGCCGATCCTTTTCGCTGCTTGTGTTTCAAACGCGGAACTCCCAAATCTCAAACTGGCGCAAATTTCTAAGGAAAGGCCCGGACGATGTAAACCGTCCGGGCCTTCCGTTGCGTCAATTTGAGAGGTTCGGCATAAAACCCCTAAGGATTTCAGGGATATGCCTTGGGCAAAAAATCGCCGTTCACCACGATCCGGTGTTCTTCATGGAGGCCCAGGGCTCCTGCGGTGCCAAACTTTTGCCTTTTTGCAGAATCTCGAAGGAGATGTTGTCGGGCGAGCGAATGAAAGCCATGTGACCGTCCCGCGGGGGGCGGTTGATGGTGACGCCATGCTTCTGTGCGTTGTCGCAGAAGGCGTAGATATCGTCGACCTCGTAGGCGAGATGGCCGAAGTTGCGGCCTCCGGTGTAGGTTTCCGGATCCCAGTTGTATGTGAGTTCCAGGCAGGGAGCGCCGGTTTCGGCAGCATGGGCCCTGTCTTCCTTTGCGGCAAGAAATACCAGCGTGAAACGACCGGCTTCATTTTCGATGCGTCGTGTTTCTTCAAAACCCATCACGTTGCGGTAGAATGCCAGCGATGCGTCAAGATCGGTCACGCGGACCATGGTGTGCAGATAGCGCATGTCGATGTCCCTTTGTTTCGTGCCGTCCTCATATGCAGTCGGCTAAAGCCTGAGGCAAGCCCGCAATGTCACGAATCGAGCTGTGGAAGACGCGAGTCGCCGGCATTAAATGCAAACTGGCACTTGCACTGAAACCCGAACACATTGTTAATCTTTGTGGCGAGAATCAGTTAACCGTGATTGCATGTAACGCGTAAACGAGGGGCAACGGGAAATGGCGGACAGAATATCGGCGAAAGATATTTCTACTGTTGACGACGTCTCCGGTGAATCCGTCGATCTCATTGAAATCACCGGTGTCGTGAAATGGTTTGATGTTGCCAAGGGGTTTGGTTTCATCGTTCCGGACAATGGCATGCAGGACGTGTTGCTGCATGTGACATGCCTGCGCCGGGACGGTTACCAGACGATTCTCGAAGGCACCCGCATCGTCGCTCTCGTCCAGAAGCGGGACCGCGGTTATCAGGCCTTCCGTATCCTCTCCATGGACCAGTCGACAGCCGTTCATCCGTCGCAGCTCCCGCCGGTCAAGACTCATGTGCAGGTGACGCCGACGAGTGGGCTTGAGCGTGTTCTCGTGAAGTGGTTCAATCGCACGAAGGGCTTTGGCTTCCTGACGCGCGGCGAGGGGACCGAGGATATCTTCATCCACATGGAGACCCTGCGTCGCTTCGGCATGACGGAACTTCGGCCGGGTCAGACCGTGCTCATTCGCTTCGGCGATGGGGAAAAGGGCCTCATGGCTGCGGAAATCCATCCGGATGTTCCGGCACCGCCGGTGCGCTCACATTGATGAGCCGCAACCACTTCATGGCCAAAGTAGGAGGCGCGCTTGGCGCGCTTTTGCTTTTTGTGCTCGTCGCTCTTCCCGCAGCCGCAGACGGGTTGCCGGTCAGCTGGCTCAGGATCACGACGCCCGATGGACGGGGCCACGACTTCAAGGTGGAAGTTGCCGCCTCGGCACCAAGCCGCGCGACGGGTCTGATGAACCGGAAAAGCCTTGGCGAGGGCAGGGGGATGATCTTCATCTTTCCGCAGCCGAAAGACGTGATGATGTGGATGAAGGACACGCTCATCCCGCTCGACATGCTCTTCATCGATACAGATGGCAAGGTCATCAATATCGCCGAGAACGCAAAGCCCATGGACGAGACCATTATTCCTTCACGGGGCCTGGCTGCCTATGTGCTGGAACTTGCCGGCGGTGAGGCCAGGCGCCTGAACCTGGCTGCCGGCGACAAGGTCAGCGGTGCTGCGCTTGCGTTCAAGGCAACGGATTGAGCGCACTCGAAACGCAGTCCTGAAAACTGCAAGTTTGCTGTTGCGATAGCGTTTTCAAGCGTGTATCAGCGGGTCTCGAATGTGACGGAGTGTAGCGCAGTCTGGTAGCGCATCTGGTTTGGGACCAGAGGGTCGGGAGTTCGAATCTCTCCACTCCGACCATTTCGAGCCTGTTTCCCGGGCGTGAATTTTGTGGCAGGAATAGCTTGAGCGGATTCGGATGTCGATATTCCGGCTCAATGGGTTCCACGAGGCAAGAGTTTCAAGATGTCGGCAAAGATTTATCGCCCCGCAAAGACAGCCATGCAGTCTGGCAAGGCCAAGACCCATCTCTGGGTTCTGGAATTCGATCAGCAGGCGCCGCGCGTGATCGATCCGCTGATGGGTTACACCGGTTCGGGCGACATGCAGCAGCAGGTCAAGCTGAGCTTCGAGACGCGCGAGGCCGCAGAGGCCTACGCCAAGGCCAACGGCATTGCTTTCCGCGTTATCGAGCCGAAGGAAGCGACCCGCAAGGCCGTGTCCTACTCCGACAATTTCCGCTATTCGCGCACCCAGCCCTGGACGCACTGAAGACCGGAGCCGGCTTCCACGTTGCGGCGATCACTGCGGCGCGTGACAGATGACGGGCAGGGCGGCAAAAATGCCCTGATCCCTACCAACGGTCCCTTAGCTCAGCTGGATAGAGCAAGTGCCTTCTAAGCACTAGGTCGCAGGTTCGAGCCCTGCAGGGATCGCCATACTTGTCCATTTTTTGTTGAAGCTATTTGAGCAGGGCGTGGCAAAGACGCGAACCCTTTAGCAAGCAGGTGAAATCCGCGAGTCCAATCGTATGAAGTGTTGTCTTGTCGATTTACCGCTCAAAATTGTGCTTCTGATCTTGTTGATTGGTGGTTTCGAGGAAATCTGGAGAAGTGTTGTAGCGCTGGATTCTGGATCTGATGCCTGGCCTCGTCAACGATAAGGACACAGAAAAAGGCGGACTCAACACCCGCCTTTTCCAGATCCGCCGCTCTCTTTGTTTCTTGCCTGCTCAGTGCAGGATCTGGCTCAGGAACAGCCTGGTGCGCTCATGCTGCGGGTTGTCGAAGAACTCGTTGGGGGAGTTCTGTTCGACGATCTGGCCCTGGTCCATGAAGATCACGCGGTTGGCGACCTGGCGGGCGAAGCCCATTTCATGAGTCACGCAGAGCATGGTCATGCCTTCTTCGGCAAGGCTCACCATGGTGTCGAGCACTTCCTTGACCATTTCCGGGTCGAGCGCCGAGGTGGGTTCGTCGAAGAGCATGATTTTCGGCTTCATGCAGAGCGAGCGGGCAATCGCCACACGCTGCTGCTGGCCGCCGGAAAGCTGGCCGGGATATTTGTTGGCCTGTTCCGGGATCTTGACGCGTTGCAGGTAGTGCATCGCAATCTCTTCCGCTTCCTTCTTCGGCATCTTGCGAACCCAGATCGGGGCGAGCGTGCAATTCTCAAGGATGGTCAGGTGCGGGAAGAGGTTGAAGTGCTGGAACACCATGCCGACTTCGCGGCGGATCTCATCGATCTTCTTCAGGTCGTTGGTCAGTTCGATGCCGTCGACGACGATCTTGCCCTTCTGGTGCTCTTCCAGGCGGTTGATGCAGCGGATCATCGTGGACTTGCCGGAGCCGGACGGACCGGCGATGACGATGCGCTCGCCCTTCATGACCTTGAGGTTGATGTCGCGCAGTACGTGAAAATCTCCGTACCACTTGTTCATGTTGGTGATTTCGACGGCGACGTCCGTCGCAGAAACCGCCATTTTCTGTGCCTGGGCCATTTGTTTTTCCCTTATGTTATCGTTTGTGTCCGGTATCGAGGTGCCGTTCCATAAAGGCGGAATAGCGCGACATACCGAAGCAGAAGAGCCAATAGACGAAACCTGCGAAGATCAGGCCGGTGACGGGCGTTACCGCCGTCGCCCAGGTCGCGTCGGCAAAACTCTGGTTGATGATGCCGAGCAGGTCGAACATGCCGATGATCATCACGAGCGACGTGTCCTTGAACATGCCGATAAAGGTGTTCACGATGCCCGGAATGACCAGCTTGATCGCCTGCGGCAGGATGATGAAGCGGATTTTCTGCCAGTAGCTCAGACCGAGGGAATCGGCCCCTTCATACTGACCTTTCGGCAGCGCCTGCAAACCGCCGCGGATCACTTCCGCCATGTAGGCGGCCGCGAAGATCGAGACGCCGACCAGCGCGCGCAGGAACTTGTCGAAATTCACCCCGTCCGGGAGGAACAGCGGCAACATGACCGAGGCCATGAAGAGCACGGTGATCAGCGGCACGCCGCGGATGATCTCGATGAAGAGGATGCAGAGCGTCTTGATGACCGGCATTCTCGAGCGCCGTCCGAGCGCCAGCAGGATGCCGGCGGGCAGAGATATGGCGATGCCGACGAATGACAGGATCAGCGTCACCATGAGGCCGCCCCAGTTTGCCGTTTCGACATGGGGAAGCCCGAAGACGCCGCCCAGAAGCAGGTAGAAGGCGATGATCGGGAAGACGATGAAAAGCAGGAGCGCGTTCAGCCCCTTGCGCGGCACTTTCGGGATCAGGAGCGGGACGAGAAGCGCGATGAGCATCACGCCCACCAGGATCGGCCGCCAGCGTTCCTCAACGGGATAACGGCCGAAGATGAAGATGCTGAAACGCGATTCGACGAAGGCCCAGCAGGCACCGCTCCAGCCGGCAGGCTGAATCCCGCCGACCTGTTCGGTGGTGGCGCAGGCGGTGCGATCGACTCCGCTCCAGACGGCGTCGATAAACAGCCAGCGGAGGGCATCCGGGATGAGCCATGCCAGCACCAGCAGCGCGATGATGGTCAATGCCGCGTCCGTGGGCGTGGCGAAGAGGTTCTGGCGCAGCCATCGGCCGAGGCCGCTGGTCTTGCCCGGCGGCGTCTCCGCCTTCAGCATTTCCGTGCGAACGAAGTGTGTGGCGATCTCGGCCATCTTATCTCTCCACCAGTGCCATTCTGGCGTTGAACCAGTTCATGAACAGCGAGGTCACCAGGCTGATTCCCAGATAGACCACCATCCAGATCGCAACGATCTCGACCGCATGGCCCGTCTGGTTGAGAATGGTGCCGCCCACGGCGACGAGGTCCGAGAAGCCGATGGCGATTGCCAGCGACGAGTTCTTCGTCAGGTTGAGGTACTGACTGGTCAGCGGCGGAATGATGATGCGCAGCGCCTGGGGCACGATGATCTTGCGCGTTGTGACGCCCGGCTGAAGGCCAAGTGCGAAGGCGGCCTCGGTTTGCCCCTTGGCCACGGCACGAATGCCGGAACGGACGATCTCGGCGATAAATGCAGCAGTATAGAAAGAGAGCGCCAGATAGAGGGAGATGAATTCCGGCCCGATGTGGGTTCCGCCGGTCAGGTTGAACTTGCCAGCGGTCGGATAGTCAAAGGTCAGCGGCGAACCGAGGGCGAGAAAGGTGACGATCGGCAGACCGATGATCAGGGCGGCTCCGGTCCAGCCCGACGGGAAGGGCTGCCCGGTGCGCGCCTGTCGTGCACGGGCCCAGCGGGAGACGAGGAACGCGGCAATGATGCCGACGAGGAAAGCCACCGCAATCAGCCAGGCGCCATCTCCCCAGATCGGCAGGGGGAAGAACAGGCCGCGATTGTTCAGGAAGCTGCTGGCGGGCAAATGGACGGAATCGCGCGGCTGCGGCAGGACGGAAAGCACGCCCTTGTACCAGAAGAAGATAACCAGCAGCGGCGGAATGTTGCGGAAGACCTCGACATAGACCAGCGACAACTTTGCAATCAGCCAGTTTTTCGACAGGCGCCCGATGCCCACGATAAAGCCGACGATGCTTGCCGTGACGATGCCGGCCACTGCGACTAGAACCGTGTTCAGCAGGCCGACGACCAGAGCGCGCATATAGGTCGAATCGCTCGAATAATCGATCAGCGACTGGCCGACCTGAAATCCGGCGCGGCCGTTGAGAAAGCCGAAACCGGAGGCGATATTGGCGCGCTTGAGGTTCTCGAGCGTGTTGCCCCAGACCCACCAGATCAGGGCGAGGACGAGAATGGCGGTCAGCAACTGGTAGATGATGCTGCGGATTGTCGGATCATAGAGCAGGGACGCGCGCGGTCGGTCTTCACCCGCCGAGTCCGGGATGTTTGCGGCCATGGCCAATTTTCCCCTGTTGCCTGTTATTGCTGGCAATCTTGTTTAGAGGTGGCGAAGGCGGGACATGCCCGCCTTCGCTTCATGCGTCGCGCTGCTTAGCGGATCGGCGGGGCGTATTGCAGGCCGCCCTTGGTCCACAGTGCGTTGAGGCCGCGGGCGATCTTCAAGGGCGAGCCCGAACCGATGTTCTTTTCGAAGATCTCGCCGTAATTGCCCACCGTCTTCACGATGTTATAGGCCCACTTTTCGTCAAGGCCGAGGTCCTTGCCGATATGCTGGTCCTTTTCGACGCCAAGGAAGCGCTTGATGTCCGGGTTGTCGGACTTCAGGAAGTCGTCGACATTGGCCTTGGTGATGCCGAACTCTTCGGCCTGAACCATGGCATAGAACGACCAGGTCACGATATCGAACCACTGGTCGTCGCCCTGGCGGACGGCGGGCCCTAGCGGCTCCTTCGAGATGATTTCCGGCAGGATCATGTGATCGTCCGGCTTCGTGAGCGTCAGGCGGACGGCATAGAGGCCCGACTGGTCAGTCGTGTAGACGTCGCAACGACCGGCATCATAGGCGGCGTTGACTTCTTCCAGCTTCTCGAAAACCACCGGATTGTACTGGAGGTTGTGCGAACGGAAGTAGTCAGCGAGGTTCAGCTCGGTCGTGGTGCCGGCCTGGACGCAGACGGCAGCGCCAGACAGTTCGAGCGCGGACTTCACGTTCAGGCTCTTGCGAACCATGAATCCCTGGCCGTCATAGTAGTTGACGGCGCGGAAGTTGAAGCCGAGCGCGGTGTCGCGGCTGATCGTCCAGGTCGTGTTGCGGGCGAGCATGTCGATTTCGCCGGACTGGAGAGCGGTAAAGCGCTCTTTGGCCGTGGTGGGCGTGAACTTCACCTTGGTCGGGTCGCCGAAGACGGCGGCCGCGACGGCGCGGCACAGGTCTACGTCGAAACCGGTCCAGTTGCCGTTGGCGTCAGCCGATCCGAAGCCGGCAAGACCCGTGTTGACACCGCACTGCAGAAATCCCTTGGCTTTTACGTCGCTCAGCGTGTTGGCCGAAGCCGCGTGGGCGGTCAGGCCCAGGAGGGCCGTGCCGACGACGGCGGACAGAAGCTTCTTGCTCATTTGTTTTTCAACCTTTTTTTCTTGTCGGTGAATCCCAGAACCACGCGAGGCGAATTTCCCCAGCCACCGGCGCGGCAGCTCACAAACCTCCCGGCGCGAGCACGATTATTCCATGCGGTTTCGACACAATGGTCAAGTCGAATTGCCACATTTTTTCCAAAATCGGGCCAAATTTCAATCGATGCTTAATCTGAAGGCAGGCATATCAACGGTTTGACGTTAATTGCTGCAGAACGATGCCACATCTGCCGAAAATACGGCTTTTTCTATATTTCGGCGCTTCCCACATGGGTGTGCAGGTGGGGTTGACCATGCCGACCGGCGGCTCCAAAACAGGTCGGACACGGCTGCGGGTTTTCCCGCAAGTCGTATCGACGGCATGATTTGAGGCAAGCGGCGGGTGGTCTTTCCGCTCAGACCGCAGGATATGGACAGTTTCGACAATGAGCGCGGGTAAGAAAGAAATTCTCGACACGGCAGGCATCAATACGCGGCTTGGACATCTGGGCCTCGATCCCTTTGCCTGCCACGGCTTCGTCAATCCGCCCATCGTGCGGGGGTCGACCGTGCTCTTCCCAACGGCCGGCGACATGGCCCGTCCGGCCGGTGCGCCGTCGCAAAAATACACTTACGGCACCCACGGGTCTCCCACCACAGAGGCCTTGTGCGAGGCAATCAATGAACTTGAGGGAACTGCCGGGACCGTGCTTGTTCCCTCGGGACTCGTGGCGATCACGCTTCCGCTTCTGGCCTATCTTTCCGCTGGCGATCATGCGCTGATCGTCGATTCGGTCTACAATCCGACGCGCGTCTTTTGCGACAAGGTGCTAAGGAAATTCGGCATTTCGGTGGATTACTACGACCCGGAAATCGGCGCCGGCATCGAAGCGCTGATCAAGCCGAACACGAAGCTTGTGCATCTCGAAGCACCGGGCTCGCATACGATGGAAATGCAGGATGTGCGCGCCATATCGGATGCTGCCCACCGCCATGACTGTGTGGTGATGATGGACAATACCTGGGCGACGCCGGTCTTCTTCAGGCCGGTTGACCATGGCGTTGATGTCGTCATTCACGCGGCGACCAAATATCCTTCCGGACACTCGGATGTCCTCATGGGCTTCGTATCGGCCAACGAGAAGCACTGGCCGGCGCTGCATGAGGCCAATTGGCAGTTCGGCATGTGCGTCACGTCGGATGATGCCTATCAGATCCTGCGCGGGCTGCGCACGATGGCGCTTCGGCTGGAGCGTCACCAGGATTCGGCGCTGAAGATCGCGCGGTGGCTTGAAGGCCGGGAAGAGGTCGCTGCGGTTCTGCATCCGGGCCTGCCGAGTTTTCCCGGCCACGCGATCTGGAAGCGTGACTTCAAGGGCGCCAGCGGCGTCTTCTCTTTCGTCCTCAGGGAAAATGACGCGGAACGCTTCAAGCCGCGAGCCCATGCCTTTCTCGACGGGCTCAAGCTCTTCGGTCTTGGCTATTCCTGGGGAGGCTATGAATGCCTCGCGGTCCAATCCTTCCTGGGTGATCGGACAATCCGCAAGGCTCCGAAGGAAGGTCCGGTCATCCGGCTTCAGATCGGTCTGGAAGATGTCGAGGATATCATGGCCGACCTCGATCGCGGTTTTGCAGCGGCGCGGGCTCTGGATGACTGACGGATCTGGACCCGACGGTCAGGCCGGCTGCTCGCCGGCCTTGTAGCCGTAGATCCAGTCGAGCTTCCCGGCCAGTTTCGTTGCGGGGCTCAGCGCGAAGACCGCATCCCGGGCGAGCCTGACGGGTCCGCGCGCATGATAGGCGAAGCGGTTGAAATCTCCGCGGGCCCGAATCTTGACGACACGGGCGCGGCGCATGGCCTCGAAGCGAGTGAGCGCTGCCCCGACCGGCAATGATTTCACCAGGGCTGCCAGATCATAGGCGTCTTCGATTGCCATGACGGCACCCTGCGCTGCAAAGGGCAGCATGGCGTGGGCTGCGTCGCCAATCAGGACGACATCGCGGTTGTCTGTCCAGTGACCCTCCCCGACGCCGAAAAGCGGCCACCATGTCGGCTGCGGTGCTTTCAGCAGCAGCTGGCAGAGGTCTGTGTTCCAGCCGGCAAGTGCGCGGCTGATGAAGGCGCGGCGTTGCTCTTCGGAGGGAGAGATGGACCAGGCATGGCCCGGGTCCTCGCCGGCCGATATGGCCACCAGATTGATCGCACCAACCTCTTTCAGCGGGTAGCAGACGATGTGTGCGTCCGGTCCCGTGAAGGCGGTGACGCGGTTCCTCTGGATGAAGGCGGAGGCTTCCGCATCAGGGATGACGAAGCGCCAGGCAACGAAGCCGGAAAACCTGGCCTGTCCCGCACCGTCGACCAGGGTCCGCATCTTCGACCAGACGCCATCGGCGCCGACGAAAAGATCGGCATGTAGCGCTGCTTCCGACTCGAGCGACGGCCTTGATGGCCTTTCCACCCGCGCGCCCAGCCTCAGGGATATCAGGGGATTCTGCTCAACCTTGTGAAGCAGTGCCTGCTGCAAGGTGGCGCGGTGCAGCACGCCATAGGGCCCACCCCAGCGATCGGAGCCCGTGCGACCGAGCGGTATCGAGGTCAGGTCGCGCAGGGACGTGCCGGAGGCGAGGGTGACGCTCTCGGGCTGAAGCCAGCGCGAGGAAAAGAGGGGCAAAACGCCCAATTCGTCCAGAACGCGTGCGCCGTTTGGTGAAATCTGGAGGCCCGCGCCGACCTCGCTCATCTGTGCCGATTGTTCGAGAACTGCAACTCGCACGCCGTTTTGAGCCAAAGACAGCGCAGCGGTCAGTCCCGCAACGCCGGCGCCCACGACAATCGCTGACTGGACGGCCATACCGCCACCTGCCTGTCTGGAAATTCAAAATGCCCTACGGCCGTGAAGCCTCAGGCGACCTTGTCGAGGAAGACGCAGCCCGGAGGGTTGGTCTGATTGGACTTCAGCGACGGATTGTACTTGTAGAGTGTCGAGCAATAGGAACAGACCTTCTCGCTATCGGCACCCATGTCGATATAGATGTGTGGATGATCGAAGGGCACGGATGCGCCCGTGCACATGAATTCCTTGACGCCGACCTCGATGACGCGATGGCCTCCGTCGTTCTGGAAATGGGGAATGGTGTGACCGGCCATGAATGCCTCCGAATGCGTTCTGCAAATTTCAAACCAGGATTTTGCCGGACATTATAACGGCACTGCACAAAAGTGTAGGGGTCGAAGCCAAGTTTAGGTCAAAACTCAGCGTCGCTTCTCCATCTGCTGGAAATACCACATGCCAATCGCCAGCGCCGTGTTGCCAAGCGTGCGCCCGACCGGAAGTCGCCAGTGCCAGGCGCTCGCAAAGATATCGAAATCGCGGGGATTGCCGGTCAGTGCTTCCGCCATGATCTCGCCGACGATATGCGAGGTCGCCACGCCATGGCCGGAATAGCCCTGCGCATAGAAGACGTTGCTCCGGATGCGACCAAGCTGCGGGATGCGGTTGATGGTGATTCCATCCTGACCCTGCCAGGCAAAATCGATGCGCACGCCCTTCAATTGCGGGAAGGTCCTTTCGATGGCCGGGCGGAGCTGATCGGCTAGGTTCGGGGTTTCGCGGCCGGTGTAATTCGTGCCGCTGCCGAACAGCAGGCGGCGGTCGGCGGTGAGGCGGTAATAGTCGAGCACGAAGCGGGTGTCATAGACGGCGATGTCCTGCGGATTGATGGCGCGGGCGACATCCTCCGGGAGGGGCTCGGTCGTGACAATGCCGAGCGAGGCGGGGAAGAGCATTCCGGCGAGCTTGAAGCGTTCCAGATGATGCGAGGCATTGCCGGCGAGCAGAATCTTCTCGGCGATGACTGATCCGCCCGCCGTGACCAGCTCGACGCGCTTGCCGTGACGGATGTCGAGAACCTTCGAGTCTTCGAAAATCTGGACGCCAAGCCCGCGTGCCGCATCGGCCTCACCGAGGCAGAGGTTCAGCGAATGGACGTGCATGTTGCGGCGGTTGATGAGGCCGGCGGCGTAAAGGTCGGTGCCGATGACCTCGCGGACGGCGCTGCCATAGACCATCTCGACCTCGTCACCCATGCCGCGCGCGACCGCCATCCTGTAGATGGCTTCCAGTTCGGGAACGTGCGACGGCTGCCACGCAGCCTGCATATGGCCGAATTTCAGGTCGCAGCTTATGCCGCATTTTTCGACGCGGTTCCGGATGATGCGCTGTCCGCGCCAGCGCAGGTCCCAGACGAAGTCCTCGGCCTTTGGGCCGAGCGTCCGGGAGAACTGTTTCAGCATCGCCTTGTCACCGGAAAGTGACCCGGTTATCTGCCCACCGTTTCGGCTTGAGGCGCCCCAGCCAATGACATTGGCTTCCAGCAGTGCCACCGAGACGCCGCGTTCGGCAAGTTCCACGGCTGTCGCCACGCCGGTAAAGCCGCCGCCGATAATGGCGACATCCACGTCGAGCCGGCGATCGAGGCGCGGGAAGGGCGCGATGGGGTTTCGCGTCGCTGCGTAATAGGAGTTGCAATAGGTCTCGGCCATCGATCCGTTCCGTGGTCAGACGCTCAGGCGATAGGTGGCGATTTCGAAATCGGTCACCTGCGCGGCGAAGACATCCTGTTCCTGCTGCTTGGCGGCGGCGAAGCAGGTGACGAATTCCGGATGCAGGATGCGCTTCATGCTCTCGGCCACCTCGAAACGCTCCAGCGCCTGGCGCCAGTCCTTGGCGAGCTTGGGCAGGCCGAGTGCGTGCGAATTGGTGGTGACAGGCTCGGCCGGCATCAGCATGCGGGCTATGCCGTCCAGCGCGCCGCCGAGGATGGCGGCGAAGACCAGAAAGGGATTGGTATCAATGCCGGCGACACGATGCTCGATCCGCCTTGCGGCGTGCGGTCCGCCCGGAATGCGGATAGCCGCAGTCCGGTTTTCATAGCCCCAGCCGACCGTCGTGGGGGCAAGGCCGCCGGGACAGAGACGGCGGTAGGAATTGAGATGCGGCGCGAAGATGAGCGTTGCGTCCGCCATGCTGTCCATGAGCCCGGCGACGGCGGCGCGCATGATCTCCGAGCCCTGGTCCGTGCCGTCGTCGAAGACGTTGCGGCCGCTCTCGTCCAGCATGGAGAAGTGGATATGCAGGCCGCTGCCGGCCTTGTCGGCGTAGGGCTTGGCCATGAAGGTGGCCAGAGTGCCATGGCGACGGGCGACATTGCGGATGATCTGCTTGAGGAAAAGCGTGTCTTCGGCCGCCTTCAGCGCGTCGGGCTGGTGCATGAGATTGAACTCGAACTGCCGCTGCGCGCCTTCGGCAATCGTTGCGTCGAGTTCGATCCCAGCGGCGGCAGCCGCCCGGTAGAGGTCATCGATGAACGGACCAGTGTCCCGCAGTTCCTCCAGCGAATAGATATTGTCGAATTCGCGGGGCGGGCCGCCGACATGCGGCCGGGCGGGGGCAATGCCGTCGTTCTCCGGATCGAGCAGATAGAACTCGACCTCGGCCGCCACGACCGGGGTCAGGCCCGCCGCCTTGTATCGATCAAGCACCAATTGCAGCAGATGCCGGCCATCGGCGAAATAGGGTTCGCCGGTTTCCTTGCGCATGCTCATCGGCAGGACCGGTGCATCCATTCCCAGGTCGATGAGGCCGCGTCCGGTCGCTTCGCAAACCCCGTCGAGATCGCCGCGCTCCATCGTCAGTTGGGTCCCGGCCGTATCCGTTCCCCAGATGTCGACGCCGATGGAGGACATGGGCATGCGGATGCCCTCCTTCTTCAGCTTGTCGATCTTTTCCGCCGAAACCCGCTTGCCCCGAAATATGCCGTTCATGTCGGTAATGGCGGCGTAGACGTGGGAAGGGTCGACGGCGGATTGCTGGGGGGCTGATGGCGACAAGGGAGGGCTCCGGATGACAATTTTCTGGCGTCATCTACGTATGACTTGATCAAATTTGCAAGATCGATGTTCATTCGGCGGTTGTCGAAAGAGGCTTGCGAATTTGAGAAACTGCAATAGGTAAGAGTGTATCCATCGACGCTTGTGGAGCCACATCTTGCATCTCAACGCCCCCGCCTTTTCCTCCTTCCAGCATGACGGACTGACGCTTTCCTTCTTCGACGAGGGGGATCCGGCTGGCGATCCGATCCTGCTGATCCACGGCTTTGCCTCGTCGGTCGTTTACAATTGGGTGAATCCGGGTTGGCTGAAGGCGCTCGGCGATGCGGGCTACCGGGTGATCGCCATCGACAATCGCGGGCACGGGCGCAGCGACAAGCCGCACGAGCCATCCCGCTACCATGTGCCGCTGATGGCCGCCGACGCGATTGCGCTGCTGGACCATCTCGGCATTCCGGAAGCCCATGTGATGGGCTATTCGATGGGCGCGCGCATCACGGCGTTTGCCGCACTCTCCTTCCCCCACCGTATTCGCACCGTCATTCTCGGCGGCCTGGGTATCGGCATGGTCACGGGGGTCGGCGACTGGGACCCGATAGCCGATGCGCTTCTTGCGCCGTCGCTAGACGATATCACGCATGAGCGCGGGCGCATGTTCCGCGCCTTTGCGGAGCAGACCAAAAGCGACCGCCTGGCGCTTGCGGCCTGCATTCGCACCTCGCGCGATCTCCTGACCGCCGAGGATATGGCGAAGATCGACATGCCGGCGCTGATCGGTGTGGGAACCAAGGACGATATCGCCGGGTCGCCGCAGGAGCTTGCGCTGCTGATGCCGCATGCAGAGGCGCTGGATATCCCGAACCGGGATCACATGCTGGCGGTGGGGGATCGGGTATTCAAGAAGGCCGTGCTGGAGTTTCTGGCGAAGCATTCCTGAGGCGAAGAGGCGGCAACGGCATCACTGCCCGGTGAACCTCGCCTTCCGCTTCTCCGCAAAAGCCGCACGCCCCTCGCGATAGTCCTCACTGTCGAACGTTGCCGCGCCCTGTCGCGCCGCCTCTGCCTGAAGCGCCGGATCGCCTGCTACGACGGCGCGGATCGAGACTTTCGATGCTTTTACAGAAAGCGGTGCGTTCCCTGCGATATCTGCAGCGACTTTCGCCACGGAATCATCCAGTGCGCTGCTCTCGACCTGCAATGTCAGGAACCCGCAAGCTGCAAGATCGGCAGCCGAAAACTGCCGTGCCGTAAACACCGCAAGCCTTGCCGTCGCCTGACCGAGAGCAGCGACGATATCTGCCATCGCGTCGGCCGGATAGGCGAGGCCTAGCTTGCCGGCGGGCACGGCGAAGCGGCCGGTTTCGTCGCCGATGCGGACATCGGAGGCCGCCGCCAGCCCAAGTCCGCCGCCGAAGCAGATGCCGCGCAGCTTGGCGATGACCGGAACCGGGGCCTCGCGGAGGGCGGCAAAGGCGGCGCTGTTGGCTGCTTCGTAGGCGAGCGCGCTTTCCGTGTCCTTCCGCACCGTGTCGAATTCGGAAATATCCGCGCCGGCCGAGAAGTCGACACCTCCATCGCCTTGCAGGACGATCGCGCGGGCGTCCTGTGCGACGAGCCATGCGATTGCTTCCGGCACGCCCTGCCACATCGCGAGGTTCAGAGCGTTCTTGCGGCGGGCGTTGGAGATCGTCAGCGTGCCGACATGTCCGTCGAGCGCGACGACGATACCACCCCCGGCGAAGACTTCCGTCAAGTTCATTTGACCCCACCCCATTTAAGTTCTCATCGGGATGGAATATATTGAAGGTCCGAGGAAGCCAACAAGGAGCATGGCATGTCCGCGCACAGCGAACTGAAGCCGGTCCATCTCAAGAGTGTCGATCCCATCTGGGATGCGATGAAGCTTGAGGCGGAGACCGCAGCAAAGCACGATCCGGTGCTTGCCGCCTTCATGTATTCGACCGTCATCAATGCACGTTCGCTGGAAGATTGCGTTATCTACCGGATCTGTGAACGCCTCGATCACCCCGACATGCAGGCCGTTCTCTTGCGCCAGACATTCGAGGAAATGCAGGCCGACTGGCCGGAATGGGCAACCATCCTGCGCGTTGATATCCAGGCCGTCTATGATCGCGACCCGGCCTGCACGCGCTTCATCGAGCCTGTGCTCTATTTCAAGGGCTTCCATGCCATCCAGACGCACCGCCTGGCGCATTGGCTATGGAACAAGGGCCGCAAGGATTTCGCGCTTTATCTGCAAAGCCGTTCGTCGAGCGTCTTCCAGACGGATATCGCGCCGGCCGCTCCGATCGGGCGCGGCTTCTTTCTCGACCATGCAACGGGTCTCGTCGTTGGGGCGACGGCCGTCATCGGCGACAACGTCTCGATCCTGCAGGGCGTAACGCTCGGCGGCACCGGCAAGGAAACCGGCGACCGCCATCCGAAGATCGGCGACGGCGTGATGATCGGCGCGGGCGCGAAGGTGCTCGGCAATATCAAGGTCGGTTGCTGCTCGCGCATTGCGGCTGGGTCTGTCGTCCTGAAGCCGGTTCCCCAGGCGACCACGGTTGCCGGCGTTCCCGCGCGCGTCGTGGGCGAGGCGGGTTGCCAGGAACCGTCACGCAGCATGAACCAGTTTATTGACAGTGACGACTGACCGATAGTTTTTCGATATATCTAAATTACTGATTTGGCGGCCGGAAATGTTTTCCCGGCCGTTTTCGTTCGTCTAAAGATGCAAATCCGATATATCTAACTCTTGCGCTCGCGAAAATTTCGTCTATATTTCCGATATATCGTAAACACATCTCAAGGAGAAACGCATGCAAGATCAATTTGAAGGGCGACATGGTCGCCACGATCATCATCACCGGGGCCATCACGGCGAAGGCCGTCACGGCGGTTGCGGCGAACATGGCGAAGGTCGCCGTTTCGGCAAGCGCGAAAAGATGATCGCGATGATGCTGATGGGTCGCGGTCCGTTCGGGCGCGGCTTCATGGGTGATCGTGGGGGCGAGGGTGGCGGACGCGGCCCGGGTCGCGGTGGTTTTGGCGGCGGCGATGACGGGTTCGGCCCGCGCGGGCGTTCGCTCGGCCAGGGCCATATCCGGCTTCTCGTGCTGTCGCTGATCGAGGCCGAGCCGCGTCACGGCTACGATCTCATCAAGCAGATCGAGGAGATGAGCGGCGGTGCCTATGCGCCCAGCCCCGGCGTCATCTATCCGACGCTGACGCTGCTGGAAGAGGCAGGCTATGCCGCGACCACGTCCGAGGGCAATAAGAAGCTCTACTCGATCACCGAGGAAGGCAAGGCGCATCTCGATGAAAACCGCCGCCATGCGGCGAAGATCGTGGAGCGGCTGACGGAGCTTGGCGAGCACATGAAGGCCCGCGAGGAGCTCCATGGGCGCGGTCGTGACGAGGGCCCGGAACTTCCCCGCGGCGTCGACGCAGCCTTCCTCAACCTCCGCGAAGCCGTTGCCCGCAAGCTTGGCAAGGACGATGCGGCGGCGACCGAGATCGTGCGGAGGCTGTTGGCGATGGCTGAGGAGTTGGGGTGAGGGCGCTGGGCTGAAGTGCTGATGGCGGCGCGCCTCGCGCCGCCGTCATCCTCGCCCCTGTGGCGAGGATCTACCGACGAAGACGGGAACTGGACGGTGCCGCAGGAATGCCGCAGGTGACGCGGCAGGCGCCATTCAGGGAGCGGCGTGGTTCGCTTAGCAGATCCTCGGGACAAGCCCGAGGATGACGTCTGATGGGCTAAGGCCCTAGCATAACTGCGGAATTTGAGCCTGCTTCTCCTGAATACCGTCAGCGCAAGCCCTTACTTTTGCGCGCCTTCCGCCACCGGCACCAACCCACTATCCCGCTTCGCCAGTTCCAGCAGTTCCTCGTCGCTGAGCGGCCGCACCAGTGCGTCCGACGTCGACACCGGCGAGAAGCCGAACATCTGGTAGAGCTGCAGCGCGCGCGGATGATCGAGATTGTTTGTCGTGACCGTGAGCTTCTGCGGGTTGAGGTTCCAAGCGGCGCGGAGCGCCTGCAGAAGGAACCATTTGCCGACGCCGAGGCCGAGCGCATGTTCCATGAGGCCAAAGTGACAGAGTTCGACAACCTCTTCGCTCTCATGGCGCAGCTCATAGAAGCCCGCCGGCGCGCCGTTGACATAGAGAATGCCGATATAGCTCGCCGCACTATGCAGAAGGGCGGCCAGCCGCTTGTCGGAAAGACGCAGGCGATCCACCCAGTGCCAGCGCGCGCCAACCTGACGGTAGAGATAACGGTAATAGGCGAGCGGAATGTTTTCCGCGCGCATGATCGCCGTGTGCAGGTTGGCCGGCACGGGCAGTTGCGCCTTTGGCGGCGCGGTCATTTCGAGATAGGTGATATGGGCC
This sequence comes from Ensifer adhaerens, assembly GCA_900215285.1. NCBI lineage: Bacteria > Pseudomonadati > Pseudomonadota > Alphaproteobacteria > Hyphomicrobiales > Rhizobiaceae > Ensifer > Ensifer adhaerens. Next base: position 2,618,036 of record OCMG01000004.1, read on the forward strand.
TTGATGGCCTTCGGCTTCTTCGTGGCTGCCATCTTGCTCATTCCCGGCCCCTGACGATGGGCGTATCGGGTTTCGAGCCCCATTCCGACCAGGAGCCGTCATAAAGTGTGTTGTCGGTGTGGCCGAGCGAGGTCAGCGCCAGCGTGATGACGGCGGCGGTGACGCCGGAGCCACAGCTGGTGACGACGGGCTTTGAAAGGTCGATGCCGGCCTTTTCGATGGTGTCCTTGATCTCGGGTAACGACTTGAAGCGGCCGTTTTCAGAGAAGACGCCCATCGGCAGGTTCTTGGCGCCCGGCATATGGCCGCCGCGCATGCCGGCCCGGGGTTCGGGTTCTTCGGCCGTGAAGCGGCCCGCACCGCGTGCGTCGGCAATCTGCTTAGCGCCGGAGGCGACGATGTCCCTCATCGCGTCAAAGGTGGTGATCTTGGAGGCGTCGAAATTCGGCTTGAAGATCGCGGGTGCCGGTTCCGGCAAATCGGTTTCCAGCGGACGGCCGTCACGCTTCCAGCCGTCGAGGCCGCCATTCATGACATAGACCTTCTCGGCGCCCATGAGGCGGAAGAGCCACCAGACGCGGGGTGCGGTAAAGATGCCGGGGCCGTCATAGACGACGATTGTGTCAGTCTCGGAAATGCCGAGCTTGCCGACTTCGGCGGCAAAGAATTCGGGCGAGGGGACGGAATGCGGCAGGCCAGTGGACTGGTCGGCAATGACGTCCTGATCGAAGAAGACCGCGCCCGGAATATGGCCTGCGGCATATTCTTCCGCGCCGTTGCGATTCTGGGCCGGCAGATACCAGGCCGCGTCGACAATCTTGAATTCGGGCGCGCCGAGCTGTTTTTCGACCCAGTCTGGCTCGACCACGAAGCGGCTCTTGTCAGCAGTCATTCTCATCTTCCTCCGAGCCTTCGGTGAAATGCTTTCACCGCTCATGCTCTCGTTTGCAGTTGTCGCATTGTGTGGCGCCAAGGCGGAACCACTTTGGTGGGACAAGCTTTAAGCGCCATCCCCTGGCGCGCCGAATCGGATTCGGAACCTGCGGTTTTCCTTACCCTTTTTCTCGATCTTGGCGATATGGATCGCGCCGACTTCCTGCGTTTCGGACACATGGGTCCCGCCGCAGGGCTGGCTGTCGACGGAAGAGTTCTCGCCGATGCAGACAAGACTGACGCGGCCCAGCCCCATCGGCGGGCGGACATTCTTCGATTTCACGATACCGGGATTGGCCGCCAGCTCCTCATCCGTGATCCATTGCAGGAAGACGGGATGATTGGCGTTGACGAGTTCCATCAGCTTCGCCGTCACCTCGTCCTTGTCGATCGTCTCGCTCATGTCGAAATCGACGCGGGAATCGTCCTCGCTCACCGAAGCCCCGGTGATCGGGTAAGGGCAGACGACGGAGAGAAGGTGGCAGGCGGTGTGCATCCGCATCAGTCTGTAGCGGCGCGGCCAGTCGATATGGAGCACCAGCTTTTCGCCAACGTCCGGGGACGGCTGGCCTTCCAGCGGGCGATGGAGGATGATGTCCTTCGTTTCGCCAGTGATTGTCACGTCGAGGGCGATGCGACTGCCATCGGCGCGTTCGAGAAAGCCCGTATCGCCCGGCTGGCCACCGGAGGTCGCGTAGAAACAGGTCTGGTCGAGCTCGATCGCGCCGTCGTCATGCACCGCCGTGACCGTCGCTTCGCAGGTTGAGAGATAGAAATCGTCGCGAAACAATAGTCTTGTCGGCATTGAACCTTCAGTCCACGGGCTGGAAAGGAACCCGGATATCGGGATTCGTTAGCAACCACTGTGGCACGGGCAGGCCCTTTTCTTCAAGGAAAGACGGATTGAAAAGTTTCGACTGGTAGCGGTTGCCGTAGTCGCAGAGGATTGTCACCACGGTGTGACCGGGGCCGAGATCCTTCGCAAGACGGATCGCGCCGGCAATATTGATGCCCGAGGAGCCGCCGAGGCACAGGCCTTCTTCTTCCACCAGATCGAAGACGATCGGCAGCGCCTCGCTGTCGGGGATGCGATAGGAGAAGTCCGGCGTGAAGCCTTCGAGGTTGGCCGTGATACGGCCCTGGCCGATGCCTTCGGTGATGGAGGAGCCGGGCGAGGCGAATTCGCCGGTCGTGTAATACTGGTAGAGCGCAGCGCCTTCCGGATCGGCGAGGCCGATCTTGATGTCCTTGTTGAAGCCGCGCAGGCCCATGGCCGTGCCGGCCAGCGTTCCGCCCGAACCGACGGCGCAGATGAAGCCATCGACCTTGCCATTCGTCGCGTCCCAGATTTCAGGGGCCGTGGTGGCGATATGGGCGTCGCGATTGGCGACATTGTCGAACTGGTTGGCCCAGATCGCGCCGTTCGGCTCGGTCTTGGCCAATTCCTCTGCCAGACGGCCGGAGACCTTCACATAGTTATTGGGGTTCTTGTAGGGGACTGCCGGAACTTCCACCAGTTCGGCGCCGAGCAGGCGCAGCGCGTCCTTCTTTTCCTGGCTCTGCGTTTCCGGGATCACGATGACCGTGCGATAGCCGAGCGCCTTGGCGACCATGGTGAGGCCAATGCCGGTATTGCCGGCCGTGCCTTCGACGATGACGCCGCCGGGCTTGAGAAGGCCATTCTTCTCCGCATCGCGGATGATGAAGAGCGCCGCACGGTCCTTGACCGACTGGCCAGGGTTCAGGAACTCGGCTTTCCCAAGAATGGTGCAGCCCGTCAGTTCCGATGCCTTTTTCAGCTTGATCAGCGGCGTGTTGCCGATGGCTTCGATAACGGATGGGAACTGGGACATGGTTTGGGACCTTCTCATTCTCGCAGTCTTGGAATTTGCCACGAGTTTTGTCTGCGAAAAGGCCATCTCGCAAGGCAATCGTTTTCTTATTTGGGGTCGAAAAGCGAAGGTTTGTTCCGGCTTGAACTTTTGAGGTGTCCTGCCGTCGTTCTGAAAAGAGAAAGGCGGGCGACCGAAGCCACCCGCCATCGTGTTAAGGAAATACTACGCCGCGCGGCGTTCGTGACGGCCTTCGCCGATTTCCTCGATGATCTTCGAGACGAAGGCTTCGAGATCCTTCGGAGATCGGCTGGTGACGATGCCTTCGTCGGTCGCCACCTCGACATCGCGCCAGCGCGCGCCAGCATTGACCATATCGGTCTTGATCGAGTGATAGGACGTAGCCTCGCGGCCCTTGATGACCCCGGCCTCAACCAGCATCCACGGGCCGTGGCAGATCGCGGCGATGACCTTGCCGCTGTCGGCGAATTTGCGGACCAGAGATACGGCGTCCTGCTGCGTGCGCAGGATATCGGGGTTCATCTGGCCACCGGGGATCACCAGCGCGTCATACTGGTCGATGCGTGCGTCGGAAATCTTGAGGTCGGCGTTCACGCTCTCGCCCCAGTTCTTGTCCTTCCAGCCCTTGACCGGCTGGCCGTCCGGCGTTGCGACATGCACGGTCGCGCCGGCCGCTTTCAGCTTTTCCAGCGGAACCATGAGTTCAGACTGTTCGAAACCATTGGCGGAAATGATGAGGATCTTTGCTTCGTTGATGGAAGGCATTGCTTCCTCCGTAATCGTTGATTGCGAATGGGTGAGACAGGCGCCGCGATTGCAGCGTCCTGCCTTCTCAACGGCTTATGCAGGAGGGTTGTTCCGCAGGAAATTTTTGCAAGCGCGCTGATGTCGGCTTGGCATCTCCCGAGAGCGGCGCTCAAGAGCCGGTTCGGTCAGCCCTGACCTTTTACGGTGTCATAGGCGCGCAGAGCCCGGTCGCGTGCGGCACGATGGTCGACCATGGGCTTGGGATAGGTGGATCCCAAGCGGATTTCCGCCTTGTCGAGCGCCGCATTGCCGGCCTCGAATGGCCTCTGGATGACATCATTGCCGAGCTTTGCGATTTCCGGAACGTAGCGGCGGACATATTCTCCCTGCGGATCGAATTTCTCGCCTTGAAGGACCGGGTTGAATATCCGGAAATAAGGTGCAGCGTCTGCGCCGGAGCCTGCGACCCATTGCCAGCTGGCGGCATTCGAGGCGGGATCGGCGTCGATCAGCGTGTCGCGGAACCATTGTTCGCCGTGCCGCCAGTCGATCATCAGATCCTTGATGAGGAATGACGCGGCGATCATGCGGACGCGATTATGCATCCAGCCGGTCTGCCAGAGTTCGCGCATGCCGGCATCGACGATCGGATAGCCCGTGATGCCGCGTGTCCAGGCGCGGAAGGCGTGTTCGTCGAAATCCCACCCGAAACCGGCAAAGCGGGGGTTGAACTCCTTCTCGGCCAGATCGTGATTGTGAAACAGCAGATGCCATGAGAATTCGCGCCAGGCCAACTCCTTGCGGAAATGCACCGTGTCTTCCGTCGGACGGCCATTCTCGGCTTCCATCACGGCATGCCAGATTTGCAGGGGCGATATTTCGCCGAGCGCAAGGTAAGGGGAAAGACGCGAGGTATGTTGCCCGCCCGGAACATCGCGCTGCGTCCGGTAACCGCGCAGCGCGTTTTCGAGGAAGAGCAGCAATGCGGCCTGGGCGCCCTGTTCGCCGGGAACCCAAACCTCCTCGAAACCGGCGGCCCAGTTCGGTTTTTCGGGCAAGAGGTGCCAGTCTTCCAGCGCTTCGCTTTCGGGAAAGCTCTCAGGTGCGGGAATTCTGGCGGGGGCGGGCAGGGGCTCGCCGAAGCTTTCCGTTGCGGAGAAGGCTTTCCAGAAGGGCGTGTAGACACGGTAGGGGCCGCCGGCTCCAGTCAGCAGCCTGGACGGTTCATGCAGGAGATTTGCGGCGAAGCTGTTTGCCTCGAGTCCGAGTTCCTTCGCCCAACTCTTCAGGTTCGCATCCGTTTCCCGGCCCTTGAGGTGGTATCGTCTATTCCAGTAGACAGCCGTCGCGCCCGTTTCCTTGACGATTTTCTCGATGATCGCGTTCTGGCTGCCGGTGCGGAGAATGATCCGGCTGCCGCGGCTTTCGCAGGCCTTCATATGCCGCTGCAGCGAATGATGCAACCACCAACGTTGTGCAGCGCCGAGCGCGCCGGCGTCCTGATCGTCGGTCTCCCGGATATGAAGAAGGATGACAGGCCCGCCGCGGTTCACCGCCTCCGTCAGAGCCGGATTGTCTGCGAGTCGAAGATCGCGGCGAAAGAGGACCAGAGCGGGTGTATGCGGACTGCGGGACATGCGAGGGCCAGTTCATGCTGAGGCAAGATGTGTCGCTTCCTTTACGTCTGCCTGCTGCCGGTGGATCAGAACGGCATTCGGCGGCCGCTTTCACAGCCGCGCACTCGTGCTCTTGGGCGTCGAGAGCAGGATGTTGGTTTCGGAGGACACGATGCCGGGAATGCGACGAATGCGATGCAGGATTGCATCGAATTCGGTCAGGCTGGTGGCGGCGATCTCAGCAATGAAGTCCCATTTGCCGTTGGTGTTGTGCAGCGCGGTGACTTCCGGATAGCCGCCGAGTGCGGAGGCGACGCGCTCTCCGGTGCGGCCTTCCACCTCGATCAACATGAGGCCTCGGACCGGTGCGCTGAAAGCGTCGGCGCGCAGGACGACCGTGTAGCCGACGATGTCCCCCGAGCGCTCGAGCTTCTCGATCCGCGCCCGAACCGTCGCCCTCGAAAGCCCGGTCTCCTGCGCAAGATCCGAAATGGCGCGGCGTCCGTTCTGGCGCAGCAACGTGATCAGCCTGTAATCGAACTCATCCATCGTATTGTCCAAAATGTCAGATTGGCTTCGCATAATGGTAGATCATTTCCGATCAACTGCCAAATTGGCTTGTTCATATCGCCGGATTTCATCGCTAGAGTTTGACAAGGATCAGGAGTAGGACATGGATCGGCAGAAGCTTATCGTCATTGGTGCCCCCGTTCAGGAAGGAACGGGCCGCCCCGGATGCAATATGGGACCGGATGCCTTTCGCGCCGCCGGCCTGATTGAGGCATTCAGCGAGCTTGGGCACGTCGTCGAGGACTGCGGCAATCTGGTGCGTCGCAGCGGCACGACGGCTCACCACGACAATCCCGTGCTCAAGTTCCTGCCGGAATTCATCGGCTGGACCGATACGATCCGCGAGGCAGTCATGGCCGCGCGCCGCGAAGGCGTGCCGGTGGTCATCGGCGGGGACCACAGCCTGGCAGCGGGTTCGCTGACGGGAAATGCCGCCCATGCCGGCGAGAAGGGCAGGCCCTTCTTCGTCCTATGGCTCGACGCGCATCCGGACTTTCACACGCTGGAAACGACGACCAGCGGCAACCTCCACGGCGTACCCATGGCCTATGCATGCGGGCTTGGCGGCTTTGAGGGCGCGTTGGAGCGGCCGGCTTATCCGGTCGATCCGAAGAATATCTGCATGATGGGCATTCGCAGCGTCGATCCGGCGGAGAAGGTGGCGCTGGCCACCCATGGCGTGACCGTCTGCGACATGCGCATGATCGACGAGGAGGGTGTTGTGCCCTTGCTCAAGCGTTTTCTTGAGACGGTGAGGGCGGCAGGCGGCGATCTCCATGTCAGTCTGGATGTCGATTTCCTCGATCCGTCGATCGCGCCGGGCGTCGGCACGACCGTCCCCGGTGGCGCAACATTCCGCGAGGCGCATCTGATCATGGAGATCGTCTCTGACAGTGGTCTGGTCACCAGTCTCGATCTTGTCGAGCTGAACCCGTTCCTGGACGAACGCGGCCGCACGGCCATCTTGATGACCGATCTCGCGGCGAGCCTGATGGGAAAGCGGGTCATGGACCGGCCCACCCGGGCATATTGAAACACGAGGGATGGCTTCTGAGGGCACGTGTCCGAAAGAAAGCCGATCCGCCCCATTTCCGAAATGCCGGCGAGGTGAAATCATGCAGCCAAAGCTCAATATCGTCCCCTTCGTCAGCGTCGACAAGATGATGAAACTCGTCCACGCGGTGGGGGTTGAGACATTCCTCGGCGACCTTGCGGTGGCGATCGAGACAGATTTTCGCCGTTGGGAAAGCTTCGACAAGGTGGCGCGGATTCCCGCCCACAGCCTGGAGGGCGTCATCGAGTTGATGCCCACGACCGATGGCGAAGTCTACGGGTTCAAATATGTGAATGGCCATCCGAAGAATGCGCGGACCGGCCGCCAGACCGTGACGGCCTTCGGTCTTCTGGCTGACATGGCGACAGGCTATCCTCTGCTGCTTTCGGAGATGACCATACTCACGGCCCTGCGGACGGCAGCCATGTCCGCGCTGGCTGCGAAATATCTGGCGCGGGAGGATGCGCGCACCATGGCAATGATTGGAAATGGTGCGCAATCCGAGTTCCAGGCGCTCGCTTTCAAGGCCATTCTTGGCGTCGACAGGGTCCGGATTTATGACATTGATCGTTCGGCGAGTGTGAAATGCGCGCACAATCTGGCGGAAGCGGGTGTCGATTGCGTCATCTGCGAGAGTTCGCAAGAGGCTGTCATGGGAGCGGATATCATCACCACCGCGACGGCCGACAAGCTGAACGCCACCATTCTCACGGACAACATGATCGGCCCCGGCGTCCACATCAACGCCGTTGGCGGTGACAGTCCGGGCAAGACTGAGCTGCACGCGGATATTCTTCGCCGCTCGTCGATCTTCGTGGAGTATCCGCCACAGACGCGGGTGGAAGGCGAAATCCAGCAGCTGCCGCTGGATCACCCGGTGACGGAGCTGTGGAGTGTCATGGCGGGCAGGGCAGCGGGTCGGCGTCAACGCGACGAGATCACGCTGTTCGATTCAGTCGGGTTCGCGATCGAGGATTTCTCGGCTCTGCGCTATGTGAGAGGAAAAATCGAGCAAACCGGCCTGTTCGAGGAGCTCGACCTTCTGGCCGATCCGGATGAGCCGCGCGATCTTTTTGGCATGCTGATGCGGGCGAGAAAGCCATGCGCGGTTGCATGACAAAATTTTTCTCGCTGTCATGAAAGTTACACATTTTTAATTTGCTATGGTCGCCTTAATGTAGGATAAGCATGAGCGGGAACACCAGTTCCCGGCCAATAACAAGCCGGTGCCTTAACCTCCAGTCGGGCACCGGCTTTTGTCTTCCAGAAGTTGGGCGAAATCCCGGGGTCCTTCTGGAACGAGCCGGGGTTTTCAACCGCCCCGGCACCGCCTCAGGCTGGCGAGTCACTCCTCCCGAATTGCTGAAGTCTCCATCGTCGCGTGCATTCCTGTTTGCGCAGCGACCCCATTGCGCTTGTCAATATTGCGCTGCATCGCGCCGGCAGGTCTCCCGATGTGAGCAACACGGCAAGGGGGGCGTCGCACCAGCAGATAGACTGCCAGCGAGGTAGCGCCGAGGGCTGCGAAAGCTGTCTCTGGTAAGGCTTGCTTCATCGCTCTGGTCATCGTCGCGATCGCCTCTTGCCTCTACCGCCTTGCCGGGACGACGCGTGGCAGGCGCGAAGAGGTGCCGCTGATGCGCTGTGATCCTTACAGCGGGTATGAATATGGGCGGGAGGCGGCCACCCCGACGGCTCTTTTCCCTGTTGGGTCGCAGCACCTATTGTGTTCCGTCGCGAGAAGGTCTTTCGAAACCTCCTGTCTTTCTTCGGATCGCGACAGGATCGGCATTTTCGCGAGCCGATCTGGCGCTTCCGGCAAGGCCGTGTTAGCAGCCCGCAAAGTTCTTCCGGAAAACACCCATGCAAATGATGCTGGTCCGCAGGCTGTTCGTTCTGATCCTGATGCTTCTGTGTCTGGTGTCGGGGCCGCTTGACGTCTCTGCGCGTCTTGTCATGGCTCCGGGCGTCCCGAGTCTCGCGCAGGACCGAACCGAGACGAAATTTGCATTGCCCTCGCATCGCAATGCCGTCCAGGTTCTCGTCGCTTCGCGCGATCCTGCTCCTCCGTCGGCAGGCGGCTCGATTGTCGCGGTCCTGCCTGTTTCGCCCGGTCTCGAACCGTTTGGCAAAAGCGGCTGTCAGTCAGGCGCGGCGCTTGCCGCAACTTTCTCGCGGCAGCCGGATCATCAACGGGCTCGCTCCCCCCCACATTCCCGTCCCTGATCTGTCCACAGGTGCATGATGCACCTCAACAAAGGATTGCTCCTTGCAAGGCAAGGACAGGCGCGCCTATGCGCGTCCAGAGGATTGGATTTTTCTCATGAAACGAAGCGGACTCACTTTGGGGAGCCTGTTCGGAATCGTCTCGGTGACGACATTGATTGCCGTCGAACTTTTCAGCGCGGTCGGCGCCTTTGCATGGGCGCTCTCGGGAGTCTTCAAACTGACTGATGTCGCATCCTACGTGCTGGCCGTCATTTTTGGAGTTCCATCGCTTGTTCTGGTCGTCAAGGTCGCCCAACTCGCGCTAGAGAGCGAAAGGGCGTTGTGCGAGGCCTCTGGCGGGCAAGCATAAATCAGGCATGGCGGGTCGCCACGCAGGCTTCGCGCCTGGTTGGCGGCCCGTTCCAGTGCGGAGGTGAAGAAAGTGATGGGAGCCAGTCCGTGCTGGCAGAAACTGCCTGCTCCAGACAAATGCCTGGGCCCACACATCTCATGCTGTCGTCTGTCGTGGAATTTTTTGGAGGCCTCGCCCGGAATTGAACCGGGGTACAAGGATTTGCAGTCCTCTGCGTCACCACTCCGCCACGAGGCCTCACTGCACCGCTCCGTCCTTCAAGATGAAGTTCATGAGCCTTGGTTGGTGCCTGTCGGGGGAGCCCGTCCCGCGACGAGGGGCGATTTAGAATGAATATAGGCGAACTGCAAGAGGTTTTATCGACCGGGATCGGCTTTTTCTCTTCGCCGGCGCGCCCAGCTCACGGCCATGCGTCGGCGCCACCTGCGCGCCACTGGAATATCCTGTGATAAAATCAGGAAGCCCAGCGGCAGCATCCAGAAGCCGAGAACAGGAAGGAAACCCAAGACCCCGCCGCCGATGAAGGCAAGACCCAGTGCGATGCGCGCGCCGCGTGCGCGGGGAAGTCGAAACTTGCGGTTTGCGACCTCGATTTTGCCGTTCGCTATCTGAAAATAGGCCATGACGTCTTTCTGGTTCGGTCCGAGGCGGAGCTTCGGCAGTCATCCACAGTTTGGTGAGCCTGACTATTCACCTCAAATCGGCTGATTTTCGGGACTTTCAAGTTTTTCACGCAGATTTTTCAAAAAACCGCTTGGCAAATCGGAAAAGCGTTTGTATTACGCCGCCAACCGCCGCAAGGCGATGATCCCTGGTAGCTCAGCGGTAGAGCATTCGACTGTTAATCGACAGGTCGCCGGTTCGAATCCGGCCCGGGGAGCCATATTTGGTGCTGACGTCTAACGTCGCACAGCTTAAAGATACCCCGGTACGTCATTGACGTCCGGGGTTTTTCTTTGGAGTTCCCGGTTCCTTCCGTTAGGGGAGGTCCAGGCAGCATCCCGTACGCAGCGGCAGACACATATCCTGTGCATTGCTGCAACGCCGTCCCGATTTTTCCCGCAATTGCCCTATGCCTGCTTGAAAGCGTCATCGGCCACGGTTAAAGACCGTTAAGAAACGTCGGAAAATCCGCATTCCTCCTGTCAGCGGATCGTCAGACGGAACAGGGACATAGCTTATGATTGACTTTGAATCTGCGCGCGCCCGGATGGTGGACAACCAGCTGCGTACGACCGATGTAACCTCTCACTCGCTTCTTTCGGCCTTTCTGACTGTGCCGCGCGAGGCCTTCGTTCCGGAAAAGCTGGCGGCTCTCGCCTATATTGACAGCGATCTCGAAATTGCCCCGGCCGCCGATGGGCAGCTTCCTCGTTACCTGATGGAGCCGTCGCCGCTGGCAAAGCTGCTGCAGGCCGCCGAAATGGGGCCGGATGATTCCGTGCTCGATGTTGGGGCTGGTACGGGTTACGCATCGGCGATCATGTCTCGCGTCGCGAAATCGGTCGTCGCCCTGGAATGCGACGAAAATCTGGTGTCGCGCGCGACGGTCGTTCTCGCCGAGCAGGGTTTTGACAATGTGTCGGTCGTGAAGGGCAGTCTGGAAAAGGGCTATGCGAGCGAAGCGCCGTACGACGTGATCTTTCTCAACGGTGCCGTGGAATATGTTCCGGACGCGCTGTTCGATCAATTGCGGGACGGCGGGCGCCTGATCGCCGTGGTCGGTTACGGCAACGCTTCGGCCGCGCAAATCTATGTTCGCGAAGGGGCGTCGGTATCCAAGCGGTTTGCCTTCAATACGTCGGTCAGGCCCTTGCCCGGTTTCCGCAAGGTTGCGGAATTCGTGTTCTGAGAATCGTGCGTGGCGATTCGGGGTTGTTGCGATGGTGCAACGTGACCCCGGATTGTCAGGCCGGCCAGGCCCGTGAGGGTTGAAGATCGGCGCACGCATGTTAATTTTCATATGTCATCAATGTCGTCGCGCGATGATGCTCGGCGTGCAGTCGGGAGAAAGTTCGTGATCAATTTCCGTAGGACGCTTCTTGCAGCGGTCGTCATCCCGGTCACGTTGAGCCTTTCGGTGGTTGCGCAGGCCGAGACGATCCAGGGCGCGATGGCCAAGGCTTACGCCAACAACCCGGATGTGAACGCGGCCCGCGCGAGCCTTCGTGCCACTGACGAGAATGTCACGATGGCGAAGGCCGGCTACCGTCCGCAGGTCGGGGTGACCGCCCTGCACACCAATGCCATCGCCTATGGCGTCAACAATATTGCCGGCGCGGACGCAGCGACACAGAGCGATTCCATCGCGCTCACCGTGACGCAACAGATTTTCGACGGCTTTCAGGTTCTGAACAGGATCAACGCTGCGGAATCCGGTGTCTACGCGACTCGCGAGCAGGTCCGCGGCACGGAAATGCAGATCCTCTATTCCGCCGTCCAGGCCTATGCGAACGTGGCGCTCTACAAGGATTTCGTCGCGATCCGCAAGCAGAACCTCGGCTTCCTCAACGAGCAGGTGAAGGCCGCCAATGCCCGGCTTCAGGTGGGTGAGGGCACCAAGACCGATGTCAGCCAGGCACAGGCACAGCTTGCGGCAGCGCAGGCACAGCTGGCTGCCGCCGTTGCGCAGCTGAAGATCGCCGAGGCGACCTATGTCCAGATCGTAGGCGAAGAGCCGAAGGGCATCTCGCTTCCCGCAGCCGCCAAGCGTGGCATGCCGTCCACGCTCGACAAGGCTGTTGCCCTTGGCCTCCAGCAGCACCCGTCCATCCTCGCGGCTGAGCATGTCGTCGATGCGTCGGGCTACCAGGTCAAGTCGGCCGAGGGCGCGCTGCTCCCGGGCGTTGCGATCCAGGGATCGGTGGGGCGCAACTATGGCAGACCTTCCAGCCTGTCGAGCCCCAGCACCTACAATTCCGCCAGCGTGACGGCGCAGCTGACGATACCGCTCTACAAGGGCGGCGCGGAATATGGCGCGGTGCGTCAAGCCAAGGAAACGCTTGGCGCGAACCAGATCAAGGTTGATTCGGCGCGGCTTTCCGTTCGCCAGTCCATCGTCTCCGCCTATGCGCAGATGCAGGCTGCCAGCGCCTCGATCAAAGCCAACAGGGATGCTGTTTCTGCCGCCAACCTGGCGCTTTCGGGTGTTGTGGAGCAGCGCAATGTCGGTCAGTCGACGACGCTTGATGTGCTGAACTCCCAGCAGACGGTTCTCACCGCCAAGCTCAACCTTGCCCAGGCGCAGCATGACCTCGTGGTTGCAAGCTATGGCGTTCTGGCGGCGTCCGGCCAGCTGACGGTGCAGACCCAGGGCCTGCAGGTGGCGGAATACCGGCCGGAAGAGCATTATGAGGCGGTCAAGGACGCCTGGGTCGGGCTCAGGACTGTGGACGGCAACTAAGCCGTCCCTGCTTTTCGTTGTTTCAACGGACAATTGGCGTAACCTCCGCGCGAACGTTTGGTTTGCAGTACGGGATTCGCAATGGTTCGATTTCTTCTCAGGACAGTCATGTCGGTCTGCGCGGCCGGGGCTCTCTCTGGATGCATGACGACGGCCTTTGCCCCGACTTCCGCTGATGTCCAGACCTATGCGATCAAGTCGGTGTCTGTCTCCGGCCTGGCACCGCAGGCGGTTTCAGAAGCTGTTGGCAGCGACCTGGGTTCCGCGATCCGCTCCGTGCCGGTGAAGCCGGGTGCGTTGGCGGTCCAGATGGTCGTTTCCATTCCGGGCTTTTCAGGCGGACGCGTCGCCAACGGCTACAAGGCTGGCGCGGATGTCACGGTCAGCCTCAAGGCAGCGGCAGGCGGCAAGGCCCTGCAGACTGCGACCTTCCATGAGGATGCGGTTTCGGCGGACGAGGCGCGCGCCGGCGGCCAGCTGGCATCGGCAATCACAGCGCGCGTGCGTCGCATTTTCGACCTGCCGGCTTCAGCCTCGGCGAGCGATTCGAACGTTGCGCATCGGACGCCACAGACGAAGAAGGCGACAGACTCAAAGGCTGCGGCTAAAGACAATGCCGCGGCGGATCCCGCCCTGTCGAGCGACGCTCTCGACACGCTGATGCGAGCGGCAACCGGTTCGGATGCGCAACAGGACCAGACCAAGACGAGCAGCGTGCCCGCAGGGACGGTCGCCTTGCCGGATACGGTCTGCTCGGGCGACACCCTGACAACCTGCCCGAACGGATCGCTCCTGTCCGGCGACTTCAACCTTCGCAGATGAGCCGCCAGACGTTTGTCTCCGCGTCCGGTCATGGATGCAAATTCAAGTCACACTTCCGCAGGCCGGCTGGCCTCAGCCCAGACGTTCGGCATGCCATTTCAAGTGATCGGCCATGAAGGTCGAGATGAAATAATAGGAGTGGTCGTAGCGCTCGCGCATGTTGAGCACGAGGCCGATCCCGGTTTCCTTCAGCGCTTCTTCCAGCTTCCAGGGCATGAGGCCCTTTTGCAGGAAGCTGTCGGCTGCCCCCTGGTCGATCAGGAATTCCGGGAAGCGCGCACCGTCCTCGATCAGCGCGCAGGCATCGTACTGTCGCCATGCGGCACGGTCATTGCCGAGATATTTTTCAAATGCCGGCACGGACCAGTCGGCTTCCATCGGGTTGACGATGGGGGCGAAGGCCGAGCAGCTCCTGTAACGCTCCGGGTTCTTCAGCGCGATCGTCAGTGCGCCGTGCCCGCCCATGGAATGCCCGAATATGCCTTGGCGGCCCATGTCTGCGCGGAAATTGGCGGCGATCACCATGGGCAGTTCCTGCGTGATGTAGGAATACATCTGGTAATGCTGCGCCCAGGGTGCTTCGGTGGCATCGAGATAGAAGCCGGCACCCTTGCCCATCTGCCAGTTGCCAGCCTCGTCGGCGACGTCATCACCGCGCGGGCTCGTATCCGGGCAGACGATGATGAGGCCGAGTTCGGATGCGGCGCGGCGATATTCGCCCTTTTCCATGACGTTCGCATGGGAGCAGGTGAGGCCGGACAGATACCAGACGACCGGGCAGGGCGCGTGCGCCGCCTGCGGAGGAACATAGACGGCGAAGGTCATGTCGGTGCCGGTGATCTTCGACGTATGGCTATAGACGCCCTGTACGCCGTCGAAAGAGACGTTTTCGGAGATGATCTTCATGGCTGCTGATCCTGTTACGATTTTTGTCGTTCTGATTTCGCTCTCCGGCAGAGCCGGTCGAGCGTTTCGAGGAAGCTGGAGCGGTCGCGCGGGCTGAATGCCGCATTATAGCCCTTGCTCTCGCCGGTTTCGCGCAGGTGCTGACCGAGGTCACGCATGGCGGATGCCATGCCGATATTGGCGCGGTCGAAGATGCGGCCTTGAGGTCCCGTCACCAGCGCGCCCTTGTCGACGCAGCGCACGGCAAGCGGCACATCGGCGGTAATCACGATGTCATGATCGCCCGCATTTTCGGCGATCCAGTTGTCGGCGGCGTCGAAGCCGGCACTGACGATGACGTTCACCACCATCGGGTCGCGCGAGGGACGCAGGCCGGAATTGGCGACGAAGACCGTCTTCATGCCGTGGCGTTCAGCCACTTTCAGCACTTCCGGCTTCACCGGGCAGGCGTCGGCATCGACGTAGATGATGGGTGATTTGCTTTCGTCTCGCATGGCCCGCTCATAGCGCGGCGGCGGATCATGGGGAAGCGCTTTATGCGCCGGATGCTGTCGCCATGAAACGCGGCGGTTGCAGATGGACGGCGGCAGCGGCTTCCTTGAAGGTCGAGACATACTCGACCTGGGGCGCCTTGACGTGGTTCGCTTCAAGGATCGCGCGTGCCTCGGGCGAGGCGCCGGCGATGAGCACGCGGATGCCGTTCTTGTGTGCCTTTCTCACCGCCCCTTCGATGACATTTGCAGCTGAGGAGTCCATGAAGGGCACGGAGGAGCAATCGAGAATGAAGTTCTTGCGGCTATCGGCAATGCGGTCCAGGACCGAGGCGACGGTTGCGGCCGCGCCGAAGAAGAAGACGCCTGAGATTCGGTAGACGACCGTGTCCGGGTCCGTGGTGCGGAAGGGCTTTTCCGGACCTTCCGAATCGTCGGCGAAGAGGTCTCCCGGCTGTTCGCTGACCTGAACGTGCCGGGCCATGCGCTCGATGAAGAGGAAGGCGCCCAGCACGAAGCCCACGATGATGCCTTCCGTCAGATCGCGGAAGATGACGACGAGGAAGGTGGCCGACAGCACGATCGCATCGCCCCGGGAGGAGCGGAAGAGAGCGGCAATCGCTTGTCTTTCAATCATGTTGTAGCAGACGAAGGCAAGCACGCCGGCAAGCGCTGCCAACGGTATGTATTTCGCGAGCGGGGCCGCCACCAGCAGGAAGGCCAGCACGAAGACTGCATGCAGCATGCCGGAGACGGGGCTGGTCGCGCCGGCGCGGACATTGGTCGCCGTGCGGGCTATCGTCCCGGTCACGCAGATGCCACCGAAGAGGCCGGACGTGATATTGGCGAAGCCTTGCGCAATCAGTTCCATGGACGAGCGGTGGCGACGGCCGGACATGCCATCCGCAACGACCGCCGAGAGCAGCGATTCGATGGCTCCGAGCAGCGTGAAGGCAATGGCGTCGGGCAGAACCTTGATCGCAAGGTCGAAGCCCGGCGACGGCAGATGCGGCATGGGAACCGCATCGGGAATGCCGCCGAAGCGGGTGCCGATGGTCTCGACATCCAGGCCGAGCACGGCTGCCAGCACAGAGGAAAGCACGACGGCGATCAGCAGGCCCGGCCAGTTCGGCAGGAAACGCTTGAGCAGCAGGATGATGGCGATGGTAAAGACCGCGACCGCCGTCGCCTGCGCGCTGATCGTCCCCATGTAACCGTAAAGAAAGGCCAGCTTGTCGATGAGCGGGCCGGGTTCCTTGCCCTCAGTCGTCAGGCCGAAGAGGTCGTGTATCTCGCCGGAGAAAATGATGACGCCGATGCCGGCGGTGAAACCCACCGTCACCGGATAGGGAATGTACTTGATGTATTTGCCGAGCCGCAGGAAGCCGGCCGCGATCAGGAAGAGGCCGGACATCATGGTGGCGAGGATCAGTCCTTCGACGCCGTTGCGCGCCACGCAGGCCGCGACCAGAACGATGAAGGCCCCCGCCGGTCCGCCGATCTGGAAGCGGCTGCCACCGAGCAGCGACACCACGAACCCGCCGAAGATCGCCGTGTAAAGGCCACGCTCCGGCGTGACGCCGGACGAGATCGCAATCGCCATGGACAACGGCAGGGCCACGATGGCCACCGTGAGGCCGGCCAGTGCATCCGCCTTCAGGCGCGAAAGGCTGTAGCCTTCCTTCAGCACGCTGACGAGTTTGGGTTCAAGTCTGTCTGTCATTTCCGGTGCCTGCCTTTGCATTGAAAGACGGGCGTGGCGGCTGGCCGTCGCGCCTTGCGGCAGGAGTTTAGACCGAATTTGAGTCGATGAGGTATGCAAAAGTGATGCAGCGTTTCGAGTTCAAGAATTTTAAAGCCACAAAACAGCGGCTTTGAAAACTCAGCCATGCGCATTTGCATTGATATGCAACGAAGGCTGATGGCTCCCACTTTCGAATTGGGAGGGGGCCGCCCTCGAATTCGCCCGACTTTGCCTTCATTTCCACCGCTCTGGCCTTCTCGTCGCAATTCCGGTAAAGCGGGCGCAAGTTGAAGGAAGAACAAGAATGGCTGGCATTGAACATAGGGATGTGAGCGAGGACGAGGCCGGGATGCGGCTCGACCGGTGGTTCAAGGTCCATTACCCGGGGCTCGGTTTCGGCGCGCTGCAGAAGCTGCTCCGCTCCGGCCAGATCCGCGTCGACGGCGGCCGGGTGAAGTCGGACACGCGCGTGCAGGCCGGCCAGAAGGTGCGCATCCCGCCGATGGATATCGACGCCAAGGGCGAGGAGCGCACGGGCGCGCCTTCCGGCAAGGAACTCAAGCATTCTGGCGATGCCGAGCTTCTGTCCCGCATGCTGCTGCATGAGGATGACAAGGTTTTCGTTCTCAACAAGCCGGCGGGCCTTGCCGTTCAGGGCGGCTCTGGTCTGACGCGCCATATCGACAAGATGCTGGAGGCATGGACCAGCAAGAAGGGCGAGAAGCCACGCCTCGTTCACCGCCTCGACCGCGACACATCCGGCGTGCTGGTCGTTGCCCGGACCCGTGGCGCAGCGCAGAAGCTGACGGCCGCGTTTCGCGAGCGCGATACCAAGAAAACCTATTGGGCGCTGGTGAGCGGCGTGCCGCGCCAGCGCGAGGGCCGCATCTCGACGTGGCTCGTCAAGGAGGAGACGCCGGACGGCGACCGGATGCGCGTCACCAAGCATGGCGAGGACGGGGCCGATCACGCCGTATCCTATTACCGCGTTCTCGAGCAGGCGGCGCAGAACCTCGCCTGGCTGGAGATGGAGCCCTATACCGGCCGCACGCACCAGCTTCGCGTCCACGCCGCCCATATCGGCCATCCGATCATCGGCGATCCGAAATATTTCCAGGCCGATCTCAACTGGACCTTCCCCGGCGGCGTCCAGAACCGGCTGCATCTTCATGCCCGCCATATCGACATTCCGCATCCCTCCGGCGGACGGCTGAAGGTCACCGCGCCGCTGTCGCCCCACATGGTGCAGACCTGGAACCTGCTGGGCTTTGACCAGAACGGGCCGGACTACGACGAATGAAACTCGTTCTCTTCGATTGCGACGGGACGCTGGTCGATAGCGCGCATCTGATCCACGAGGTCATGGTGCGCACCTTCCGGCATTTCGAGCTGGATGAGCCGGAGGCCGCAGCCACGCATTCAATCATCGGGCTGACGCTGGACAGCGCGATTGCCCGCATGCGCGGTCTTGATGTGGTGGACGCGCAGGCGACGGCCATGATGGCCCATTACAAGTCGATCTTCGCGGCGACGCGGCTGGAGGCGGGCTTTCACGAGCCGCTTTATCCCGGCATAGACGGCGTGATTGCCGAGCTTTCGGGGCAGGACGATCTGATCCTTGGCGCCGTCACCGGCAAGTCGCGGCGTGGTCTCAATCTCGTCTGCGAGACGCATGGCTGGACGGAGACCTTCTTCGTCGCCCGCACAGCCGACGACTGCCCGTCCAAGCCGCATCCCGCCATGGTGCTGGAATGCTGCGATGCGACCGGGATTTCTCCTTCCGAGACCATTGTCATCGGCGACAGCATTTACGATATGGAGATGGCGAAGGCGGCGGGCGCCCATGCGCTTGGCGTGTCCTGGGGCTATGGCGCGGTCGATGATCTGAAGCGCGCCGGTGCGGACCGGATCGCTGACGCCACGACCGACATTCCTTTGCTCATCCGTAAATTCGGGTAAATACCATGCGCGATATCCTGACTGACCTCAACGATGCGTTTCTCTCGGATCCGGACCCGGTGCGCCGTGCCCAGATCCAGATGAAGACGCCGCTGCCCAAACGCTTCTATGACGCGGTGAGCGTGGGCGAAGACGGCGAGGGTGGTTTCTCGGTCCTGCTCGACGGCAAGACGGTGCGCACGCCTTCCAAGGCGAAGCTTTCCGTCCCGACGCAGGCTGCCGCCGACATGGTCGCGGCCGAGTGGGCGGCGCAGAAGGATGTGATCAGCCCCTTGACCATGCCAGTCACGCGCCTGGTCAATACGGTTCTCGATGGCGTGGCGGTCGATCCGCAAGCCGTGTTCGAAGACATTCTGCGTTACTCCTCGAGCGACCTTCTCTGCTACCGGGCGGATGCGCCGCAGAAGCTCGTCGATCTTCAGGCGGATAACTGGGAACCGATCCTCGGCTGGGCCTCCGACCGCCTCGGCGCGCGTTTCATCCTGGCCGAAGGTGTCATGCATCAGGAACAGCCGCGCGAGGCGATCGCCGCCTTCGGCGCGGGCCTGAAGCGCCACGACGACGCCTTCCGTCTCGCCTGTCTCCATACGGTGACGACGCTGACCGGCTCGGCGATCCTGGCGCTCGCCTTTGCCGAACAGTTTGCCGATGCGGATGAGGTCTGGCGGCTTGCCCATGTCGACGAGGACTGGCAGATCAGCCAATGGGGCGACGACGAAGAGGCCATCCGCCGCCGCGCCGCAAGGAAGATCGATCTGGACGCGGCCTGCCGATTATTCAAGGCGCTCTGACGGCTTTGTCGCCAACCAGATTTTTCTCGGTAGATTGTCTATAAAGTTAAAGTCCAAGTTGCAAAAACCCGTCTAAAGAGTCTCACTAGCCGATCTCGAAGGCAGCTTTGTTGGGGAAGATAGATGGGCGAATCCGGCCAGAACCAACCTGGGAACAAGATATTTATGGCTGACCGAAAGGAGGTAGCTGGCGTCGTTTATCATGAATATCGACATATGCAGCGAGCGACATCTGCAATTTTTGCAGAATGGGGAAGATGGTTAGTCGCTAGTTTGATGCTAGTACACGGCGGAGCGTTGTTTGGACTTTTTGGATTCTTGGGAAAGTTCGCTGATAAGCCTGAGTCATTAGCTCAGTACCAGTGGACGGTTTGGTGGTTTGTTGGCGGAATGGTTGCGACCTTTGCCGCGGGTTTCTGTGCTTGGCTTAATTGGAGCATGCACAGCGACAATTATGATTCTTTTGCCAACATGGGTATGCTTTGGGACCCCGAAGTTTGGTGTGGGCCCTTAAAGCACGATCGGGGGCTTTGGTGGACTAATTGGCTTGCCATTATCTTTGGGTTCATATCTGCATTCTGCATTGTAGGCGGCGCCTATTCCACGCTCTATGGAAACTGGATTTCTAAAATTGGGGCGGTTGCCCTGGCCTAGGGTGCGCAATTCCGACGAGGCTTCCTGAAACTGTGGATGGCGCGGTGGATAACCTCCGCGTCCTGTTCTTTTTCCCTTTCGCCCCATTTAGGGTAAACTGTCTGCTAATAATTATTGTGTCCTGCAGGCCTGTTGAACGGGGATGAAAATGGCTCAGCCAAATGTAGCGCGTGAACCGTCCATGGAAGAAATCCTGGCTTCGATCCGTCGGATCATTGAGAACAATGATCCGGTCGAAAACATTGAAAATGCTTCCTATTCTAATCAAGCGCCGGGCGTTCCCGAGACGATCGAGCTGACGATCGACGAAGATATCGCGCTGATGGCGGCCGGTGCGGATTTCACCCCGGCCCGTGTGGCTCCGGCCCAGCTTGCCGAATCAGTTGCAGCGCCGCGCGCGCCTGAAAAGGCGGAGCAGCCGGCTGCGCGGCCCATGTCGCTTGCCGACGTTGCCGCCCGCGTAAAGGCAGCTTCCGAGCGCCGTCAGCCGGCGCCTCCCGCCAACGACACTGAACGTCAGGCACAGGTCTTCTCCGCCGCGGTCGAGGCTGAGCCTGTCGAGGCCAAGACGGTTGATGCTGATGACGATGCGGTTCAGGTTTCTCCGGTGTCCGCGGACGAGCGCCATGCGCCGGTTCAGGCTGTTGCCGTTGAACCACATCCGGCCTTGATGGCCGAACCGAATTTCTATTCCGAACCGCAATCGCCGGCCCCGGCTTCTGAGACTAGCGAGGTCGACTTGGACCATTTCGAGGTCGTGAACGATACGGTGGAGTCGTCCGCCGATGCCACGGACGAGGTGAGTGTCGATCCGATGGAGCGGTTTGCCGCCGAGATCGGCAATGGAATTGCCGCTGCCGTGCCGGCACAACTTCTGTCGCCGACGACCGAGGAGAAGGTATCGCGCTCGTTCGAAGAACTCGCCGATGCGCTGGGCGGCTCGAAGCGTTCGCTTGACGAAATCGCGGAAGAGATGCTCAAGCCGATGCTTCAGGAATGGCTCGACGATAACCTGCCGACGCTGGTCGAGCGGCTTGTCCGCGAAGAGATCGAGCGTGTGGCGCGCGGCCCGCGCCGCTGAGTTTAGAACATCGAGAGACAGAGATCAGCGCAGCAGGACATCCTGCATGCGCTTTATTTCGCCGATCTTCGCCTTGGCTTCCAGATAGCCGCGGTCGATGGCTTCGCCAGCGCGGTGGAATTCCGAAAGACCGATATCGGCAAGGCGCGGCTGCAGGGACAGGTCCGGCGGATCACCGGCGAGCCTTGCCCGCGAGATGCGATCCTGAATGATGTTGAACGCTTCCACCATGACCGAGGTGACGCCATGGCGGCGTTCGTTGTCCGGCTTTGACTGCGTGTCGCGATAGGTGGTTGGTTGGTGCGCAGCGGTGTGCTTGATGACGGCCGAGCGACCGTAGAGGTCGTAATGGAGGTTGACTGCCACGACGAGCTGCTGCTCGTAGGCGCGGCACACGGAGACAGGAACCGGATTGACGAGCGCGCCATCGACTAGGGCCCGGCCGTTGCAGACGATGGGTTCGAAGATGCCCGGGAGCGCATAGGAGGCGCGCAGGCCTGTGATCAGCGAGCCGGAATGCATCCACACTTCATGGCCGGTCTTCAGTTCGGTCGCGACAGCCACGAAGGGGCGGTCAAGGTCTTCGATGTCGAGGCCTTCGAGATGTTCCTGCATGCGCTTGGTGAGCCTGAGCCCGCCGAGCAGGCCGCCGCCGCCGATGGTGAAGTCGAGGAAGGCGGCGATGCGGCGCATGGTCAGCGAGCGGGCGAAGCTTTCCAGTTCATCGAGCTTGCCGGCCAGATAACAGCCGCCGACCAGCGCGCCGATCGAGGTGCCCGCGACCATGCCGATCTTGATGCCTTCCTCGTCCATAGCACGCAGTACGCCAATATGGGCCCAGCCGCGCGCCGCGCCGCCGCCGAGGGCGAGCGCAATGCGCGGTTCGGGTCGTTTGGGTTCAGGAATGAGCGGGGGCGAGGGGATGTCAGGAGTCAGGGCCTTGTCGGCCTGCAACTGATTGGCGTTGTCGCGTTTCAAACTCCAGTTCAGCATGATACTCCCCATACAGCGCTGAACGTTCACCGTTCCATCACATTAGGCGCGCGCAGGACTTTCCAAACCGTAAACGCGGGAGCTGCCTGTATCGTTTCAAGGCATATGCCTAATTTTTGATATAGACGTCTTCCGGGTCGAAATGGCGGTGATGATCGGTAATTTCAACCACCGCCCGGCCGTCTTCGGTTCTGGCGACACGGTAGAAGCAAGAGCGCCGGCCGGTGTGGCAGGTCGCGTCGTGTCCAGCGACCTCGACCTTGAGCCATACGGCGTCCTGATCGCAATCGGTGCGCAGTTCCTTGACCGTCTGGAGATTGCCAGAGGTCTCGCCCTTTTTCCAAATCATGTTTCGCGAGCGGCTGTAATAATGCGCGATCCCGGTCTCGAGCGTGAGCGCCAGCGCCTCGGCATTCATGTGCGCCACCATGAGGAGTTCGCCGTCGCGCGCATCGGTCACGACGGCCGTGATGAGGCCTTCGCGGTCGAATTTGGGGGTGAAGGCGCCATCGCCTTCGAGTTCCGCCTTGTCCGAGGGTGGCGGAGGGAATGTGAGGGACATGAATTTACTTCCGCCCGTAGAGCATGGTCATGAAGCGGGCCTGGAGCGCCGCATCGGTCTTGAAGTCGCCGGTGAAGGTTGTGGTCAGCGTCGTCGAGCCCTGCTTCTTGATGCCGCGCATGGACATGCACATGTGCTCGGCATCGATCATGACGGCCACGCCCTTTGGCGCCAGCGTCGTGTCGATGGCAGAGGCGATCTGGGCCGTCATCGATTCCTGCGTCTGCAGACGGCGGGCGAAGATGTCGACCACGCGGGCGACCTTGGAAAGGCCGAGCACGCGACCGTCCGGCATGTAAGCGACATGCGCCTTGCCGATGATCGGCACCATATGGTGTTCGCAATGCGAGAAGAACGGAATGTCTGCGACGAGCACCATGTCGTCATATCCGGCCACTTCCTCGAAGGTGCGGCCTAGAACCTCGACCGGATCCTCGTCATAGCCGCCGAACAGCTCCTTGTAGGCCTTGGCGACGCGCTTCGGCGTGTCGATGAGGCCCTCACGAGTCGGGTCTTCGCCGGCCCAGGCAAGCAGCGTGCGGACGGCGTCCTCGGCTTCCTTCTGGCTCGGGCGATTGGCTTCGGTGTTGGCGGAACCGATGCGTGTTACAACTGCGTCCATTCTGGCCTCCTGACCTGCCTCGACGCGAGGCGCGGTCGTTTTGGTTCGGACCGCCAGACCGGCACGCCAGACCTTCACGAGAAGACCTTCAACGCCATGGCGGGCTCCGGGGCTTTCGATCCGCGTTCAAGGCGCGGTCTCCGGCACGGTTTCCCATTGTAGCGATTTTGTTCCCGAAAAAAGAGAACGCATCCGCCAAACTCTGATCCATTTACGCACGAAGATTTCAAACGGATGTGTACGTTCGAAAAAATCGCCGTAAAATTCGGAGAGAAAAGGCGCTGTTTTGCGGCTTGCAAAACGCGCCTCCATCTCCGACATAAGATATAGTAAGTTTGTGCCTTGAGGAAAGAGGCAATTGGCGAACGCATTGTCAGCTTGCGGCAGTATCCTGCCGCGCCCGACATTTCATCCGGTTCAAGGTCATGATCGACGACATCTACAATGCCCGTATTCTCGAATTCGCCGGCAACATCCCGCGCCTCGGCACGCTTGAGGATGCGGATGCGAGCGCCATGGCGCATTCCAAGCTTTGCGGCTCCAAGGTGCGCGTGTTTCTGAAGGTCGAGGACGGCAAGGTCGCCGATTTCGCCCATGACGTGAAAGCCTGCGCGCTGGGTCAAGCCTCGTCCTCCATCATGGCTCGGCATGTGATCGGCGCGACCCCGGACGAGCTGCGTGAGGCAAAGGCCGACATGCTGGCCATGCTGAAGGCGGACGGCGAGGGGCCTTCCGGCCGCTTCGAGGACATGCGCTACCTGAAACCCGTCAAGGACTACAAGGCCCGCCACGCCTCCACCATGCTCACCTTCGACGCCGTCTGCGACTGTCTCGACCAGATCGAGGCGGGGGCGAAGGTTGCGGCGGGGTGAGGCGGGTGTGTACCGGTTTCCCTCTTCTCCCCTTGGGGAGAAGGTGGCCCGAAGGGCCGGATGAGGGGTTTTTCCCCTCCGGGCAAGATGGGAACCCCTCATCGCCTCACTGCGTTCGGCACTTCTCCCCAAGGGGAGAAGAGGGCGCAAACCAACCCGCGCCTCTTGCCAATCTCCCTCCATGCGGGGGAGATGTACGGCAGGACAGAGGGGGGGACCCCCATGTGCGCTGACCACCACAACCCCCATTCCCGCAACTGGCAAGGCGCGTTTCCCAAGACGCCCGGCCGGCTTCTCGGTCTGGCGCTGATCCGCGCCTACCAGCTCACGCTTTCCTCCCTCATCGGCCAGTCCTGCCGCCATTCGCCGACCTGTTCGGAATATGGCTATGAGGCGGTGGCGCGGCATGGGCTTTGGAAGGGGTCGTTCATGGCGCTGTTCCGCTTCATGCGCTGCGGGCCGGGTGGCACCTGGGGGTACGATCCGGTGCCGGAAGTGCTGGAGCGGCGGTTTGTCTGGTGGGCGCCATGGCGGCTCTGGAGTGTTTCGCGGCCGGAGCATTGAGGCTTCCCCTTCTCCCCTCGGGGAGAAGGTGGCGCGAAGCGCCGGATGGGGGCCTTTATGGCATGGCAAGCGGATGGGAACCCCTCATCTGTCACTGCGTGACATCTTCTCCCCAAGGGGAGAAGAGGAGACCTCATTTCCGCTTCTTCCAAAGCCACCACATAGACCGTGCCTCTATTTTGGCCTTCTCCGCCGCCGCTCTCTCCGCTGCCTCTGCGGCCAGCCGCGACCGGCGAAAGCTGTCGCTGGCTACGGCAAATACCGCTTTGTCCACCTCGTCGTCAGAGTCGTCTCCACCCTCTTCGGCTTTCACCCTGATGGTTTCAACAGAGGCATGGATAAGCTTGACGGCCTCGATGTTGCGAATGCAGGCGGGGTAGAGCTTGATCGGCTCGGCGCAATAGTCGGCTGCGAGCTGGTAGGAGACGCAGGCATGTCGGCGGCGGCAGCGAAGTTTGGGGCAATGGTCCGGAAGGCCGAGTGCGGCGGCCGTCTGTTGATAGAACCAGCGCGTTTCCAGCATCGCCTCGATCAAGTCTGGCGCGATTGCACGTGGGCCGATCCATTCGGGCCGCATGATCTCCGGCATGATCCTCTTCCTGCGCCTTGCCATCCTCTTCGTCTCCTGGCCCTGTTTCAACGCATGTCCGGGCGGAAGGCCGGTTCCCAATTTTCCTGAATAGCCGCCGGGCGCGCCGAAACGCCCCGGAAAACTTGTGCCCGAGTTCCACTCCGGTTCTGCCGCTCTTGCCCCTGTCTCTGGGCACAAGCTTCCGGAGAGCCGCGCTGACGCGCCGCCCTGATTGGGTAGTTAAAAACGGCGGCCCGCCAGCGCGGCCCGTCGAGATTGCCAAGGGGAGCCTCATCCGACTCCAGTCCTCAAGCGCGGGCCGCCTCGCTAAACCGCCTGCGGAGGCAGACGGGTTCTCTGGCGCAGCCAGGCCGCCGAGCTATTCGCAGCCCATCGGGGGAGTCGTTTCGCCGGGTGTTGTTTCACCCGCCGCCGCCCGCGCCCCCTGATGACATCCGCCGCACGTTACGATGGACATCACCAAGCTCTCCTCCCGCCTGAACCAGTCGTCGCCGGTCCATCCGGTGACGGGAGGGGTGTAGGATAAGGGAAGATCAAGCAGCGGGGAAATTGAGGGACGAAAATTTTTATTGGACATACAGATGAGGCAACCGCGGCAAAACATTCAACGCCGTCATGGTCGGGCCTGTCCCGACCATCTGCTGACGAAGCCAAGCAATTGACGGAGCAGCAGAATCTCTTCCGTAGCAGATCCTCGGGACAGGCCCGAGGATGACGGAGGAGAGGGCGCGGTCCAGCCTCTCCCCTTGTGGGAGAGGAAGCGATTTCAACATCTTAGCTTCAGCTAAGTGTTAGAAATCTCAGGTGACGGGGCTGCATTTGTCCCCGCCGCGAAACCCCCTCTCTGGCAAAATCTACGACTTAGCCTGCGGCTAAGACCGTGATTTTGCTTTCTTCCCCACCAGGGGGGAGATTGGAGCAAGAGGCCGCCTCGTCCTCCCCATCTCCCCCTCGGTGGCGGAGAAGGGAGAGCGGGAGCGGTCGCCACCTCAAATGCGGTCACGCCCACAGGTCTTGAAAAACCGTATTCGATCGGATACATTTACCCATGATCACCTTCAAGAAGTCCGATCTCTTTGAAGCATGGTTCGCGGCTCTGAAGGACACGCGGGCGAAGGCGCGGATTTTGGCGCGGGTGTTGTCTGCCGAGAAGGGCAATTTCGGTGATTGCCAGCCTGTCGGCAGCGGCGTTTCCGAAATGCGCATTCATTACGGACCCGGTTATCGGCTCTATTACACGCGGCGCGGCGAGGTGGTTTATCTGCTGCTGCTCGGCGGCGACAAGAGCACGCAGAAGCGCGACATCGCCCGCGCGCTCGAAATGGCAGCCAGATTGGAAAAGGACCAGCCATGAACACGTTCACGACATTCGATATAGCCGATTACCTCGACAGCGACGAGATGATTGCCGAGTTTCTGACGGCAGCCCTTGAGGATGACAACCCGGAGGTTTTCATCGCAGCCCTAGGTCATGTCGCAAAGGCAAAGGGCATGAGCGAAATTGCGCGGGAAACGGGGCTGGGGCGTGAAAGTCTCTACAAAGCGCTGAAGGAAGGGGCGAAGCCGAGGTATGAGACCGTGGCGAAGGTGCTTTCGGCGCTGGGGGTGAGGCTGACGGTGGAGAAAGTGGCCTGAGGTCGATGAGGCGTCTCGGCGCTGGTTCTCACCAATCGCCAATTCCAATTGAAAGTCAGCGTACCATGGGCAAACACTTTTCGGACCAGCAGATAGAGTTTTTCCTCGAGAAAGCCATAGAAGAGAACCCTGATGCGATTGATATGTATATCAAAATTTTCACTAAATATGCTTGGGATGCGATTGTTGAAATCAAAATTCTTACGGCCGAGGCAGGGATGATAACCCGCAGGTTTGGCCTTCTTCTGCCTCTTGAAGAAGAGGTGGGGCACGTTAAAGCGTATAAGCTTTTCATTGAAGATCTTCGACGATATTTTGCAAATAAGTTCCCTCATGAGCAAATCATGTTCGAACCCGAATAATCGAGTGGGCCGTTTTGATAGATGCGGTTGAGCGATCCGGAACGTGGACGGGAGTGAAGCTCTCTCGAAGATGTTTCGGGCAACTGCCCCTAGGGCCGCGGCTCTTCAACACTCCCCCTTCCCAATCCCCCCAAATCCCCTTATACCGCCCACGTCCCGCGACGCCCTCGGCGCACTCGCCCCGCGTCGCCCCCAACCACCTCCACCCGCGCTCGTAGGCGGGACTGGATAAAGGAGACCTTAGATGTCTGTTTCCCTGACTTTTCCCGATGGTTCCGTTCGATCCTATGATGCCGGTGCGACTGGCAAGGACGTTGCGGAATCGATTTCCAAGTCGCTGGCCAAGAAGGCGATTGCGGTGGCGATCGATGGCGTGGTGCGCGATCTCTCCGACCCCGTGACCGAGGGCCGGATCGAGATCGTGACGCGGACCGATCCGCGTGCGCTGGAGCTCATTCGCCACGATGCGGCGCACGTCATGGCCGAGGCCGTGCAGGAGCTTTGGCCCGGCACGCAGGTCACGATCGGGCCGGTGATCGAGAACGGGTTCTATTACGACTTTGCGAAAAACGAGCCCTTCACCACCGAAGATCTGCCGAAGATCGAGAAGAAGATGAAGGAGATCATCGCCCGCAACCAGCCTTTCACCAAGGAAATCTGGTCGCGCGAGAAGGCGAAACAGGTGTTCGCCGACAAGGGTGAGGGCTACAAGGTCGAGCTGGTGGATGCGATCCCCGAAGGCCAGGACCTCAAGATCTATTATCAGGGCGACTGGTTCGACCTCTGCCGCGGGCCGCATATGGCCTCCACGGGTCAGATCGGCACGGCCTTCAAGCTGATGAAGGTGGCCGGCGCCTATTGGCGCGGTGACTCGAACAATCCGATGCTGACGCGCATCTACGGCACCGCCTGGGCCGAGCAGGAAGACCTCGACCGCTATCTCCACATTCTGGAAGAGGCGGAAAAGCGCGACCACCGCAAGCTCGGCCGCGAAATGGATCTCTATCATTTCCAGGAAGAGGGGCCGGGCGTCGTGTTCTGGCATTCCAAGGGCTGGCGCATGTTCCAGACGCTGACGGCCTATATGCGCCGCCGGCTTGCCGGCATCTATGAGGAAGTCAACGCCCCGCAGGTGCTGGACGCTTCGCTTTGGGAGACCTCCGGTCACTGGGGCTGGTATCAGGAGAACATGTTCGCGGTGAAATCGGCCTATGCGTTTACGCATCCGGACGACGAGGAGGCGGACAACCGCGTCTTTGCGCTTAAACCCATGAACTGCCCCGGCCATGTGCAGATCTTCAAGCATGGGCTGAAGTCCTATCGCGAGCTGCCGATCCGTCTCGCCGAATTCGGCATCGTGCATCGCTATGAGGCGTCCGGCGCGCTGCACGGGCTGATGCGCGTGCGCGGTTTCACGCAGGACGACGCGCATGTGTTCTGCACCGACGAGCAGATGGCGGCGGAATGCCTGCGCATCAACCAGCTCATCCTCTCGGTCTATGAGGATTTCGGCTTCCATGAGGTCGTCGTGAAGCTCTCGACGCGGCCGGAAAAGCGCGTTGGGTCCGATGCGCTATGGGATCGCGCCGAAAGCGTCATGATGGAGGTTCTCAAGACCATCGAGGAACAGTCGGAAGGCCGCATCAAGACGGGCATTCTGCCGGGCGAGGGCGCGTTCTACGGGCCGAAGTTCGAATATACGCTGCGCGACGCCATCGGGCGCGAATGGCAATGCGGCACGACGCAGGTCGACTTCAACCTGCCGGAACGCTTCGGCGCCTTCTATATCGACCACAATTCGGAAAAGCAGCAGCCGGTGATGATCCACCGCGCCATCTGCGGCTCGATGGAACGGTTCCTCGGCATTCTCATCGAGAACTTCGCCGGCCATATGCCTCTGTGGTTCGCGCCGGTTCAGGTCGTGGTTGCGACCATCACGTCGGAGGCCGACGATTACGGCCGCGAAGTGGCCGAGTTGCTGCGTGATGCGGGTCTGCATGTCGAGACTGACTTCCGCAACGAGAAGATCAACTACAAGATCCGCGAGCATTCCGTCGGCAAGGTGCCGGCGATCATCGTCTGCGGCAAGCGCGAGGCGGAAGAGCGGACGGTGAACATCCGCCGTCTCGGCTCGCAGAACCAGACGTCGATGACGCTGGCGGAAGCGCTTGCGACACTCGCCGACGAGGCAACGCCGCCGGATGTGAAGCGCAAGGCGGCCGAAAAGGCCGCGCGGGCGGCCCGGGTGGCTTGAACGGGATGAGGGGGCGGGACTTCGGTTCCGCCCTTTTTGTTTGCCCGCGTTTCAGGCTTTGAGTGCATCGAGATAGGTGCGCACGGCATCCGTCACATGGCGGAACCGGTCGCCGCCGAGATGCTTGCCGCCATACCAGCGGGTGACGACGACGATGTGTTCGGAGAGCCCCTCGCGCTCCAGCATCCGAACGATGATCGCACCCGCGCCGCTTTCGCCGTCATCGTTCTTCAACGGACCTTCGGCGCAGATCAGGCCCCAGCTGTTATGCGTGGCTTTCGCAAATTTCTTCGTCTGCTTCAGCTCGTCGATAAAGGCCTTTGCCTCCGCGGCCGAGCGGCAAGGGCCGCCGGAGACGGCATATTTCGAGCCGCGATCGGAAATGATGTTGTCGAGGATCAGCATGGAGCGGCTTTAAGCCGTTGGAGGAGGCGGGGCAAGCCTTCCCCGAGGCTTGACGCGAGCGCGTGCATCGCAAAGATTGGCGGCATCCCTTCCTTATTCGAGTATCCCGCCCATGTTTGATCTCCTCATCAAAAACGCCAACCTTCCCGATGGCCGCTCCGGCATCGATATCGCCGTCAACGGCGGCAAGATCGCAGCCGTGGAGGCGGGCATCACGGCGGAGGCGGGCGAGGTGATCGATGCGACGGGCAGGCTCGTTTCGCCGCCGTTCGTCGATCCGCATTTTCACATGGATGCGACGCTGTCGCTCGGCCTGCCGCGGATGAATGTCTCCGGCACGCTGCTGGAAGGCATTCAGCTTTGGGGCGAGCTTCGGCCGATGCTGACGAAGGAGGCTTTGGTCGAGCGGGCGCTGCGCTATTGCGATCTCGCGGTCACACAAGGCCTTCTCTATATCCGCAGCCATGTCGACACGTCCGATCCCCGGCTGGTGACAGCGGAAGCGATGATCGAGGTGCGCGAGCGGGTGAAGCCGTATATCGACCTGCAGCTCGTCGCCTTCCCGCAGGATGGCTATTATCGTGCGGCGGATGGTGTGAAATCGCTGGAGCGGGCGCTGGACATGGGGCTCGACATCGTGGGCGGCATCCCGCATTTCGAGCGGACGATGGAGGAGGGCGGGCAGTCGCTGGCAGCGCTCTGCCGGATCGCCGCCGAGCGCGGCCTACCGGTCGATATCCATTGCGACGAGACGGACGATCCGATGTCGCGCCATATCGAGCGGCTGGCAGCGGAGACGGTGCGCTTCGGCCTGCAGGGGCGCGTTGCGGGATCGCATCTCACCTCGATGCATTCGATGGACAATTACTATGTCTCGAAGCTCATTCCGCTGATGGCGGAAGCGAAGATCAACGTGATCCCGAACCCGCTGATCAACATCATGCTGCAGGGCCGGCACGACACCTATCCGAAGCGGCGCGGCATGACGCGGGTCAAGGAGTTGATGGAAGCCGGTCTCAACGTCTCCTTCGGGCACGATTGCGTGATGGACCCCTGGTACAACATGGGTTCCGGCGACATGCTGGAAGTCGGCCACATGGCGATCCATGTGGCACAGATGGCCGGCATCGAGGACAAGAAGAAGATCTTCGAGTGCCTGACCGTCAATTCCGCCAAGACGATGGGCATCGAGGGCTACGGGATCGAGAAGGGCGCCAAGGCCGATTTCGTCATCCTGCAGGCGCGGGATGCTGCGGAAGCACTGCGGCTCAAGGCCAATCGGCTCTTTGTGATCAAGGGCGGCAGGACGATTGCGAAGACCGCACCGCGCGTCAGCGACCTCTTTATCGAGGGACGGCCGGCAGCCGTGGATGGGGCGGAATACGCGCCGAAAATCTGAGGGACCAGGCCTTCGGTGCCTACCTGCGCCTCCTCAGCCTCGACTTCATCGTTATAGACCGCCCTGTGCTGCACCGAAACCACGGGCGCCCTGGGCGCATTGCCTTCGGCAAGCGCCGGACTGGCCAACAACGACATCGTCGCCGCAAGAACCCGCTTGAGACTCTTGTTTCCCCTCTGCGCCTGACATTGGTCGTCGAGTTCATCCTGGGATCGGATTTTCTGTTTCCCGGTGACCCTTTGCCAAGGCCTTGACATGCACTTGATGCACCATTCCGGGATTGCAAGACAAAACGAGTTCTGGAGCCCGCCAAGGTCGTGCCCAACAAAAAAGCGGCGGCCTGAGGCCACCGCTTTCCATTCCGATGCACTGCCGAAAGCTCAGGCGCGGAAGTAGGTCGTTGTCGTACCCGTGTTCTGACCACTGTTTTCCATGTACTTTGCAGTGGCGGCCTGCGCTGCGGCTGCAGACGGCTGGGCTGCGGCCTGTGTCTTGCTCGAATCCGGCGTCGAAACCTTTGCCAGCATGGAAGCGTGAAGCTTCGACATGGACTGGTTGTAGGCGTGTTGCTTTTCGAAGACCGTTTCCTTGTGAGCTGGCTTTTTCTGCGTCGCCTGGGTGGACTGTGTCGTCTCGACGCTCTTGGCGTTTGCTGCGGCCTTGGTGGAGGTCGTTGCGCCGGCTGCTGCGGTGGCTGCCGTCGCGCTCGCTGCCGTTGCGGCGGCGGCGCCTGCCTTTGCAGTGGCGTCGTCGTTGGCAACCTGCTTGCCCGATACCTTGGCGAGCTTGTCGGCGTCGACCTTGGCCTGCTGCTTGTTATGAGCGAGCTGCGCCTGGACCGCCTGCTGGGTCTTGCTGAGCTCGCGGCCCTTCTTTTCGGCTACGGGGGCAGAGGCGTAATTGTTTGAAACTTGCATTATCGAGACCTTTCTTTTCCGCGCGCGTCATTTCCTCAAACGAGGCGGCCGGAGGTTGCCTTCTGTTTTACCGGGCAGTCTTTTCTGCGGGAGCCGCCCCATCTACCCGTCGATGCGGGCGGCTGATCTTTTGAAAGTCATTTCACTTCGGTTCTAGCGGTCATTCTCGAATTTAGGTTCAATTCAAAAGTTAGAATTTTATCCTTCTGTCGTTTTTCCTGCGTTTTGCTTCGTTTTTTCCTGGGCAATCAAGAAATAGTCCGCATTACTTGAGTGCTGTCGAAGGGCCACGCTTGAGATGTTCTTCGTAAGCTGTGTGCGCTACCCGAAAGGGCACGCCGGTGCCCGGAGCCTTGGGGTTCGCCGCCAGCTCGAAAAGCTGGCTCTGCAGGCTGTACTTGTCATTGTAGTAGGGTGTGTCGCGATGAGCCTCGGCGACATTTGCGGTGGCGGCCTGCAGGTTGAAAGCGCCGTTCTGCGCCTGGATCTTGCGGCCTTCCGGAAAGTAGGGTGGCATAAAGCCTGAAACCTGGGGCATCGCGTCTTTCTCCCGGGAGAATGGCGATGTCGTGCCTTCTTCTTATGCTCTCGCCTGTCTCCTTGAGCCGGTTCTACAAGCAAGGCGCAAAGAGGCGCTGAAAAGGATCATTACAATTTGAGCGATCCTTTCGATTTTCCAGGCAACCTCGGAAAGTGGCCCTGAAGGTGTCCTCCACCAGCACGCTCTGCTGCACCGACAGACGCGGCAAGGCGAATGGAGGATGGGCGAGGCCGCGATCGGATTCCGGACAGGGTTCAGCTTCGACTTGCGACCGGCGCCCAGGATTTCGGCAAAATCCGCTCAAATGCGATGAAAAGGATTCACTCTGATTTCATCCGAAAGATCTAAAATTCGACAACACGGTGTTGAAATATAAAGGATTTTATATTCATCATGGCCATAGAAACCGTTTCAGGCGTGCATGGGACCGCGCGCGACATTCAGAGCGAGGCTGCGGACCGGTTTGCCGTCCGGCAAATGAGTGTCATGCAGGAGATCATACAAGGTCGCAACACGGCGCAACGCGCGTTTGTCGACTCGCATCCGGATACGCGACAAGCCTTCGAAAGCGTCATCAATGCCCTGTTTGCCCAGGGCAGTTCACATGCCAACGAGGCAGCCCGCATTGCAGCGACGGTGCAGGAAATGCGCAGCGCGGCCAAGGCGTATCAGGAAAATTCGGCCGTCAGCAAAAAGTAGCCTGATCTGGGATCAACCCCAGAAGCCCTCATGAACCTTTGCAGCTTCTTCCACGAGGATCGGGCCGATGACCTCGACCTTGCGCTGGCCGGCCGCGAAGACGATCTCGCAAGGTAGATCCAGTGTCGGATTTTCCGGGTGATTGCCGGTGATTTCCTTTAGATGCTTTTCCGTCATCCCATAGACGCAGCGCTTCAGTCCGGTCCAGTAGATGGCTCCGGCGCACATGGCGCAGGGTTCTGCCGACGTGTAGATCGTGCATTCCTTGAGAAGGTCATGCGGCAAGGTCGTGGAGGCACGGGTCATCAGCACGCGCTCGGCATGGCCGGTCATGTCGTGATCCGGCATATAGGCATTGTGCTGGGTCATCAGCACCTGGCCATCCGGGCCGACGAGAATCGATGCGAAGGGATGGTTGCCGGCGTCGCGCGCCTTCTGCGATTCGGCAATCGCGATCCGCAGCAGCGCTTCGTGATCCAGTTCCTCGCATACCATGGCCATATCCCGTCCCCTTCATCGTTTGGCATGTGGGACGGCGAAACGATGCCAGGACCCAACAATAGAATTGCGCGAATTCATGCGTTGCGAAAGACTTGCCTTGATCGGCGGAAAATTCAAGTCATTGTAGCCGCTGTTCCGTACGAATTGTTCGCACAATGGAAATGACATGTCCCTGATTTCGCCCGCGGCGCTTCTCTTCGACGAGGTGGCCCGACTCGGTTCGATCCGCAAGGCGGCCGAGCATCTGAACGTTTCGCCATCCGCGCTCAACCGGCGCATCCTCAACCTTGAGGATGACTACGGATTGAAGCTCTTCGAGCGCCTGCCGCGCGGCGTCAGGCTCACGGCAGCGGGTGAGGTACTGATTGCGGACATCCGCAAATGGAAGGCGGATCAGGAGCGCTCGAAGGTACGGCTTCAGCAACTCCAGGGGCTTCGACGCGGACACGTTTCCGTCGGTCTGATGGAATGCCTGGCGGGCGATTTCGCGCGGGCATTGTTCGACGAGATCCAGGTGCGGTTCCGGCAGTTCACGCTCGACATCTTCGTCGGCGGCACCGCGCTGATCACCGAGAAAATTCTCAACAGCGAGCTCGATCTTGCCGTCTGCTTCAATGTGCCGGACCGACATAACATCCATAAACTCAAGGCGGTGGAAGCGCCGTCCGGGGTGATCGTGTCGAGGGATCACCCGTTGGCGGGGCGCACGAACGTGCCTCTGTCGGAATGTATCAACTATCCCCTCATCCTTCCCGATTTCTCCATCGCCGCGCGGCGACTGATCGACAGCGCACTAGGATCTTCAGGCGTGCAGACGGTGCCGAGCCTGGTGACGAATTCGACCGGTCTCATGAAGCGGCTTATCGCGGACAATCGGCATATCGCTTTCCTCAATGCCGGTAACCTTATCGATGTGCAAAGAGACGCCGGGCTGGAGTTCGTTCCACTGGCCGGCCGGCAGCTCGCCGCGGAGGAATTGTCGCTTATCACACGATCGAGCCAGGGCCTGAGCTCGGCAACCTCCGCGGTTGTCGATCTCATCAAGGCGCAAATGGACAGCTTGCCAATCGTGCCGAAAAGCGCTTAATCTCACTGTTGCAATTTTTGCAACGCAACGAGCGAAACAAAGTGCTTGTGTGCGGTGCGAAAGCCAGACCAACTAATGCACAAAATTAAAGCAGGGGAACTTGGTGACGTTGCAGCAGTCTTGGGGTGGGAGTCCGTCCGGATTCCGGGCCGAAGTTCGGCGGGTTGTCGGATCGGCAGTCGCATTTTTAAATGTTTTCTTCTCCGGTCGGGGGGCTGGTTCAAATCATCTTCACGCATCGTCGATCTTGCCTTACGGTCTGAATGCCGGCGGGCGAAGCGGCGTGCTGTTTGCCGCGTCCGCCAGGGGGAATTCCGATGGGAACTGAAACGCCGCCGCGTCTGGAACTGAGAAGCATCACAAAGCGCTTTCCGGGCGTGCTGGCGAATGACCAGGTGAGCTTTTCCGTCCGCCCTGGCGAGATCCATGCGCTGCTGGGTGAAAACGGAGCGGGGAAATCCACGCTCGTCAAGATGATCTACGGCATCATGCAGCCGGACGGCGGCGAAATCCGCTGGAACGGCGAGCGCATCGTGGTTCCTAACCCGAAGGCTGCCCGAAGGCTCGGCATCGGCATGGTGTTCCAGCATTTCTCCCTCTTCGAGGCGATGACGGTGCTGGAAAACATCGCGCTCGGCATGGATGCCAAGATCCCGGCGCGCGAACTGGAAGCACGCATCAAGGAGGTCATGAGTCAATACGGCCTCAAGCTCGAGCCGCACCGCATCGTCTCGACGCTGTCGGTTGGCGAGCGCCAGCGCATTGAGATCGTCCGTGCGCTGCTTTTGAACCCCAAGCTTCTCATCATGGACGAGCCGACCTCGGTTCTGACGCCGCAGGAGGTGGAGCAGCTCTTCATCGTTCTTCGCCAGCTCGCCAGCGAAGGCTGTTCGATCCTCTACATTTCCCACAAGCTGCATGAGATCAAGGCGCTGTGCCACACGGCGACGATCCTGCGCGGCGGCAAGCTGGTCGATACCTGCAATCCGTCGGTCGAGACGTCGCGCTCCATGGCCGAGAAGATGATCGGCGGAAACCTCAAGACCATCGAGAAGGCGGAAGGCCGCACGGTCGGCCGCGAGAAGCTGATCGTCAACCGGCTGAACATGCCGGCGCGGTCGCATTTCGGCGTGTCGCTCAAGGACATTACCTTTACCGTGCGCGAGGGCGAGATTTTCGGTATCGCCGGTGTGGCCGGCAACGGACAGAACGCGCTGCTGCTGGCGCTCTCCGGCGAGACGCTCTCGGAGGACGAGGGCGCGATCACCGTGGATGGTGCAAAGCTCGGCAAGCTGACGGCGAAGCAACGGCGGCTGGCCGGTGTTTCTTCCGTGCCGGAAGAGCGCAACGGCCATGCGGCCGTCCCGGAATTCACGCTGGCCGACAATTCGGTTCTGACGGCACGCGACCGGCTTGGCATGGTCAAGGGCGGGCTGATCGATCACAAGGCCGCGCGCACCTATGCGGGCGAGGTGATCTCGACCTTCGCGGTCAAGGCACTGGGGCCCGGATCGACGGCGGGATCCCTCTCCGGGGGCAATCTGCAGAAATACATCATGGGCCGCGAGATCATGCAGAACCCGGCGGTTCTCGTCGTCTCGCAGCCGACCTGGGGCGTGGACGCGGGCGCTGCCGCGGCCATCCATCAGGCGCTTGTCGATCTGGCAGCCTCCGGCTCGGCGATCGTGGTCATCAGCCAGGATCTGGATGAGCTTCTCTCGCTCTGCGACACGCTGGCTGTCATCAACGAGGGGCGACTTTCGCCCGCGATGAAGGTGGTCGATGCCGACATCGAGGAAATCGGTCTGCTCATGGGCGGTGTCCATGGCGACCCGGCCGCAACCGCAAACCTGCATCCGGAGCTGGCCCATGCGCATCAAGCTTGAAAAGCGCCCCGAACCTTCCACGCTCATGGCCTTTGCCACGCCGATCGCCTCGGTGCTGCTGACCATGGCCATCGGTGTGATCGTGTTCGACGCGCTCGGCATCAAGGGCGAGAGGGCCGTCATCGACATCTTCCTGACGCCGCTTCTCTCCTCCTACAAATGGCAGGACGTGGCGGTGAAGGCGGCTCCGCTGATCATCATCGCGCTCGGTCTTTCCATCGGCAATCGCGCGCAGGTCTGGAATATCGGGGCCGAGGGGCAATATGTGATCGGCGCGCTCGCCGCAGCCGGCGTCGGCATTGCAGCCGGCGGGGCAGGCGGGGGCTTCATCATTACGTTGATGATCCTGGCCGGCATTCTCGGCGGGACGTTCTGGGCGGTGTTCCCGGCGTTTCTCAAGACCCGGCTCAATGTCAACGAAATCCTGACCTCGCTGATGCTCACCTATGTGGCGCTGCAGGTGCTGGGCTATCTCGTCGGCGGCCCCTGGAAGGATCCGAACGGACGGAATTTTCCGGCCACGGCGCCGCTTCAGCCGGATCAGACGCTGCCGATCCTGTTTCCCGGAACGACGGTGCATCTGGGCGTTGCTATCGCGCTCGTCCTGCCCTTCGTCTTCTGGCTGATCATGTCGCGCTCGGTCTTCGGCTTCCAGATCCGCGTGGTCGGCAGTGCGCCGGATGCGGCGCGTCATGGCGGGTTCGACGCCAAGCAGACGATCTGGCTCTCGCTGCTGATCGGCGGCGGCATGGCCGGGCTTGCCGGCGCGCTGGAATTTGCCGGCTCGCTGAAGGCGATCAATCTCGGCTTTCCGTCCGGTTACGGCTTCACGGCCATCATCGTATCCTTCCTCGGACGCCTGAACCCGATTGGCTGCCTTATTGCCGGCATTGTTCTGGCGGTAACCTATGTCGGCGGTCAGGTGGCGCAGACGACGGTTCATATTCCCAATTCCACGGCCGGCATTTTCCAGGCCATGATGCTGTTCTTCATCCTCGCGAGCGACATTCTCATCCGTTACCGGGTACGCTTTGTGGGCAGCCCGAAGATCAGCGCGCTTCCGGCGGCAGGAGAGTGATCCAATGAGTACTGAATTCATCATCGCCGCCATCGTCACCATCGTTGGCCTCACCACCCCGATCCTTCTGGCGGCACTTGGCGAACTGGTGGTCGAGAAGGCCGGTGTGCTCAATCTCGGAGTCGAGGGCATGATGCTGATGGGCGCGATCTGCGGCTTCGGCGCGACGGTTTCGACCTTCAATCCCTGGATCGGCATCCTCGGCGCAGCTGCCGGGGGCGCTCTGTCGTCCATGCTGTTTGCGGTGCTGGTGCTGGAGTTGAACTCCAACCAAGTGGCGACGGGGCTGGCGTTGACGATTTTTGGCACGGGCCTTTCGTCACTGATCGGCCTGTCCTACACCGGCTTCATCGTGCCGGTCTTCGGTTCGGTCTTCCCCGCCTCGCTTGCCAGCGATCCCTATCTGAAGGTCATTTTCGGCTATTCGCCGATCGTCTATTTCGCATTGATCATGGTTCCGGTCGTTGCCTGGTTCCTCAAGTCGACCCGCGCCGGCATGATCCTGCGTGCGGTGGGCGAAAACGACCTGTCGGCCCATTCGATCGGCTATTCGGTGAAAGGCGTACGCTATGCCGCGATTGCCTTCGGCGGCGCCATGGCGGGTATCGGCGGCGCTTATTTCTCGATGGTCATCACGCCCATGTGGGCCGAGAAGATGACGGCAGGTCGCGGCTGGATCGCGCTGGCGCTCGTCGTTTTCGCCGGCTGGCGGGCAGGGCGCCTGCTCGTCGGGGCCTATTTCTTCGGCATCCTGATGGCGCTGGAACTCTATGCGAAAGCGGCAGGCTTTTCCTTCCTGCCGTCGCAGTTCTGGGCCGCAATGCCCTACCTCATGACGGTCGTCGCGCTTTCGGTGATTTCGATGCGCGATCGTTCGGGCGGCAACGCCCCGGCCTGCCTCGGCAAGCCGTTCCTTCCATCAACCTGAAACGCCCTGACGATAGGAGTTCACCATGGCTATCATTTCTCGCCGTACATTCATGCAGGCAGCCGGCGCTGCCGCGACGCTGCCGGTGCTCGGCAACAAGGCCTTCGCGGCCGACAAGGTCAAGATCGGCTTCATCTTCCTCGGCCCCGTCGGCGATTACGGCTGGACCTGGGCGCATAACAAGGCTCGCCTGCAGGTCGAGAAGGAACTCGGCGACAAGGTCGAAACCGTTTATGTTGAAAACGTGCAGGAAGACGCTTCCGCCATTCCGGTCATCCGCGACCTGGCCCAGCAGGGCTGCAAGCTCATCTTCACGACGTCCTATGGCTACATGGATCAGACGATCACGGTCGCCAAGGAATTCCCGAACGTGAAGTTCGAGCATTGCACGGGCTACAAGCGCGCCGACAACGTCGCCACCTATAACTCGAAGTTCCATGAAGGCCGCGCTGTCCTCGGCACGATCGCCGGCAAGATGTCGAAGTCGGCCACGCTCGGCTACCTCGGCTCCTACAAGGTTCCGGAAGTCGTTCTCGGTGTAAACTCGTTTGCGCTCTCTGCGCAGAAGCAGAACCCGAATGCAAAGGTCAAGCTCGTCCTGATCGACAGCTGGTTCGACCCGCCGAAGGAAGCTGCCGCAACCGAAACGCTCGTCAACCTGGGCTGCGATATCGTCACGACCCACACCGACAGCCCCGGTCCGCTGCAGATCCTCGAGCAGAAGAAGCTCTATGGTTTCGGCCAGGGCGCCGACATGTCGCGCTTCGCACCGAACGCCCACCTGACCGCCATCGAAGACATCTGGGGTCCCTATTATGTCGAGCGCGTCAAGATGATCCTCGACAATTCCTGGAAGTCGACCGACACCTGGGATGGCATGAAGGAAGGCACCGTCGTGATCTCGCCTTACAACAAGGTCATTCCGGCTGACGTTGTGGCGCTCGCCGATGGCGTACAGGCCGGCTACAAGGATGGCTCGTATGACATTTTCAAGGGCCCGATCTATGACCAGGAAGGCAAGCTGCGCGTGAAGGAAGGCGAGACGATGAAACTTGCCGATCTCGCG
Organism: Ensifer adhaerens; assembly: GCA_900215285.1. Taxonomy (NCBI): domain Bacteria; kingdom Pseudomonadati; phylum Pseudomonadota; class Alphaproteobacteria; order Hyphomicrobiales; family Rhizobiaceae; genus Ensifer; species Ensifer adhaerens. The sequence goes on from OCMG01000004.1 coordinate 2,658,204, forward strand.
GTCATGGACTGGTTCGTGAAGGGCGTCGAAAGCGCTGCCTGATCGCAAGGCTTGTATCTCGCTCCGTAGGGGCGGGCTTCCATAAGAAACTCGGGAAGGCGGCTTTGGCCGCCTTCTTCGTTCCGGGCAGGTTACATCTATCTTTCGTGATGAAAGTGCGTCGGCTCGGAAATCCGGCCAATTATTCGCCTTATTGGCTTTAGTGTATTCTAATTTTCGAAAATATATTTCAGCTGAACTCTGAATTAAAGAATTCCTTGTCGCAAAACTGCGTCTTTACGTTCCAATTTGGATGAAATTCTGGCGTTGTCCCGGATTTTAATTGAAGGTTTAATCCGTTATCAACACAGCGCGGCTAGCTTGGGTGTACAATTTAGGAGTTTACAGTGTGCCCTGCCTGACCACGATAATGCGGCGCCGTGATGGAGCCTCGGCCGTCGAATTTGCGATTCTTGCCCCGATCTTCATTGCCGGACTTTTGTCCATGATCGGATATGGGATCTACCTTTCCGCTTCGGCCAGCATCCAGCAGATGACGGAGGAGGCCGCGCGGGCGGCGGTTGCCGGCCTGTCTGCGCAGGAGCGACAATCGCTTGCCGAGAACGCCGTTGCGATGTCGGTGAAGGATCGTGCTTTCATCGACCCGGCCAAGGTCAGGGTCACCATCAGCGGTCAGGACACGGACCGGTATTCGATCGAGGTCTCCTATGATGCAGCGCAGCTGCCGATATGGTCGCTCTTTTCCTATGCGCTGCCATCGATGAAGACCATCTCGAGAGTGTCAGTCATGCGCGCAGGAGGCAACTGATCATGCAGACCAGCCTCTCGCGGCTTTTCAGGGCCAGACATGGCAACATTGCCGTTGCTGCAGCGCTTTCCGCGCCTCTCGTCATCGCCGGGCTTGCCATCAGTGTCGATTACTCCGCGCTGATCAAGCAAAGGCGTTCAGCACAGGCGACCGTTGATCTCGCGGCGATTGCGGCGGCGGCCAATCCAGCTCAGGCAAGACTGCTCCTGCAGCAATATTATTCTGACAATGGGTTGAGCTACGCAGTCCAGGAGGGCGGCTCGACCTATCTTCCGGGGGGAGAGACCGTGCAGTCTGTTCCCCGCATGGACACGCAGGGCGCACCGCAATGCATCGCGACGGTCGAGACGGGGCATTACGAACCTGACCCTGCATTGCCGGTATCCGAACGGTTCCAGAGCGATGGCTCGACGACCGATGCTGTTCGCGTCAGCCAGCAGTGCCGTGGCAACCTTTACTTCGGCTCCTCCATGATGGCGGCGCCGGTCATCGAGGTCACCGCTACGGCTGCATCGAAGAGACTGGCTTCATTCTGGATTGGCACGCGGCTGGGGAGCCTTGATGGTGGCCTGGCCAATGCGGTGTTCGGCGCGCTTTTCGGGACGACTGTGTCACTGAATGTTGCTGACTACAACGCTCTGCTGGACGCCAATATCGATGTGCTCTCCACCGTCAAGGCTCTGGCGACGAACATCAATATGACCGTCGCGACCTATGACCAGGTCCTGGACGCCGACGTGACGCTGGCCCAATTCTTCAGGGCCTTGAGGATCGGCGGAAATGCCAGCGCATCCGTTCAGGCATCCCTGCGTGCTTTCGAGCTTTCCACGTCTCGGAGCAACCGCACTTTCAAACTGTCGCAGATCCTGAACCTTGCCTCCATCGGCAAACAGAAGGTCGGGACGGGTTACGGCGGGGCATCGACGACGAATGCGCTCGGGCTCATCCGGGCAGCGGGTGCTGTTTCAAACGGACAGCATCAGGTCCAGTTCAAGCTCGACTATACATTGCCGGCCATAGGCAACGTGAACTTCTGGTTCACGATCGGCGAGCCGCCGGTCGGGGCGCAATCGGTGGCGATTGGCGCTCCCGGTTCGCTTGCCAGAACTGCGCAGATCCGCGCCATGGTGACGTTCACGCAAGGCAACCTGCCGGCTCTGGCGGGCACGACTTTGCGGGTTCCGATCTATTTGGAAGCTGCGAACAGTGAGGCGCGGCTGGACGCGATACAATGCGGTCCGGGCGGTCCCACATCGGTCAAGATGGAGACGTATCCGGGGCTTGGCGAGCTCACGATTGGCGATGTGGATCAGAATGCATTCATCAATTTCGGCAGCAAGCCCCGTGTGACGCCGGCAACGCTCTTGTCGTCCCCCATCGTCAATGTGAAAGGCTCAGCGCAGGTGGATGTCAAAAGCATGGCTGCGACGTTGATGACTTTCAGCAGCATGGATATCGACCAGCTCAAGGTGAAGAATACCAGCGTCACCACGCCCTTCACTTCATATATGTCCAGTCTGATCAAGAACTTGAATCTGGACGTCAGCGTCTTCGGCATTGGCGTCAGCACCAGCCAGATCACCTATCGCAATGCGGTGGTTTCCGCCTTGTCCACCATGAGCGTGCCGGCCGATCAATTGCTTGCGTCGTTCATGTCCCTGATGGGCATCAAGATTGGCGAGGCGGATGTCAGCGTCACCGGCGCATCCTGCAGCTCACCATCGCTCGTCCTCTGACGGGCGGGTCAGATCAGCCTGAGACCCTTGAGGCTGGCATGGCCTTCCTTGCCGATGATAATGTGATCGTGGACCGTGATGCCCAGCGGCTTGGCCGTTTCGATGATCGTCTTGGTCATCTCGATGTCGGCACGCGAGGGGGTCGGATCGCCCGAAGGGTGATTGTGGACAAGGATGATGGCTGTGGCAGACAGGTCGAGCGCCCGCTTGACGACCTCGCGCGGATAGACGGGCGTATGATCGACCGTGCCTTTCTGTTGCACCTCGTCGGCAATCAGCGCGTTACGCTTGTCGAGAAAGAGAATGCGGAACTGTTCGCGCGTTTCATAAGCCATCGCGGCGTGGCAATATTCCACCACCGAGGACCATGAAGCCAGAACCTTCTTGCCCTTCAACTCGCTTTTCAGCATGCGATGGGCGGTTGCGGCGATGAGCTTGATGTCGGTCGCCACGGCATCACCGACACCCTTGACCTCCGTGAGCCGAGCCGCCTCTGCGCCGAAAACGCCGGCGAGCGTGCCGAAGCGGTCGAGCAGCGCCTTGGCAATCGGTTTGGTGTCGCGGCGCGGGATCAGGCGGAAGAGCAGGAGTTCGAGGATTTCGTAGTCGGCAAGCGCCGTATCGCCGTGATCGCGGAAGCGTGTGCGCAGGCGCTCGCGATGGCCATGATAGTGATGTTCCGGACTTTCCGTCCCGTCCTGCGTCGCCTTGGCTGCCGCCTTGGGGGTTTGACGCGGTTCGCCAAAGAAGCCGCGTTCGTCGGTCTCGAAACGGTCGGAAAAATCATCCGGGCCCTCGGCATCTGCCGGTTCGTCCAGACGATCCTTGCCGCCGTTTGTCATCATCAGGTGAGTCCCGGTCTGTCGAGCCCCGCGGGCGATAGGGTGAAGATTTCGCAGCCCGTCGCTGTGACGCCAACGGTGTGCTCATATTGCGCTGTGAGCGAGCGGTCGCGGGTGACGGCGGTCCAGCCGTCGGCCAGAACCTTCACATGCGGACGGCCGAGATTGATCATCGGCTCGATGGTGAAGATCATGCCTTCGCGGATTTCCGGCCCTTCATGCGCGCGGCCATAGTGCAGGATGTTCGGCGTGTCGTGGAAGAGGCGTCCGACGCCGTGGCCGCAGAAGTCGCGCACGACGGAGCAGCGCTCGGCTTCCGCGTAAGTCTGGATGGCTTCGCCGATGGCGCCGGTGCGGGCGCCCGGACGGACGGCGGCGATGCCGCGCAGCAGGCTTTCATAAGTCACTTCGAGGAGACGGATGCCGGCGCGCTTGACCTCGCCGACCGGATACATGCGGCTCGCATCGCCATGCCAGCCGTCGAGAATATACGTCACGTCGATATTGACGATATCGCCATCGCGCAGCGGCTTGTCGTCCGGGATGCCATGGCAGACGACGTGATTGATCGAGGTGCAGGTCGACTTGGTATAGCCGCGATAGTTCAGTGTCGCGGGCAGCGCGCCATTGTCCATGCCAAACTCGAAGACGAAGCGGTCGAGGGCGTTGGTCGTGACACCGGGCTGTACCATCGGAACCAGGGCATCGAGGCACCGTGCGGTGAGCTGGCAGGCGCGGCGCATGCCCTCGAATGCGTCCGGTCCGTAGAGACGGATGGCGCCCGTGTTCTTCATCGGTGCGGTGGCGGCGTCGATATAGTTGACCATGTCGATTCGGTATTTCCCGGCTGTGTATCTCTACTCTATGCCGGCTTACACAACCGGGATCAAGCTTTTCGCCGTAATTTGGGATTGAGAGACGGCGCAATCAAGCGCGTAGGCTTCAACGCCGCGGGCTTTGGCGCGTTGGAAGGCCGCGGCGTAAGCAGGGTCGAGATCGGCGCAGATGCGGAATGCGGAGCAGTCGCCGCGCTGGATGACATACAGCATGATCGCGCGATGCCCTGCTTCGGGCATGTCGCCGAGTTCCGCCAGATGCTTGGCGCCGCGCTCGGTTTTCGTGTCGGGGAATTCGGCAAGTCCCGGCGTCCGGCTGAAATGGACGTTCTTCACCTCGACATAGGCCGTGGGCAGGCCTTCGCCTGAGAGCAGAATATCGATACGAGAGTTGACGCCATAGCGTTTTTCGCGGGCGAGCAGCGGGTAGGGCGCAAGCGACGGAATAACGCGGTTGAGGATGGCCTCTTCGGCGATCTTGTTCGGCATGCCGGTATTGACGCCGACCAGCGTTCCGTCGGCCTCGATCATCTCGAATTGATGGGCATATTTGCGCGCCGGCTTGTCATGCACCGACATGAAGATGCGGCTGCCGGGCGTGGTGAGGCCGAGCATCGAGCCTGTATTGGGGCAATTGCCGGTGATGACTGTTCCGTCTTCCAGTTCAGCGTCAAACAGAAAGCGCTTGTAGCGCGCAATCAACCGGCCTTGGACCAGCGGCGGGTCAAAGAGCAACGTCAAACCCGGACGCGGACATAGGAGCCCGGCGCATCCTCGATCGGGTTGATGTGCTCGCCTCCGGGTATGCGGGCCGGCACGCGCTTGTTGTGCTGCTGCTCGATCCAGGTATGCCAATGGGGCCACCAGGAGCCGGGTGTTTCCACGGCCTGCTTCACCCAGGTCTCGAACTCGCCTTCCGGCGCAGGGCCGGTCCAATACTGGTACTTCGTTTTGTAGGGCGGATTGACAACGCCGGCAATGTGGCCGGAGCCGGACATGACATAGGTCACGTCGCCACCGAATGCCTGGCTGCCGACGAAGACGGATTTCGCCGGCGCGATATGGTCTTCGCGGGCGGCAAGATTGTAGACCGGGATCTTCACGTCCTTCATGTCGAGCTTGTGGCCCGCCATCTTCATGCGTCCGTGCGAGAGATTGTTCTCCAGATAGCAGTTACGCAGATAGAAGGCGTGGTTGGCCGCCGGCATGCGGGTGGAATCGGAGTTCCAGTAAAGCAGGTCGAAGGCCATCGGCTCGACGCCCCGCAGGTAATTGTTGACGACGTAGGGCCAGATCAGCTCGGAGGCGCGCAGCATGTTGAAGGCCAGCGCCATCTTGGAGCCGTCGAGATAGCCATGTTCCTTCATGGTCGTCTCGAGCGTCTTCAGCTGCTCCTCGTCGACAAAGACCTGAAGGTCGCCGGCATGGGTGAAGTCGACCTGCGTCGTGAAGAACGTGGCCGAGCGGATGCGGTCATTGCCTTCCTTGGCATGCAGCGCCAGCGTGGCAGCGAGCAGCGTGCCGCCGACGCAGTAACCGATGGCATTCACTTTCTTCTCGCCGGTCGCCTTTTCGATCACCTCCAGCGCGTAGTCTATGCCTTCGCGTGCATAGGCCTCCCAGTCCTTCCTGGCGTGGCGTTCGTCCGGATTGACCCAGGAGATCACGAAGACCGTGTGGCCCTGATCCACACACCACTTGATGAAGGATTTTTCCGGATTGAGGTCGAGAACGTAAAATTTGTTGATCCAGGGCGGGCAGATGAGGAGAGGGCGCTTCAGAACCTCTTCCGTCGTCGGGTCGTACTGGATGATCTGGCAGACGTCGTTTTCCGCAACAACCTTGCCCGGCGTGACGGCCATGTTCACGCCAACGGCAAATTTCGACATGTCGGTCTGGCGAATACGAAGGTCGCCGTGACCTGCCGCGATGTCTTCCGCCAGCATCTTCATGCCGCGCACAAGGTTCTCGCCATTCGTGGCAATCGTCTCGCGGTAGACCTGCGGGTTGGTGAGCGCGAAATTGGAAGGTGACAGCGCAGAGATGATCTGGCGCATGTAGAACTCGGCCTTGTGGCGCGTATGCGCGTCCAGCCCTTCCGTCTCGGTGACGAGACGCGAGGCCCAGTCGGAAGCGACGAGAAAGACCTGGCGCAGGAAATCGAAAAAGGGATTTCTCTCCCAATCCTTGTCGGCGAAGCGCTTGTCGGGCTTGGCGGCGGGCTCCTGCGCCTTTTCGCCGTTCAGCTTCTGCATCGAATGCATCCAGACCGTCATCATGGAACCCATGAGCCGCGTCTGGGCCTCCAGCGTGCGCTTGGGATCGCCCATCCAGTATTCAACGACCTTGGAGAGCGTGCGGACCATATCGCCGACCGGTTCCACGACGTGATCGACGATTTCGCCCTTCTCGCGCGGCTCGAGCCAGAGCGAGGCGGCCTTGCCGGCATTCTGAACCGCACGGGCCAGATTGACGGTCATCGTTTCCGGATCTTTCAGGATATAGGGCTCGAACACGGCCGGATCGATTGCGCCAAACGGCTGCTTCTCACCGTTTCCTCCCCGCATCTCCTCCGCCAATTCACGTCCTCCCGGAATTTTGTCGTTTTGATTTGCTCTATTGTGCCGTAAAAGAGTGGCAAGTTCTATACGTGAGATTGCAGATTCGAGAGGCGGCACATTTGTTTTTTCTACTGAAACGCCCTCTGCCGGTTGTTGCGGCTGCGTTCGTATCGTCGGTGCTGCTTTCCGGCTGCATGTCGAGTGATATCGTCAACAACACGCCTACGCCTGCGGGCATGAACAATTCCGGTGTCTATCCTTACGTGGGCCAGAAGCGCGAGGTGGCAACAACCCAGATGAGCGATGCGGAAGCCGCTTCCATGGGGGCCAGGTTGCAGGCGCTAGCCGACCAGCGCAAGGCCGGTCAGGTGTCCGAGGCAGAGTATAACCGCAAGGTCGAGGAAATGCGCAAACTGAACGCGGCCACGCAAGCCGCTGGAAAGGCAGACGCGCCGGCCTCGAACTGACAACGCAACTGCCAGACAATTTGTCCTTGCGTTTCTTGATTTTTGGGCGATAAGCCTTCGCCTGTCCGGCTTGAGAGAGGTTCGCGCCGGACTGTGCTTCTCCACAAAAAGACGAACCTTGCCAACTGTGACGGCGGGCCTGTCTCGCGGCAGCCGTCCTGGAGCCGATGATGGAAGAGTTTCACAAGGTCAGACGCCTGCCACCTTACGTTTTCGAACAGGTCAACCGTTTGAAGGCGAGCGCGCGAGCCGGTGGCGCGGATATCATCGACCTTGGCATGGGCAATCCCGACCTTCCCACCAACAAGTTCATCGTCGACAAGCTGGTCGAGACCGTGCAGCGGCCCGACACGCACGGCTATTCCTCGTCCAAGGGCATTCCCGGACTGCGCCGCGCCCAAGCCGCCTATTACGCGCGCCGTTTCGGCGTGAAACTGAACCCGGACACGCAGGTCGTCGCCACACTCGGTTCGAAGGAAGGCTTCGCCAACATGGCGCAGGCGATCACCGCGCCGGGTGACGTCGTGCTTTGTCCGAACCCCTCCTATCCGATCCATGCCTTCGGCTTCCTGATGGTCGGCGGTGTCATCCGCTCCATCCCGGTCGAGCCGAACGAGGAGTTCTTCCGCGCGCTGGAACGTGCCGTGGCGCATTCCATCCCGAAGCCGATCGCGATGATCCTCTGCTACCCGTCCAACCCGACGGCAACCGTGGTCGAACTCGACTTCTACAAGGACGTCGTGGCATTCGCGAAAAAGCACGAGATTTTCGTGCTGTCCGATCTGGCTTATTCGGAAATCTATTTCGACGGCAAGCCGACGCCCTCGATCCTGCAGGTCCCAGGAGCGATTGACGTTTCTGTCGAGTTTACCTCAATGTCGAAGACCTTCTCCATGGCCGGCTGGCGCATGGGCTTTGCGGTCGGCAACGACCGGCTGATTTCGGCGCTGACGCGCGTGAAGTCCTATCTCGATTACGGCGCGTTCACGCCGATCCAGGTGGCCGCGACCGCCGCGCTGAACGATCCGGATATCGACCAGCATATCGAGGAAGTGCGCCAGACCTACAAGCGCCGCCGTGACGTCATGGTCGAAAGCTTCGGTCGCGCCGGCTGGGACGTGCCGCCGCCTGCAGCCTCCATGTTTGCCTGGGTGCCGGTGCCGGAAAAATTCCGTCATCTCGGCTCGCTCGAATTCTCCAAGCTGCTGATCGAGAAGGCCGACGTGGCGGTCGCCCCGGGTATCGGTTTTGGTGAGCACGGCGACGACTATGTCCGCATCGCGCTGGTCGAGAACGAGCACCGCATCCGCCAGGCCGCGCGCAACATCAAGAAGTTCTTCGGCACGGCAGACGATACGCTGCATAACGTGATCTCGCTCGAGGCGCGCCGCTGAACCGTTTCGCCTTCCGCCCGCAGCCAGCCGCTACGGGCTTTCCAACCAAAATCGGGAATAACGCATGACTGATGCCCTGAAGATCGGCATTGCAGGTTTGGGAACCGTGGGCGCTTCGCTCGCCAAAATTCTTGCCGAACGCGACAACATGCTGGCGATTGCCTGCGGACGAGCCATCAGGGTGACAGCCGTCACGGCGCGCGACAAGACGCGGGATCGTGGCGTTGATCTTTCCAGGGTGCAGTGGTTCGACAATCCGGTCGAGATGGCGTCATCTGCCGATATCGATGTCTTCGTCGAACTGATGGGCGGGGCGGGCGATCCGGCCCATGCAGCCGTCGAGGCGGCACTCGCGCGTGGTCTCCATGTGGTGACAGCCAACAAGGCGCTGCTGGCGGCCCATGGCGTCAAGCTTGCGGCGCTCGCCGAAGAAAAAGGCTCGATCCTGAATTTCGAGGCTGCTGTGGCCGGTGGCATCCCGGTGATCAAGGCGCTGCGGGAGTCGCTGACTGGCAATACCGTGTCCCGCGTCTACGGCATCATGAACGGCACCTGCAATTACATCCTGACCCGTATGGAAAAGGAAGGTCTTTCGTTTGCCGATTGCCTCAAGGACGCACAGCGCCTGGGTTATGCGGAGGCCGATCCGACCTTCGATATCGAAGGCAACGACACCGCCCACAAGCTGTCGATCCTGACGAGCCTTGCCTTCGGAACCGAGATTGCGGCCGACGACATCTATCTCGAGGGGATCAGCAATATCTCGATCGAGGATATCCGGGCTGCGGCCGATCTGGGCTACAAGATCAAGCTGCTCGGCGTCGCTCAGAAGACAGAAAGCGGTATCGAGCAGCGCGTCCATCCGACCATGGTGCCGCGCGACAGCGTCATTGCGCAGGTCGATAGCGTGACCAATGCGGTGGCGATCGAAAGCGATGTACTCGGCGAGTTGCTGATGGTCGGACCCGGTGCGGGCGGCAATGCAACCGCCTCTGCCGTCATGGGCGACATTGCCGATATCGCCAAGGCGCGCCCCGGTGCGCAGGTTGCCCCCGCGCTCGGTCGCCCGGCGAAATCGCTCGCACCCTACAAGCGCGCCGGCATGCGCTCGCATGAGGGCGGCTATTTCATCCGCCTGACGGTCGAGGACCGCGCTGGCGTCTTCGCCAGCATCGCGACGCGCATGGCCGAAAACCGGATTTCGCTGGAGTCCATCGTCCAACGTCCGCATCAGGATGATCCGGACGGACCGAAAACGATCATTCTCGTGACGCATGAAACTATGGAAAACGCCGTGCGGACTGCCGTCTCGTCCATCAAGGGCGAGGGATATTGCGTCGGGGAACCGCAGGTGATCCGCATCGAGCGGCCCTGAGCCGCCCTGGGCGGCGCATGCGAAGCAAGGCTGCTGGCGCGGCCCTGTTTTTCAAAGATCTGCTTTTTTCTGCCGCGATCTTCCGATAGAAGAAGCGTGTTCATCCGGATTTCAGGCGGGCACCTTATCCGGATGAGCAAGATGTGTGCAGGGTTTTGCCCCAGAGCAAGGCTGGTTTATGCCGTTTAGCGGCACCATATCAGTCCAGAGCCGGCGCAAATCAGTGTGCGGATTCAGTCGGACAGGCATTCGCGCCTGCCACCAACCGGAAAGAGGACATGAAAGCCCGCCTGTTATTGTCACTCGTTGTCCTCGCCCTGTTCGCGGGCGGCGGATATTTGATCTGGAAACGCAATTTTACCGTAGATGCGCCGCGATACATCACTGCGCCGGTTGCGGTCGGCACTGTTTCGGAGACGGTTCTGGCAACGGGGATCCTGAAGCCGCGCAAGATCGTGGCGGTGGGCGCGCAGGTGTCAGGCCGCATCATAGCGCTCCATGTGAAGCCCGGAGACGAACTGAAGGAAGGCGATCTGGTCGCCGAGATCGATTCCGTCTCGCAAGCGAATGATGTTCGAAAATCCAAGGCAGCTCTGGCGGTCGTCGAGGCGCAGCTGGCCGAGAAACAGGCCAACATGGCGAATGCGAAGATCGTCCTGGAACGGCAAACGCAGATCTTCGAAAGCCGTGCGGGCTCGCGCGCCGACCTCGACACGGCGGCGGCCAATCTCAAGGTGATCGAGGCGCAGATCGCGGCGCTTCAGGCGCAGATCATCCAGGCTCAGGTGACGGTCGCAACGGCCGAGGCCAATCTCGGTTATACGAAGATCAAGGCGCCCATGGCGGGAACCGTGTTGTCCGTCGTCAATCAGGAAGGCCGGACTGTCAATGCCAACCAATCCGTTCCGACCATCGTCATCCTGGGCGATCTCGACACGATGACCGTGAGGGCTGCGATTTCCGAGGCCGATATCGTGCGCGTGAAGGCGGGGCAGAAGCTGCGCTTCAACGTCGTCGGCGATCCTTCGCGGCAGTATGACGCGACGCTTTCGGCGATTGAGCCCGCGCCTGAGTCGATTACCGACGACACGGCGGTCTCCACCACCGCGTCCAGCACGGGGTCCGGTTCGTCCTCCTCCACAACGGCCGTCTATTATGTCGGGACTTTCGATGTGGCCAACAAGGACAGGCACTTCCGCACCTACATGACTGCGGAGATCAGGATCTTCATCGACGAGGCGAAGGATGTGCTGACGGTGCCATCGACCGCGGTCAATGCGGGCAAGGACGGCAGTTTCGTCCGCGTCCAGAATGCTGATGGCAGCGTGGAACGGCGCAAGGTCGATGTCGGACTTGATAACAAGACGACAGCCGAAATCCGCTCCGGGCTCGAAAAGGGTGAGCGCGTCGTCGTCGGGGAAGGTGCGGCCCAGCGGCAATCGTCGTCGCCGTCGTCGTCGCGACGCGGCCCCGGTCTGTTTTAAGGGACGATCGGATGAGCGAGCCGATCATCGAGCTGAAGCGGCTCCGCCGCGATTATCCCTCCGGCGATGGTGTCCTGACCGTCCTGAAGGATGTCGACCTCACCATCATGCGCGGAGAGATGGTGGCCATTGTCGGGCCGTCCGGGTCAGGCAAGTCCACGCTCATGAACCTGATCGGTCTGCTCGATAGTCCGAGCTCCGGGAGCTACATCGTCTCCGGTCGGGAGACGAGCAAGCTCGACAGCGACGAGCGCTCGGCGCTCCGGCGCGAGCATTTCGGTTTCATCTTCCAGCGCTATCACCTGCTTCCCGAACTGACTGCGCTGGGCAATGTCGAGGTGCCGGCCATCTATGCCGGTGCGGATCGGAAGCGGCGGCAGACGCGCGCTGGCGAATTGCTCACGCGACTGGGCATCCCGGACCGGCTGGACCATAGGCCGGGCCAGCTTTCGGGCGGGCAACAGCAACGCGTGTCCATCGCCCGCGCGCTGATGAACGCAGGTGATGTGATCCTCGCCGACGAGCCGACCGGTGCACTGGACCAGGCGAGCGGCGAGGAAGTCTTGAAAATCCTCGATGAGCTGAACGCCGAGGGCAAGACGGTCATCATCGTCACGCATGACATGAATGTGGCGCGCCGGGCCGGGCGGATCATCGAAATCGCGGACGGTGTGATCGTCGCGGATCGGATCAACGAAGACAAGGTCGCTGGCGAGCAAACGCCGCAGCCCGCCGCTTCGACGCCGTCCACCCGGAAGCGCTTCGCGCTGTTCGGCATGGCCGATCGTTTCCGCGAGGCCTTCGCGATGGCGCTTCTGGCGCTGAAGGCGCACCGGCTGCGGACCTTTCTCACCATGCTCGGCATCATCATCGGTATCGCCTCGGTCGTCTGCGTGGTGGCACTGGGCGAGGGATCGCAGCGCAAGGTGCTGGAGAATATCTCGAGCCTTGGCACCAACACGCTGGAAATATTTCCGGGCACCGGTTTCGGCGATATCCGGTCGAACCGCATTACCACGCTGGTCGTGGCGGATGCGGATGCGCTGTCAGGGCTGTCCTACGTGAGTGCCGTGACGCCCACTGTGTCCAAGAACGCAACCGCGCGCTTCGGCTCTGTGGCAGCGACCGCGCTGGTGAACGGAGTAGGCCCGCAGTATTTCGCCGTGCGCGGCTCGAAGCTGACCGCGGGGAAGCTTTTTGGTGACGCCGAGGTCGCAAATCTCACGCAGGACGCGGTGATCGATACGGACACGGCCAATGCGCTTTTCGGCGACAGTGGCGTCGACCCAATCGGGCAGACGGTTTTTCTGGGCGACGTTCCAGTGCGCATCATCGGCGTGATCGCGCCGCAGCAGGGTGGCTTCGGTGGACGGAACAACCTGAACCTCTACATGCCCTATACCAGCGTCCAGGCTCGTTTCGACGGGCGCCGCGCGCTTCGTTCAATCACCGTCCGGATCGCCGACGATGCGGCAACCGATATTGCCGAGGCTGGGGTCACGCAGTTCTTGACCGAAAGGCACGGCAAGAAGGACTTTTTCATCCTCAACACCGACGACATTCGCCAGACGATCACGCAGACAACCCAGACGCTGACGCTCCTCGTGGCGGCCATCGCCGTCATCTCGCTGATCGTCGGGGGGATTGGCGTGATGAACATCATGCTGGTCTCCGTCTCCGAACGTATCGGTGAGATTGGCGTGCGCATGGCGGTTGGGGCGCGGCGGGCGGATATCCTGCAGCAGTTTCTCATCGAGGCCGTCCTGGTTTGCCTGATCGGCGGCGGATTGGGGATCGCGCTGGCGCTCGGCTTCGGCTGGGCGTTCAATGCGGCGGGTCTTGGCTTCTCACTGGTCTTCTCGAGCGAGTCCATTGCGGTTGCCTTTCTATGCTCCTTCCTCATCGGCGTCGTCTTCGGCTTCCTGCCGGCGCGCAACGCCTCGCGGCTGGATCCGGTGGCGGCGCTGGCCAGGTGACCGCTCATGTGGAAATCCCGGCAAAGCCTTGACCGGTCGGGCCTCACAATAGACAAGATGCCGCAGATGAAGGGCAGGCCATGGCACAACCGATCGATCCCGAACCGCAGACCTTCCTGAATGTCGAGCGTTCGATCAGTGGACAGCGTTGGGTTTCGCGGCTGGGCCAGGCGGGCGAAAATCGGGCCCTCGCCATGGCGCAGCTGCATGGCATTCCGGAGCTGATCGCCCGCGTGATGGCTGGCCGAGGTGTCTCCGTCGACGACGCGCCGGCCTTTCTTGATCCCACGATCCGCAACCTCATGCCCGATCCATCGACGCTGACCGATTGCGGCAAGGCAGCCGCACGGATTGCGAGAGCTGCCTTGCGGGGCGAGCGTGTCGCGATCTTCGGTGACTATGATGTCGACGGCGCGGCATCCTCGGCATTGCTTTACCGCTTCCTGACGCATTTCGGCGTGGAAGCCACGATCTACATTCCGGACCGCATTTTCGAAGGCTACGGTCCGAATTCGGCGGCCATTGGACAGCTCATCGACAATGGCGCCCAACTGATCGTCACCGTGGATTGCGGCTCGACCAGTCACGAGTCGCTGGCCGTCGCCGCCGAGCGCGGCATCGATGTCGTGGTTATCGATCACCATCAGGTGACGCATGAGCTGCCGGTGGCGCATGCGCTGGTCAACCCCAACCGCGAGGACGATCTTTCGGGGCAGGGACATCTCTGCGCGGCCGGCGTTGTTTTCCTTGTGCTGGTGGCCACGCTGCGGCTTTTGAAGGAGCAGGGGCATCCAGCAGCGGGCACGCTCGATCTGTTGTCCTTCCTCGATCTGGTGGCGCTCGCCACGGTTTGCGATGTGGTGCCTCTCAAGGGGTTGAACCGTGCATATGTGGTCAAAGGACTGATCGCCGCCCGGCATCAGAAGAATGCGGGCCTTGCGGCGTTGTTGAAGGTCGCCGGTCTCTCCGGCCCGGTCACGCCCTATCATCTCGGCTTCCTCATCGGACCGCGCATCAATGCCGGCGGGCGGATCAGCGACGCGGCGCTGGGCAGTCGGCTGCTGACGCTCGACGATCCCATTGAGGCGGGAGAGATCGCCGAACGACTCGATGGGCTCAACCGCGAGCGGCAGGCGATGGAAGCCACCATGCTGGAGCAGGCCGAAGCCGAAGTGCTGGCCGAATACGGTACGGCGGAGAAGGCCTCCATTCTCGTCACGGCCAGCAATCAGTGGCACCCCGGCATCGTCGGTCTGCTTGCAGCCCGGCTGAAGGAGAAGTTCCAGCGTCCGTCTTTTGCCATCGCCTTCGATCCGTCGGGAAAGGGGTCCGGCTCTGGCCGTTCGATCGCCGGGTTCGACATGGGCCGGATGGTTCGGGCGGCGGTCGAGGAAGGCCTTCTCATCAAGGGCGGTGGGCACGCCATGGCGGCCGGCCTCACAGTGGAGCGGGCCAAGCTGGGTGCTATGCGAGCCTTTTTCGAGGAACAGGCAGGTAGCACTGTGCTCGACATTGCGGCCACGGCTTCCCTGAAGATTGATGGCGCGCTCTCGGCTTCCGGTGCGACACTGGAGCTGATCGACCTGATCGAGCAGGCGGGACCCTATGGTTCGGGCCATTCGCAGCCCGTCTTTGCACTTCCTTCGCACAAGATCGTCGATGCACGGCAGGTCGGCGTGAACCACCTCAAGGTCACCATCGAGGGACTGGACCGCACCCGGCTGGAGGCGATCGCCTTCCGCGCCCTCGGGACGCCGCTTGGCGATCTGCTGCTCGCTTCACGCGGCGCGTCGCTGCATCTGGCGGGAACACTTTCTGCTGACATGTGGCAGAGCTCGCGTAGGGTGCAACTGCGTATCATCGATGCCGCAAAGAGCTTCTAGCGCATCGGCGTGCGACGTATGAATTCACGACGCCAGGGCGTCCTTTATCCTCCTGAAAGACGGGCGACGGTCTGAGCCTGCGACAGCCACAATCCGACATAGCCGTCATTTCTGGCCCGGGCGATCGTTTGCGGGCCGCTTTCGTCCGTCCTGAGAATGGCGGCCGCGCCTGAAGCTCTGGCGGCCAGCGGCAGCCGCAGACCCAGATCGGTCACGAGCGCGCTGTCTGCCGCCGCGCCGGAAGCCAGGGCGAGCGCATCCGCAGCGAAGACGAGGCCGGCGAGCCGTGGAATCGGACGGTCGAAGCGGGCAAGTCCGAGCGCGGCCCTGGCTGTGTCAAGGCGGGCCAGGATCAGCAGCGCGCCTTGTGGCATGGCCCTGGCGGCCTCGGCGATCCGCAACAGCGCGCTTGCCTTCTCGATATCAGCGGGGGTTTCGACGCCGCAAACGAGGATTCCATCCCAGGACGGCTCCGACATCCTTGCAATGAAGCGCCTGTCGTCTTCAATGCCGCGCGGCAGTGCGGCGTGAAGGAACTGCATGCCGGATTTCAGACGGAGATCGTCTCCGTCGCAGGCGATGCGGCTTGTCGAACCCGAATGCTCCCGCAGGATGAATGTCATTTGCCACCCGCCATGGTTAAGCAACCGCCAATCGGCATGGTAAAGGAATCTTAAACCAATTCCGGCCTAAGCTCCGACAACAGTAGAACTGAGTCAGTAGTCAGGGGCAAGCGGTTGATTTTCGGAACTTTCCTGCGTCGGTCGGACAGAAGCAAGACCCAGAACCGGATCGAGCCGGTGTCTTTGCCCGTGGCGGAAGCGGGCCTTCCTGCCGCCCCCGGCGATGATCGTCGCAAGCGGGATCTTGCCGCCACATTTCTGCTCGATGATGTCTCCCCCAAGGTTCGCATGTCACTGGCAGAAGCGCTTGCCGATGACAATCTCGCACCACGACCCGTCATACTGGCGCTGACGGAAGACCGTACCGATATCGCTGCCATGATCGTCTCCCGCTCGCCCGTCCTCACGGACAACGACCTCATCGACCTCGTCGGACGGGGCAGTTCCGAAATCCGCGCGGCCGTCGCCGTGCGGGCGGTCGTCTCGGTACAGGTCGCCGGCGCCTTGGCGGAGGTGGGCGGTCGCCTCGACATCGCGCTGCTTCTGCGCAATCCGGGCACCCGGCTCACGCCGAATGTCATGGTTCGGCTCGCCTCGCGTTGCGGCAAGGATGCCACCATCCGCGAACTGCTCCTGGAACGGCCGGAATTGCCGGCGACCGCACGCCATATTCTGGTCGAGAAGATCGGCGCGACGTTGACGGATGCCGATCTGGTCACGGCGCTCATTCCGCCACGCAAGCGCGAGCGTATGCGGCGTGAGGCCTGCGAGGCCGCACTCGTGCGCGTGCTGGCCGGCGCGGGAGAAGCGGAGCTCGCCGAGATGGTCGAACATCTGCGTGTCGAAGGCCGACTTTCCACCATGTTTCTCATCCACGCGCTGTGTGCGGGTCGCACGGCGTTCTTTGCCGAGGTCATCTCCAACCTTTCCGGCGTCGCGCGGGTACGGGCGCGGGCTATCCTGGCGTCCGGGCGCCCACGCGCTGTCCGGGCTCTCATCGAGGCCGCAGGAATCGATCGAGACGTTTCCGACGTCTTTTGCGAAGCGGTTTCCATCTGGCGCGAGGAGGGGGGCGACATTCCGGGCGACGCGGGCATTTTCCTGCGGCTGGCGGAGCGGTGCAGGCAACATGCGGATGCAGCCGAGGCGGCTCATGCGCTCATCGATGCCGTCGAACGTCTGGCCATTTCCGAAATGCGGCAGATGGCCAAGGCTTATGTTCACGACCTGCTGACTCAGGCAGCCTGAGCGGGCTCGCTAGAGCCGAACATCTCTTGACCTCGGGTTGTGCAACCACTTATCAATAATTTGTTGATTAATCTGTTTGAAGTCCCAGGCCACAAGCGTCCTTTTCTGACGCTCCATTGGTTGCGCCTGGGCTGGGGGACATTATGAAGAGACGTGATTTCGTGCGCGGTTTCATCGCGCTAGGCAGTTGTGCAGTTTGCGCTGGAATGGCCGGGGCCTCGGAAGGGGCCCACTGGGAATACAAGGGCGAGCATGGTCCTGAACATTGGGGCGGAATGGAAAAGGCCTACGAGGTTTGCTCCGCCGGTGGCCAGCAATCGCCGATCAATATTACCTCGGCCATCAAGGCGGAGGTAGACCCGATCACCGTGGCCTGGAAGAAGACTTCGGCGAAGATCGTCAACAACGGCCACACGATCCAGATCAACATGCCGGAAGGTTCGTCCATCACGCGCAACGGCAAGGTCTACGATCTGCTGCAGTTCCACTTTCACGCGCCGAGCGAGCATCTGATCGACGGCATGACCTATCCCATGGAAGTTCATTTCGTCCACAAGAACAAGAAGGACGGCGATCTGGCCGTTCTCGGCGTCTTCATGATGCCGGAGCAGAAGCACGATGCCTTCTCCATGCTGGCCAGGTACTTTCCGCAGACGGAGGGGGCCGAGGGCAAGGTCGAGACATTCACGCCAAGCGACCTGCTGCCTGAGGGGCTCGAATACTGGACCTACGAAGGCTCCCTGACGACGCCGCCCTGCAGCGAAATTGTGACCTGGATGGTAGCGCGCGAGCCGCTCAAGGTGGAACAGGCCTCCATTCGGGCCTTCACCTCGATCTACTCAAGCAATGCCCGGCCGGTGTCGCCGCTGAACCGGCGTCTCGTGCTGATGTCGCCGTGACGGGGGGCTGAGTGCCTCCGGATCAGGCCGGTCTCAATCCGGCTTGATCTTGCGGACGACCCAGGTGTACCCGTCAGCGATCACATGAACCGGCTTGACGACAGCCGACTTGATGCCCTCGGTCGTCGGGATGGCCTTCCTGATCACGCCGAAAGTCCGTTCAAGAAGGTTCGGTTTCTTCTGTTCCTGAGCGGCGGTTTCGGCCGGGGCGGGTTGCTGCACAGGCCCCTGGGGCTGCTGTTGGATGGCTGTATTGTCCTGCATCGCCTCGGCCTTGCCGACTTCGGGCGACTGGCAGATGGCGATGACCATGGGATAGTGCACGTTGGAATAGCGAGCCAGTTCCTGCTCGGAATCCTTGTCGCAGGCTGCAACCGTATCCCATTTGGGTTCACTCAACGATAGTTGCGTGCATTTGGTCGCGCTATCGTCGCAGCCCATGATCGCCATGACGATCATTGCGGTCTTGACCTGCATCTCTTCCCGTCCATCCTCTGTCGCATCGCTTGCGCCACTCTGAAACGCCCGCACAAGCGGTTATAAGCCCGAATATCGCTTAACTGTGGCCGATGTTCAACGTGAGCGGACGCGATCGTGTCAGATGTCGAGATTCTCGGCGAAGGCGGCACGGTCCTGGATGAAGCGGAAACGGGCTTCCGGCTTCGTCCCCATCAGCGCATCGACGGAGTCTCGCGTGCCTTCCGGGTCTTCCCGATCGACGTCGACACGCAGCAGCGTGCGCGTCTTCGGGTTCATCGTCGTTTCCTTCAGCTGGTCTGACGACATTTCGCCAAGACCTTTGAAGCGGCTGACTTCGACCTTGCCGCGACCGGTGAATTCCTTGGCCATCAGCTCGGCCCGGTGGCCGTCGTCGCGGGCGTAGAGCGTCTTGCCGCCCTGCGTCAGCTTGTAGAGCGGCGGGACTGCGAGGAAGAGATGGCCTTCGCGGATCAGCTCCGGCATTTCCTGATAGAAGAATGTGATCAGCAGCGACGCGATATGGGCCCCATCGACGTCGGCATCGGTCATGATGATGATGCGATCGTAACGCAGGTCTTCCTCGCGATACTTCGTCCGCGTGCCGCAGCCAAGCGCCTGGATGAGATCGGCGATCTGCTGGTTGGCGCCCAGTTTTTCGCGGCCGGCGCTGGCAACGTTGAGGATCTTGCCACGCAGTGGCAGGATCGCCTGGTTGGCACGGTTGCGCGCCTGCTTGGCCGAGCCGCCGGCCGAATCGCCTTCCACGATGAAGAGTTCCGCCCCGTCCGCGGTGTTCTGCGCGCAGTCGGCGAGCTTGCCCGGCAGGCGAAGCTTGCGTACCGCCGTCTTGCGATTGACTTCCTTTTCCTTGCGGCGGCGCATGCGCTCTTCGGAGCGCTCGATCACCCATTCTAGAAGCTTGTCAGCCTCCTGAGGATTGCCGGCGAGAAAGTGGTCGAAGGGGTCGCGCAGTGCGTTCTCGACGATGCGCTGGGCCTCGACGGTCGCAAGCTTGTCCTTGGTCTGGCCCACGAATTCCGGTTCGCGGATGAAGACGGAGAGCATGCCATAGGCGGAGATCATCACGTCGTCGGTGGTGATGTTGGCGGCGCGCTTGTTCTGCGTCAGGTCCGCATAGCTCTTCAGGCCCTTGGTGAGCGCAATGCGCAGGCCTGCTTCATGCGTGCCGCCCTCGGGCGTCGGGATGGTGTTGCAATAGGAATTGAGGATCGCGTCGCCACCATACCAGGTGATCGCCCATTCGAGCGCGCCATGGCCGCCGGTCTTTTCCGTCTTGCCGGCGAAGATTTCGCGGGTAACGGTGAAATCCTTGCCGAGCGAGGCCTGCAGATAGTCCTTCAGGCCGCCGGGGAAGTGGAAGACGGCCTTTTCCGGAATTTCGCCGCTTTCCGGGAGGATCGACGGATCGCAGTTCCAACGGATTTCGACACCGCCGAAGAGATAGGCCTTGGAGCGGGCCATGCGGAAAATGCGGGCGGGCACGAATTTCGCGCCGGCACCGAAGATCTGCGGGTCGGGATGGAAGCGCGTGCGCGTGCCGCGGCGATTGTGGACGTCACCCAGCTCTTCCAAGGGGCCTTGCGGGATGCCGCGCGAAAAACGCTGGCGATAGAGCTTCTTGTTGCGTGCGACCTCGACTTCGAGAAGGTCAGAGAGCGCATTCACGACCGAAATACCCACGCCGTGCAGACCGCCGGAGGTCTCATAGGCCTTGCCGTCGAACTTGCCGCCAGCATGGAGCTTGGTCATGATGACTTCGAGCGTCGACTTGCCGGGCGCCTGCGGGTGTTCCTCCACAGGAATCCCGCGACCGTTATCGGTGACGGTCAGGAAGCCTTCGGCGTCGAGACTGACTTCGATGAAATTGGCGTGGCCGGCCACGGCTTCGTCCATCGAGTTGTCGATAACTTCGGCGAAGAGGTGGTGCAGCGCCTTTTCGTCCGTACCGCCGATATACATGCCGGGGCGCATCCGGACGGGCTCAAGACCTTCAAGCACGCGGATCGAGGACGCGCCATAGTCGTCGCCGCTCGATTTCGGCGGGGCCGGCGGAGCAGGGACGGCAGACAAGGTCGGGGCAACGGCCGCGCGCGCGGGGGCAACCGAAGCCGAAGCGACCTCGGTCTTCCGGTCTGAGTCCTCAGCGGCCTTGGGGGCCATGCTCGCAAAAAGATCGTTCGAATTATCCATCGTGCCGTATCTGGTACTCATGTCTGGTGTTCAAGTCTGGCGTTCGCTGGCCGCTTGGGCTCACATAGAGCCCGGCGCGAATCGTTTCCCAAATGTTCTCTTGCCTTGTAGCGCAGGCAACGGCCCCGGGAAACTGTGAAAGCTGGCCCCGAAATTGCGTATCGCCCGCCGTGTTGGCAAGATGAAGCGGGTCATGGAGTTCTCCGATGGGACGTATGTCCACAGTTCATTTGCGTTTGCGCGCACTGGTTTGCGTGCTGGCCGCCATTCTTGCGCCTTCCTTTGCCTCAGCGCTGGAACTCAAGCCCTTCAAGGATGATCTCTTCGCCTATCCCGGCATCCTGGAGACAAAGGACCATGGCGACTGGATCAAGGTGGACTACCGCAAGGAGCGCGACATCTATCAGCGCGACGACGTACCGGAGCGCCAGGTGAAATGGCAATATGTTTCGCTCGGCGTGAACTGGCACCAATCCTTTGACACGGTTGATCTGGGCACAGGGCACAAGCTCGACATTTTCACTGCGGGGAAGATCGGAAAGCAGAAATTCAGCGTCATCTTCATCCACGGTCGCGGGGTTGACCGGAAGCTGGGAGCCAGCGACGAGCGCTTTGGCGGCAATTTCAACCGGCTGAAGAACCTTGCGGTCGACAATGGCGGCGTCTACGTCGCCCCCACGGTGAAAAGTTTCGATGCGGCGGGCGCGGCCGATATCTCCGCCTTGATCCGCATCCTTTCGAAGGCGTCCGGCGGCAATCCCGTCGTCATCGCCTGCGCCTCGATGGGGACGCTGATCTGCCGCGAGATCGCGCGCGATCCGCAGGCCGTTTCCGTCCTGTCCGGCATGATCCTGATGAGCGGTGTACTCGACAGCCAGTTCGAGACGACGCCTTTCTACACCGCGCATCTGCCGCTCTTCTTTGCTCATGGCACGGACGATACCGTCTATCCCTGGCAGGACCAGGATGGGCTTTATCGGAAGCTGCACGACAAGGGCTATCCGACACGGTTCGTGCTGTTCAACACCGGATCGCACGGCATCCCGCTCAGGATGCTCGACTGGCGCGATACGTTGAACTGGTTTTTCCGACGCTCCTGACGCATTGCATCGCAGCCGCTTGCCCGCTATTGGCATGGCACATGCGAATTCGATGAGGGGAGATTTTCGAGATGACGCCTGATGTCCGCCCGCTGGTTGCCGGCAACTGGAAAATGAACGGTACGCGCTCGTCGCTGGACGAAATCAAGGCGATGGCGGCGGGCGTTGCTTCGCTGAAATGCAATATCTCGACTCTGATCTGCCCGCCGGTGACGCTGCTCTATGTGGCGACCGCGCTTGCAACCGACAGCGTGCTCGAAATCGGGGCGCAGGACTGCCATGCGAAGGTCGCGGGCGCGCATACGGGCGATATCTCGGCGCAAATGATCGCCGACTGCTTTGGGACGCATGTCATCCTCGGCCATTCCGAGCGCCGCACGGACCACAAGGAAACAGACGCCGAAGTGCGCGCCAAGACGGAAGCCGCCTGGGCAGCCGGGCTTGTCGCCATCGTCTGCATCGGCGAGACGGAAGCCGAGCGCAAGGGTGGCAAGACGCTGGACGTTTTGAAGGCGCAACTCGCCGGCTCTGTTCCTGAAGGTGCGACGGCCGAAAACACGGTCATTGCCTATGAGCCCGTCTGGGCGATCGGCACGGGCCTGACGCCATCGACCGGCGACGTCGAGGAGGCTCATGCCTTCATGCGCGCCGAACTGAAGGGCCGGTTTGCAGGCGAGGGCGCCAAGATGCGCATTCTCTATGGCGGCTCGGTCAAGCCGAATAATGCCGTGGAATTGTTGGGCGTTGCCAATGTCGACGGCGCGCTGGTTGGCGGTGCGTCCTTGAAATCCACGGATTTCCTCGCCATCTGCAGGGCTTACGAGACGCTCCAAGCGTAAGTTTATTTCCTGTACGGCAAATTGAACCATCGGGACTTGGAATAACGGGACGGCTCGTGTAAAGAGCCGCCAACCTCCATTATTTTGCCGCGTTTTCGCGCGGCATGGGACATGCCACTATGCAAACTGTTCTCATCGTCATTCATCTCATGATCGTGCTGGCGCTTGTCGGCCTCGTGCTGATCCAGCGCTCGGAAGGCGGCGGTCTCGGCATCGGCGGCGGCTCGGGCTTCATGTCGGCGCGCGGCACGGCCAATGCCCTGACCCGCACGACCGCGATCCTGGCGACGCTGTTCTTCATCACCTCGCTGGGTCTGGGCATTCTTGCCCGCTATCAGGCAAAGCCGACGGACATTCTCGATCGGATTCCGATCACCCAGCAGGGCCAGCAGAACGGCATTCTGGACCAGCTGGGCGGCACCAAGCCGGCTGAGACGAAGCCTGCTCCTGCCGTTCCGGACAATGGCGTTCCGTCTGGCGGCGCACCGGCAGCGAATGCGCCTGCCGCCCAGGCTCCTGCCGCTGAGACCCCGGCCGCTCCGGCATCGCAGGCACCTGCGACCACCGCCCCGTCCACGCAGGCTCCGGCGGCAAGCGCACCGGCAGCACCGGCGACGGACCCGACCAAGGTTCCTTCCGGCCAGTGAGGCCGACAGGTTGAAACAATCCTCCGGCAGCCAGCCAACTGGCTGCCGGTTTTCTTTTGGCTAGAATCGGTTCTTCATCCACCGAAATTTCGGGGCAACCTGAATTTTGCGGGTAGCGGAATCGTTTGATTAAAGGTATCCGGTGACTCCCATGGCGCGATACGTATTCATCACTGGCGGCGTGGTCTCTTCTCTTGGCAAGGGCATTGCGGCCGCAGCTCTCGGAGCATTGTTGCAGGCACGGGGTTACCGTGTTCGCCTGCGCAAGCTGGACCCCTATCTCAACGTCGATCCGGGCACGATGAGCCCGACGCAGCACGGCGAGGTGTTTGTCACCGACGACGGCGCGGAGACCGACCTCGACCTCGGCCACTACGAGCGCTTTACAGGGCGTTCGGCGACCAAGACCGACAACATCACCACGGGCCGGATCTACAAGAACATCATCGACAAGGAACGCCGCGGCGACTATCTCGGCGCGACCGTGCAGGTCATTCCCCATGTCACGAACGAGATCAAGAATTTCGTCATCGAGGGCAACGAGGACTATGATTTCGTCATCTGCGAAATCGGCGGCACGGTGGGCGATATCGAGGCCATGCCCTTCATGGAAGCGATCCGCCAGCTTGGCAACGACCTGCCACGCGGAACGTCCGTCTACGTGCACCTGACGCTGATGCCCTACATCCCGGCCGCCGGCGAGCTGAAGACCAAGCCGACGCAGCATTCGGTGAAGGAACTGCAGGCGCTGGGCATCCATCCCGACATCCTGCTCGTGCGCGCGGATCGCGAAATCCCGGAAGCCGAGCGCAAGAAGCTGTCGTTGTTCTGCAATGTGCGTCCGTCAGCCGTCATCCAGGCGCTCGATGTGGCATCGATCTATGACGTGCCGCTCGCCTATCACAAGGAAGGCCTCGACAACGAGGTTCTGGCCGCCTTCGGCATCGAGCCGGCCCCGCAGCCGAAACTCGAGCCCTGGGAAGAGGTGTCCAACCGCATCCACACGCCGCAGGGCGAGGTGACGATTGCGATTGTCGGCAAGTATACGGGCCTCAAGGATGCCTATAAGTCGTTGATCGAGGCGCTCTATCACGGCGGCGTGGCCAACCACGTCAAGGTGAAGCTCGAATGGATCGAGTCGGAAATTTTCGAGAAGGAAGATCCGGCGCCGTATCTCGAGAAGGTCAACGCCATCCTCGTGCCTGGCGGCTTCGGTGAGCGCGGTTCGGAAGGCAAGATCAATGCGGCCCGCTTTGCGCGCGAGCGCAAGGTACCGTATTTCGGCATCTGCTTCGGCATGCAGATGGCCGTCGTGGAAGCGGCGCGCAATCTCGCCGGCATCGAAAAGGCTTCGTCGACCGAATTCGGCCCGACGAAGGAGCCGGTGGTCGGCCTGATGACGGAATGGGTGAAGGGCAACGAGCTGGAGAAGCGCTCCGCTGCCGGCGATCTCGGCGGCACGATGCGCCTCGGCGCCTACAAGGCGTCGCTTAAGAAGGATACGCTGATCGCTTCGATCTACGGCTCGACCGAGATTTCCGAGCGCCATCGCCACCGTTACGAAGTGAACATCGACTACAAGGATCGCCTGGAACATTGCGGCCTCGTGTTCTCGGGCATGTCACCCGATGGCGTTCTGCCGGAAACGGTGGAGTATCCAGACCACCCGTGGTTCATCGGCGTTCAGTATCACCCGGAACTGAAGAGCCGCCCGCTTGATCCGCATCCGCTGTTCAAGAGCTTCGTGGAAGCGGCGCTGGAGCAGAGCCGGCTGGTGTGAAGCTCACCGCCTCACTCGTGAGGCGGCCATTTCTGCGCCCCGTGAAGGAGGCGCAGAACTTCCACTCGGTCCGAGGCAATGCGATAGACGATGACAGTGAGCGTGCGCGGAACAACCAGCTCTCGCGTATTCGGCCTTTTTCAATGTCTCCCCAAGTCCGAATATTCGGATAGATGGGACACGTGTTGCAAAACACGATCGCCGATTTCCATGGCGATGCGTGGGTTATCAGTCGCGATATAGGAGAGTTGCCTTTCGAGGTCAGTAATGGCTCCCGGCAGCCAAACGGGCCTCAAGCGGTTTTGCCCTGCTTTGCGATACGTTCAACCAGACCGGCTCGCCTGTTTTCCCACTCCTGGCGCACCTCGTTGTGCTCTACCCAGGCGGTATCAGGATCGTCGGCCTCTTTCAGCGCCAAGTCAAGCTGATCAGCGAACCAGTTTTCGTGATCCTTGTCAGCTTGGGTCTTTGGCAGCGGCTTCACGGCATCACCGCCCCATCACCCCTTGTAATTCGGATCGATCACCGCGAGCTTCAACATCATTTCCAGAGCCGTCTTCACTGTCGCGAACCGAACCGCGGCACGGCCGATTTCGCCGAAATGCATGTCGCGATGAAGGAGGGTGCCGTTGTAGTGCTTGGCGGCGATATGCACGAGGCCGACGGGTTTGTCGGGCGTGCCCCCATCGGGACCGGCAATGCCGGTGCAGGCGATGGAGAGGCCAGCCTCCGAGCGGGCGAGCGCGCCATGGGCCATTTCCATCGCCGTCTCCTTGGAGACCGCGCCATATTGCTTGATCGTGATCGGGAAGATGCCGAGCATCTCGATCTTCGACGTGTTCGAATAGGTTACGAAGCCACGGTCGAAAACGGCGGACGAGCCTGGGATTTCGGTGAGCGTGGTCGCGATCAAGCCGCCAGTGCAGGATTCGGCAGCGGCGATCATGATGTTGCGCACCCGGCAGGCGTCAATGACCTGGCGAGCCAGTTCGATGTTTTCAGCATGGGCCGGCATCACCGTCCTCCCTCATAGATAACAGTCGCCGTCGCGATGGCGGCAATGCCTTCCTCGCGACCGACGAAACCGATCTTCTCGTTCGTTGTTGCCTTGACCGAGCAGCGGTCGATGGAAATCTTGAGGAACTCCGCCATGTTGGCGCGCATCGTGTTGCGATGCGGCCCGACCTTGGGGCGTTCCGCGATGATTGAGACATCGGCATTTGTGATGGTGCCGCCGCGCTCGCGGACAATCTCCGCCGCCCTTTCCAGGAAGATGCGCGAGGGCGCACCCTTCCACTGCGGGTCGGACGGCGGGAAATGATCGCCGATATCGCCGGCCCCGCAGGTGGCAAGCAGGGCGTCTGTCAGTGCGTGAAGCGCGACGTCCGCATCTGAATGACCGAAGAGCGCTTTCTCGTGGGGAATGAAGACGCCGCAAAGCGTGACCCCGTCGCCGGGGACAAGTTGGTGGACATCATAGCCGTTTCCGCAACGGACGTCGGCGATCATGGTGCGTCTGAGCCTTTCATCGGCGAGTTCGATATCGCGCTTCACCGTCAGCTTGACATTGCCCGCCAAACCTTCCGCGAGGCTGACGTCGTGTCCGGCCCATTCAGCGATGGCCGCGTCGTCGGTGAAGGTGAAGTCGCCGGCTGAAGCGGCCTTCTGATGTGCCTCGAGAATTGCCGCGTAATCAAAGGCTTGCGGAGTCTGCGCGGCGTAGAGCCCGGAGCGGTCGACAGTCGCGACGATCCGTCCGTCTTCTGCACGCTTGAGTGTGTCCGGGACGGCAAGGGCGGGCAGGGCGGCTTTCGCCCCGGCATCCAGAACGGCGGCGATTCCATCCATGAAGTCCGATGTCACGAAGGGGCGCACGGCGTCATGAATGAAGGCATAGTGCGGTCCCGTGGCGATCAGGGCCTCGAGCCCATACAAAACGGAGTGCTGGCGTGTGGGGCCGCCATGAACGATCGTCAACCGCTCGGCACCCTGCATTCCCTCCACTGCGGTCACCAGCAAGGCCTCGTCGTCCGGGTGGATGACGACGATGACGGACCCACTTCTTGGCCATGCCAGAATCGCTTCGAGCGCATGGCGGATCACGGCCTTGCCGCCGATGGGACGATATTGTTTCGGGCCCTCATGCGGTGCGCCGGCGCGCTCGCCGCGGCCTGCCGCCACGACAACAAAAGCGCAGTCTCTGGCCAGTTCCGCCGTATCATTCATGTCTCGAAATCCAAGCTTGTTGTCTTGTATCCGTCATAAACGTCCAGTAAGGCACGCCGCGACGGTATTGAGCCTTCCCAGTGTCAAGGCCATACAAGTGTAAGAGTCATTTTTCCAGTCCAAAGCTTTTTTAAGACCTTTGCCAATGCCCCCTTGGCAAGCCACCGTCAAATGTCTAAAAAAGGGGCAAAATAAATTGATGCACGAAAGATAATCATTTGCATCTTGCAAGCCTTTCATCCGCTTTCAGGGCCGGTTCGGTGGAAATCCGCAACCGCGTGATCCTCGCGCCCATGTCCGGCGTCACGGATTTGCCGTTTCGCAAGCTTGCCTGGCGCTATGGCGCGGGACTGACCGTGACCGAGATGGTGGCGAGCGGCGAACTCGTGCGGGACATGCGCGAATCGCGCCAGCGGCTGAAGGGTACGGGCGCACGTCCGCATATGGTGCAACTCGCCGGTCGCGACGCGCGCTGGATGGCTGAGGCCGCCAGGATTGCCGCAGGCGAGGGCGCAGATATCATTGATATCAATATGGGATGCCCCGCCAAGAAGGTCATCGGGGGCTATTCGGGCTCTGCCCTGATGCGCGATCCGGATCTGGCGCTCTCGCTGGTTGAGGCCACTGTGGCCGCGGTATCCGTACCTGTGACAGTCAAGATGCGGCTCGGCTGGGACCACATGTCGCTGAACGCGCCGGAGATTGCGAAGCGTTGCGAGGATGCCGGCGTGCAGATGATCACGGTCCACGGACGGACCCGCATGCAGTTTTACGAGGGCAAGGCGGACTGGGATGCCATTCGGGCCGTCAGGGAGGCGATCGGCCTGCCATTGGTCGCCAATGGCGATGTCGCCTCTATCGCCGACGCCGAGGAAATCATGCGCCGCTCGGGGGCGGATGCTGTGATGGTTGGACGGGCCAGCCAGGGCCAGCCGTGGCTCTGCGGCAAGATTGCC
Organism: Ensifer adhaerens; assembly: GCA_900215285.1. Taxonomy (NCBI): domain Bacteria; kingdom Pseudomonadati; phylum Pseudomonadota; class Alphaproteobacteria; order Hyphomicrobiales; family Rhizobiaceae; genus Ensifer; species Ensifer adhaerens. The sequence goes on from OCMG01000004.1 coordinate 2,686,575, forward strand.
GGAGCCTGCGAAACGCCTGCTCGCGCGGAAATCGCCGACATTGTCGAAGAGCATTATCGTGACATGCTGTCCTTCCACGGCGTCGAAGGGGGACTGCGCCATGCCCGAAAACATGTTGGCTGGTATCTGGACCTGCATGCTCGCGGGATGGAGCCTGCGCGGCGCGGCGCGATCATGACGTCGCATGACCCGGACATGGTTGTGAAGGGGCTTCGCGACGCTCTCCTTTCCGCCGACAGATCGAGCGCCGAACTCGGAGAGGCCGCATGACCAGCAAACCGCCCGCCATGCCGATCGAATCCATGGAAGCGCTTGCGCTGCCGGTTCTGAACGCGATCCAGAACCCCGTGATCATGCTGAATGCCGATGGCTACGTCGTTTTCGCCAACTGGGAGGCCGAAGCCTTCTTCGGGGCGAGCGCGACGCATCTGTCGCGCTATGTGATCGAGGCGCTGATCCCCTTCGGCAGCCCGCTTCTGGCGCTGATCGAGCAGGTGCGCGAGCGCCGTGCGCCGGTGAACGAGTATCGCGTCGACCTGTCCTCGCCGCGACTGGGTTCCGACAAGCTGGTGGACATCTATGTCGCGCCGGTTCTCACGACGCCGGGGGCGGTTGTGGTCGTATTCCAGGAGCGCTCCATGGCCGACAAGATCGACCGGCAGCTGACGCATCGCGCCGCCGCGCGCTCGGTCAGCGGACTGGCTTCGATGCTCGCCCATGAGATCAAGAACCCGCTGTCCGGCATTCGCGGCGCGGCGCAGCTGCTGGAAACATCCGTAGGGGAGGAAGATCGGTCGCTGACGCAGCTGATCTGCGACGAGACGGACCGCATCGTTTCCCTGGTCGACCGCATGGAGGTCTTCTCCGACGAGCGGCCGGTGGACCGCATGCCGATCAACATCCACGTGGTCCTTGATCGCGTGAAGGCCATCGCGCAAGCCGGTTTTGCGCGCGACATCAAGTTCGTCGAGAACTACGACCCCTCGCTGCCGCCAGTCTATGCCAACCGCGACCAGCTCGTGCAGGTGTTTCTCAACCTTGTGAAAAACGCTGCGGAAGCGATCGGCAACAAGCCGGATGGCGAGATCATTCTTTCCACCGCCTATCGGCCGGGCATCCGCTTGTCGGTTGCCGGAACACGCGAGAAGATTTCGCTGCCGCTGGAGTTCTGCGTGCATGACAATGGTCCAGGCGTTCCGCAGGACCTCGTGCCGCATCTCTTCGACCCCTTCATCACCACCAAGACCAACGGTTCGGGTCTCGGCCTCGCCCTTGTCGCCAAGATCATTGGCGCGCATGGCGGCATTGTCGAATGCGACAGCCAGACCAACCGTACCACGTTCCGCGTTCTGATGCCCGTCTCCACGGATACGGCCGACAATGCGCGCAATGACGAACAGGCAGGATAAGCCCATGACCAGCGCCACGGTTCTCGTAGCCGACGACGACGCCGCCATCCGCACCGTACTCAACCAGGCGCTGACACGCGCCGGCTACGATGTGCGCATCACCTCAAACGCCGCCACGCTCTGGCGATGGGTGGCTGGCGGCGAGGGCGATATCGTCATCACCGACGTCGTCATGCCGGATGAAAACGCCTTCGACCTGCTGCCGCGCATCAAGAAGGCGCGACCGGAACTTCCAGTTCTGGTCATGAGCGCGCAGAACACGTTCATGACGGCGATCAAGGCATCCGAAAAAGGTGCCTACGACTACCTGCCGAAGCCCTTCGACCTCACGGAATTGCTCGCCATCGTCAAGCGCGCGCTCTCGGAGCCGAAGCATAAGGCGCCGGAGCTGGAAGACGATCAGCAGGACGGCATGCCGCTCGTCGGCCGTTCTGCAGCCATGCAGGAAATCTACCGCGTGCTTGCCCGTCTCATGCAGACGGACCTGACGCTGATGATCACCGGCGAGAGCGGCACGGGCAAGGAACTCGTTGCCCGCGCCCTGCACGATTACGGCAAGCGACGCAACGGGCCCTTCGTCGCCATCAACATGGCCGCCATCCCGCGCGACCTCATCGAATCGGAACTCTTCGGTCACGAGAAGGGCGCGTTTACCGGCGCGCAGAACCGCTCGACCGGCCGTTTTGAACAGGCGGAGGGCGGCACGCTCTTCCTCGACGAAATCGGCGACATGCCGATGGATGCGCAAACCCGCCTTCTGCGCGTGTTGCAGCAGGGTGAGTATACGACGGTGGGCGGGCGCACGCCGATCCGCACCGATGTCCGCATCGTCGCCGCCACCAACAAGGACCTGAAGAACCTGATCAACCAGGGCCTCTTCCGCGAGGACCTTTATTATCGCCTGAACGTCGTGCCGCTGCGGCTTCCGCCGCTACGCGATCGCTCGGAGGACATTCCGGATCTGGTACGCCACTTCGTGACGCGCGCAGAGAAGGAGGGTCTGGACGTCAAGCGCTTCGATTCCGAGGCGATCGAGGCGATGAAGACCTATGCCTGGCCGGGCAATGTGCGCGAGCTGGAAAACCTGATCCGACGCCTGACCGCGCTCTATCCGCAGGACGTGATCACCCGCGAAATCATCGACACGGAACTGCGCTCGGACATTCCGGACAGCCCGCTCGACAAGGCGGCGGGCCGCTCCGGGCCGGTCACGATTTCGCAGGCGGTAGAAGAAAACATGCGAACCTATTTCTCCGGCTTCGGGGAAGACCTGCCACCGCCCGGGCTCTACAACCGCGTGCTGGCGGAGCTGGAATATCCGCTTATTCTCGCCGTGCTGACCGCCACGCGCGGAAACCAGATCAAGGCTGCCGAAGTCCTGGGCCTCAACCGCAACACGCTTCGAAAGAAGATCCGCGAGCTCGGCGTTTCCGTTTACCGGAGCGCCCGCGGCGGCTGATAATTGCGCGAGTTCCCTCGGTTGGGGCTTGTCAGGCGTTGCAATTTCGCCACAATATGTTGCTTGAAAGTCACGACTTTCCGCGTGACTCGCCGGATTCGCAGGGCGAATCGCGACGTGGGCTGCATGTCTCCCGATATGGAGCGTCAAGCGGATACGGGAGAATATTGAATGGCGGGCAGCAAGGCTGCAATGGAAGACGATGGGGCGACAGGCTTGGGCGCGCAGGACCGCCGCGCCTATTTTGCGCTGCCGGGCCTCATCCTGGCCGGGGGCGCGCTGACCTCATCGGTCATAACCCTCTTTGTCCTGCTCGGTTTGACCCCGATCGCACCGGAAACGGATGTCGTCATTGCCTCCGCGGTGATCAACGGCCTGTTCGTCTTCGGGTTGATGTACCTCATCGCCCGCGAAGTGCTGCGCCTGATCAAGGCGCGGCGGCGGGGGCGCGCGGCGGCGCGGCTGCATGTGCGGATCGTTTCGTTGTTTTCGATCGTGGCGATTCTCCCGGCTGTCCTGGTCGCCATTTTTGCCTCTTTCACGCTGCAGGCGGGCCTTGACCGCTGGTTCTCGATCCGGACCCAGTCGATCGTGAATTCCTCGATCAATGTGGCGCAAGCCTATGTGCTGGAGAATGCCAGCTATCTGCAGGGCCAGACCGCGTCGATGGCGAATGATCTCGACCGCAATCGCACGCTCTACAGCCTCGACCGCACGGGCTTTATCGAATTGATGACGCGACAGGCGCGCGGGCGGGGTATGCTCGGCGCGTTTCTCGTGCGCGCGGATGGCAGCGTCATCCTGCAGGCGGAAATCGAAACGGAGAAGCCGCTTCCCGCGATTCCGAAGGACGCGCTGGAAAGCTCGGTCGCCGGCCAGCCAACGCTGATCCCGCCGGGCATTACCAACCTGGTCGGTGCGGTCATCAAGCTGGACGAGATACCCGGGGCCTATCTCTACACGATCCGGGCGGTCGATCCGAACGTGATGTCGGCATTGCGGCTCATGGAGGAGAACACGCAGGAATATCGCGCGATGGAGGCGGGCCGGACCTCGCTGCAGGTCGCGTTCGGCATTCTTTATCTCGGGTTTGCGCTGATCGTGCTCCTCGCAGCCATCTGGACCGCCATTGCGATCGCCGATCGGCTCGTTCGGCCGATCAGGTTGCTGATCAGCGCCGCGGACAGTGTCGCGACCGGCAATATGAACGTGATCGTGCCCGTGCGCGCTGCAGACGGTGACGTCGGCAACCTGTCGCGCACGTTCAACAAGATGATTGCCGAGATTCGCTCCCAGCGCGACGAGGTTCTGGCCGCCAAGGACGAGGTGGACGACCGCCGCCGCTTCATCGAAGCGGTTCTTTCGGGGGTCAACGCGGGCGTAATCGGCGTTGAGGAGGACGGTCGCATTACGGTCGCGAACCCCTCCACGGAGGGTTTTGTCGGCCGCGATGCGGGCGAAATCGTGGGACATACGCTGGGCGAATTCGCGCCGGAAGTCGACGAAGTCTTTGCCGAGGCTGTTGCGCGCGGACGGCCGAGCTATCGCCGTCAGATCAATTTGCGCATCAACGGCCGCGAACGGACGCTCAATGTCCAGGTCACCCGCGAGGAGTCCGACGATGCCAAGAGCGCCTGGGTGCTGACGATCGACGATATTACCGATCTGGTCATCGCGCAGCGCTCCACTGCCTGGGCGGATGTGGCGCGCCGTATCGCCCACGAGATCAAGAACCCGCTGACGCCGATCCAGCTCTCGGCCGAACGCCTCCGCCGCCGCTACGGCAAGCAGATCAACCAGGACGACCGCGAGGTTTTCGACCAGTGCACGGACACGATCGTGCGTCAGGTCGGGGATATCGGCCGGATGGTGGACGAATTCTCCTCCTTCGCCCGGATGCCGAAGCCGACCAAGGCCGCCTGCGATCTGCGCGATATCCTCAAGGATGCCGTGTTCCTCCGCGAGATGGGGGTTACCCATGTCCGCTTCGAGAAGGACCTGGGGGATGTTGCTCTCGACGGCGTCTTCGATTCCCGGATGCTCGGCCAGGCCTTCGGCAATCTGGTGAAGAATGCCGTAGAGGCCATCGAAGCGGTCCCGGCCGAGGCTGCGCGCGAGGAAAACCGAATCCTGGTGCGGGCACGCGAGGACGCCTCCGGCGAGCGCTATGTCGTGGACATCATCGACAACGGCAAGGGGCTGCCGACCGAGAACCGCAACAGCATTCTCGAGCCCTATATCACGATGCGCGAGAAGGGCACCGGCCTTGGTCTCGCCATCGTCAAGAAGATCATTGAAGAACATGGCGGCGAGCTGGAATTGCACGATGCGCCGGAAGATTTCGACCACGGGCGCGGCGCGATGATCCGGGTATATTTGCCCCGGACGGACGCCCAACCGCATGTCGACATGGAAATGAAGGAAGCAGTCAATGGCGTCTGATATTCTCATCGTGGACGACGAACAGGACATTCGCGAGGTCGTCTCCGGCATCCTTTCGGACGAGGGACATGAAACGCGCACCGCGCATGACAGCGACAGTGCACTCGCCGCGATCAGCGACCGCGTACCAAGACTGATTTTCCTCGATATCTGGATGCAGGGCAGCAAGCTCGACGGCCTGGCGCTGCTGGACGAGATCAAGGCGCGCCATCCTGACATTCCCGTGGTGATGATTTCCGGCCACGGCAATATCGAGACGGCCGTGTCGGCCATCCATCGCGGCGCCTATGACTTCATCGAAAAGCCCTTCAAGGCGGACCGGCTGATCCTGGTGGCGGAGCGGGCGCTTGAAAATTCGCAGCTTCGCAAGGAAGTGAGCGAGCTGAAGAAGCGGTCCGGCGATCCCGTGGAGCTGATCGGGACATCCGTTGCCGTCTCGCAGCTTCGCCAGACCATCGAGAAGATCGCACCGACCAACAGCCGCATCATGATCCTCGGACCCTCCGGCTCCGGCAAGGAACTGGTAGCGCGGATGATCCACAAGAAGTCCTCGCGCGCCGACGGGCCTTTCGTGGCGCTCAATGCGGCGACAATCACGCCGGAACGCATGGAGATGGCGCTTTTCGGCACCGAGGGTCAGCCGGGCCAGGCGCGCCGCACGGGGGCTCTCGAAGAGGCGCATCGCGGAACGCTCTATCTCGACGAGATTGGCGAGATGCCGCGTGAAACGCAGAACAAGATCCTGCGCGTTCTGGTCGATCAGCAGTTCGAGCGCATCGGCGGCTCCAAACGCGTGAAGGTCGATGTGCGCATCATTTCCTCAACGGCCTACAACCTCGAAAGCCAGATCGGAGAGGGAAGGTTCCGTGAGGATCTCTATCATCGCCTCGCCGTGGTTCCGATCAAGGTGCCGGCGCTGGCCGAGCGGCGCGAGGACATACCCTTCCTTGTCGACCTCTTCATGCGCCAGATCAGCGAGCAGGCGGGCATGAAGGCGCGCCGCGTGGCGGATGACGCGCTTGCGGTTCTGCAGGCGCATGACTGGCCGGGCAATATCCGCCAGCTTCGCAACGTCATCGAGCGCGTGCTGATCCTGACCCGTCCGGACGGCGGCGATACGACGATCACAGCAGACCACCTGCCGCCCGACGTGGTGGACATGATGCCGAAGATTTCGGCGCAGGGCGACCAGCACATCATGACGCTTCCTCTGCGGGAAGCGCGTGAACTCTTCGAGCGCGACTATCTGATGGCCCAGATCAACCGCTTTGGCGGCAATATCTCGCGCACTGCGGAGTTCGTCGGGATGGAGCGATCGGCGCTGCACCGGAAATTGAAGTCCCTGGGCGTTTAAAACGAAATGCCTGTTTGTTTTCTTTTGTCAGGAATTTGACAATGTCCAGAATTGCCTATGTCAACGGCCGGTATGTCCGTCATGCCGATGCTGCGGTTCACGTGGAGGATCGCGGCTATCAGTTCGCAGACGGGGTCTATGAGGTCTGCGAGGTGCGCCACGGGATGATCGTGGACCTGACGCGGCATCTCGACCGCCTGGGCCGCTCTCTATCGGAATTATCTATCGACTGGCCGATGGATCGGCGGGCGCTCACGCTGGTCATCCGACAGGTGCTGCGGAAGAATGGCGTGACGAACGGCATGTTCTACATGCAGGTGACCCGCGGTGTCGCAAGGCGCGACCATGTCTTTCCGGCGGATACCGTAAAGCCCTCCATCGTTGTCACCGCCAAGAACACGGACCGCAAGGTCATCGACAAGAAGAATGCCGAAGGCATCCGCGCTATTACGCTGCCGGATAACCGCTGGGATCGCGTGGACATCAAGACCGTAGGCCTTCTTCCCAACGCCATGGCACGCCAGAAGGCGAAGGAAGCCGGCGCGCAGGAAGCGATATACGTGGACGCGGAAGGCTATGTCACCGAAGGTGCGGCGACGAATGTCTGGATGGTGGGCCAGGACGGGATCTTGCGGACGCGTCCGGCAGAACACGGGATTCTGCGGGGCATCACGCGCACAACCCTTCTTGATGTTGCCGCCAGGGAAGGGATAGAGATCCGCGAGGAGCGGTTCACGGTCGATGACATGCTGAATGCGCGCGAGGTCTTCATCACCGCCGCGACAAGTATCTGTTTTCCCGTCGTTTCCATCGACGGAAAGACGATCGGCAATGGTCATCCGGGACTTGTTTCAAAGCAGATCAGAGAAGCCTTTTTCGACATTGCGGAAAAGACATTCATTTGATACGAGTCTCCTATTGCCGCAAAAGTGAGGGTTTGCGGGGACAATCATTTCATTCCAAGCGGCGTCCCGAACGCCGGCACATAAGAAAGTAGCGGCGCATATGGCGGAACGTTCTCAGAACCTCCAGGACCTGTTTCTCAATACCGTCAGAAAGCAGAAGATTTCGCTGACGATCTTCCTGATCAACGGCGTGAAGCTCACGGGCGTTGTGACGTCCTTCGACAATTTCTGCGTCCTTCTGCGCAGGGATGGTCATTCTCAGCTGGTTTACAAGCACGCGATCTCGACTATCATGCCCGGACAGCCGGTGCAGATGTTCGAAGGTGAAGACGCGGGCTGACGGATAAAAGCCATTACAGACGAATTTGACACGACCGACGCTGCCGGCGCGGAACACGACGTTCCGCGTGACGACATGCGCGCGCTTGTCGTCGTGCCGGTGCTGAAGCAACAGCAGCCGAAGGGCGATACCGCAACCACGGCTCCCCGTAGCAATGAAGCGAAGCTGGAAGAGGCCATCGGTCTTGCCCGCGCCATCGATCTGGAAATCGCGGGCGGCGTGATCGTCTCTGTCTCGCAGCCGCGCCCGGCCACACTCATGGGCACCGGCAAGGTCGAGGAGATCGGCGAGATGGCGAAAGCCGAGAACGCCGGCCTGATCATCGTCGATCATCCGCTGACGCCGGTGCAGCAGCGCAATCTCGAACGCGAATGGAAGGCCAAGGTCATCGACCGCACAGGCCTCATCCTGGAAATCTTCGGCCGCCGCGCCTCCACCAAGGAAGGCACGCTGCAGGTCGAGCTTGCGCATCTGAATTACCAGAAGGGCCGTCTCGTTCGCAGCTGGACCCACCTCGAACGCCAGCGCGGTGGCGCGGGCTTCATGGGCGGTCCCGGCGAAACGCAGATCGAAGCCGATAGACGCATCCTGCAGGACAAGATCGTCAAGCTGGAGCGCGAACTGGAACAGGTGCGCCGCACCCGCCAGCTGCACCGCGCCAAGCGCAAGAAGGTGCCGCATCCGATCGTGGCGCTCGTCGGCTACACGAACGCCGGAAAGTCGACGCTGTTCAACCGGATCACAGGTGCCGGCGTTCTCGCCGAGGACATGCTGTTTGCGACGCTCGATCCGACACTGCGCCGCATGAAGTTGCCGCAGGGTAGGACGGTGATCCTCTCCGACACCGTAGGCTTCATTTCCGACCTGCCGACGCATCTGGTCGCCGCCTTCCGTGCGACGCTCGAAGAGGTGCTGGAAGCCGATCTCATCCTGCATGTGCGCGACATGTCCGATCCGGATAATGCGGCACAGGCGGGTGACGTGATGCGCATCCTGAGCGATCTCGGCATCGAGGGGCAGGAGGCGGAAGACCGCATTCTCGAAGTCTGGAACAAGATCGACCGGCTGGAGCCGGAGGCGCACGAGGCCATTGCCGAGAAGGCGACCACCACCGCCAATGTCCGCGCCATTTCCGCCGTGACAGGCGAGGGCGTCGATGCCCTCATGGAAGAAATCAGCCGCCGCATTTCCGGGGTGATGACGGAAGTGACCATCGATATCCTGCCGGCTAATCTCTCGCTGCTGCCCTGGCTCTACGCCAATGCGATGGTGGACGAACGACGCGATCAGGAAGACGGCTCGGTGAGCCTCGACATCCGCATTTCGGCGGCGTCCTCAGGCGAGCTGGAGCGGAAGCTCGGGACCGTGAAGTCGAAGAAGGATGTGTGGTAGGCGAAGATTGCGACGAACACTTGGTTGATCGTCCTGCGCCACGAGCCAATTTCCTTCGTCCAGAATAAATCTTTTTGCGATGGAGGAAAGCAAAATGGCCCGACTTGCGAATACGGTAGCAGTCGTCACCGGTGGCGGCAGAGGCATTGGCCGCGAGATCGCCCTTCAGCAGGCGCGGGAAGGGGTTAAGGTCGCCGTGATCTCGCGGACCGCCAAAGAGATTGACGAAACTGTCGCCATGATCGAGGCCGAGGGCGGGCGGGCTCTCGCGCTGACGGCCGATGTTTCGGATAATGGCGCTGTTGAAAATGTCTTTGCAACGATCGCCAACCAACTGGGGCCGGTCGATCTCCTTGTGAACAACCACGGCTCCTTCCAGGCCTTCGGCCCGATTTGGGAGTGCGATCCCGAGACCTGGTGGAAGGATGTCGAGATCAATCTTCGTGGCAGTTTCCATACATGCCGGGCCGCATCGCCGATCATGCTGGCCCGCGGCAAGGGGCGGATCGTCAATCTTGTCGGTGGCGGAACAGGCAACAGCTTTCCCCACGGCTCCGGTTACGCCTCGAGCAAGGCCGCCATCATGCGGATGACGGAATGCCTCAACGATACGACTGTCGGCAATAACGTGCGCGCCTTTGCGGTCGACCCGGGGCTCGTGCGCACTGCGATGACCGAAATGCAGCTGACATCGGAGGCAGGCAAGCGCTTCCTCCCCGGCATCCAGCAACTGTTTGACGATGGCATCAACGTGAAGCCGACGCGCGCGGCGCTTCTCATCGCAGACATTGCGGCTGGGCGTTTCGACCCGCTGGCAGGACGCCTGTTGTGTGGGGTGGACGACCGCGACGAACTCGAAGGCCAGATGGACGCTCTGGTTGCCAGTGACGGCCGAGCACTGCGCTTCACGGCTTTGGAGCAAAGGAAGCTTTGAGATCACCTCGCGCGAGCGCTTTGATCGCACAGGCTCCTGTGCTATTTTCAGTTTGAACAGGAGTTTCATCCATGTCCAGAACCCGTGCGCTCACAATCGAATTGCCGGAAGAGATGGCAGACATGATTGCCGAGAAGGTGCGCTCGGGCGAATATCAGAGCGAGAGTGACGTTGTGGTCGATGGACTTCTGTCCCTGGTTTTAGAATACGGGCCGCACCAGGCAGAGATCGATCATTGGATGAAAACGGAGATGGTCCCGATGCTGAAAGCCATCGATGCCGATCCTTCGCTGCTGATCCCAATTGACGAAGCTTGGGAACGGATCGAGGCACATGTGGATAAAGCCGCAAGACCGCTGGCGATCGTGGATGAAACACCGCGTGGTTCTCTCTGACACTGCGGTATCCGATATCAACGAAATCTTTGTTTACATTCTTGCTGAAGCAGGCGAGAGAATTGCTCGTGACTATGTCGGAGGATGCGAGATTTCCTTCAACGTCTTGACTTGTTCCCGCACAGAGGGACCGTGATCGACAGCGAAAGTAACCTGAGAAGCGTGGGATACGAACGCCGCGCAACGATTGTCTTCCGCGTGGAACATGCTCAAGTCATAATCCTTCGCGTCTTCCACCGTGGGCGCAACATCGAACTTGAAGAGATTTAGTCTTGCGGTTCCCGACGCTTCGCCTCCACCCATAACGCCTCCATCCGATCCAGCGAAGCCTCTCCAATATCCTCTTCTGACGCTTGAAGAGACGTCTCTATATACCTGAAACGTCTCCTGAACTTCGTGTTCGTCCCACGCAGTGCCATTTCCGGATCGGCGCCGACATGCCTTCCGATATTGACGGTCGCGAAGATCAGATCGCCCAGTTCGTCGGCGACGGCTTCCTGGTTGCCCTCCGCCAAGGCCTCGCGCAGTTCGCCGATTTCCTCCTCGATCTTGTCGAGGATGGGAGCGGCCTCCTTCCAGTCGAAGCCGACCTTGGCGGCCTTTTCCTGGATCTTCAGCGCCTCGGTCAGTGCCGGGAAGGAGCGCTGAACGGAGCCGAGCAGGCCGTTGTCTGGTTCGATATAGCCGGCCTTGGCGCGGCGTTCGGCACGCTCGCGCTTCTCCTCGGCCTTGATCTCGTCCCACTGCGCTTTCACCGCGCCGGGCGTGTCGGCGTCGGAGACGGTGAAGACATGCGGGTGGCGGCGGATCATCTTGCGGGTGATGGCCTCCACGACATCACCGAAGGAGAAAAGGCCTTTTTCTTCAGCCATTTGCGCGTGGAAGACGACCTGTAGCAACAAGTCACCCAGCTCCTCGCAGAGATCGCCCATGTCCTTGCGCTCGATGGCATCGGCGACCTCGTAGGCTTCTTCGATCGTATAGGGCTTGATGGTCTCGAAATTCTGTTCGAGGTCCCAGGGGCAGCCGGTCACGGGGGTGCGGAGCGCCGCCATGATTTCGAGCAGGCGGGAGATGTCGCGCGAAGGTTCCATGGATTTTCCAGTCAGGGGGCGATCGGGGGGGATCAGTTCAGCGGAATGGCGTTTGCGGACTTGCTCGCCTGATAGACATTCGACAGGCGGTCATATTCCGCCTTGATGCGGGCGGTCTGGTCCTCAAGTGCCGCGCGCTTGGTATCCGGCGAGGCAGCGACGAGATCGCCGAGATAGAAGCTCTTCCAGAAGGCGTTCTGGCGATGATAGCCGCCGGCATCCAGCCCGTAGAGTTCCTTCATGATCTTCAGGTCATGCGGGATGGCGAAGGCGTCGCGACTGTCTTCGTGGCTGTAGAAGTAATAGTAGTTGTCGAATCCGGCCCAGGTGATCGCGGACATGCACATGGTGCAGGGCTCGTGGGTGGAAAAGAAGATGAGGTCCTTCGTGTTCTTCTCGCCGGGGCGTTCATAGAACTGCTTCAGCGTATGGACCTCGCCGTGCCAGAGCGGGTTCTCGATCTCGTTGTTGGTGCCGGCAATGACCAGCGACAGGTCGGACTTTTTCAGGATCGCAGCACCGAAAACCTTGGCCCCGCTATTGACGCCCTTGTGTGTCAAAGGCAGGACGTCCTTCTCCATGACATCGAGCAGGCGGGCGGCAATGACCTCGGGCGCGTAGTCCATAAAGCGTTCCTTTCACGGTTTTGAAGTGACTCGACGTTATTGAGCCATCTCGGCCCTGTAAATCGCAGCAAGCGGCAACCGGGCGGATTTGCTCAGAAAGCTTTTGTTCGGGGCAAAGAAATATCCTCTTCCCGCCGCATCCGCATTTCTGTTCCTTCCGGTTTTCGCCTCGAAAAGAGAAAATTCTGCCAAAGTCGAAACAGGCGCATTCATGATTTCAAGAGAAGACCAGCTTTCGGTGTTTCCGGCCTTCTTCCGCGTGGCGGGGAAGGTGGCGCTCGTCTATGGCGAGGGCGACGAGGCCTATGCCAAGGCGCGGCTGCTTGCCAATACGCAGGTCGAGATCGTTGTTGCTGCGGATGCGCCTGAAAAGTCGTTCGCGGATTTCATCGCGGCTCACTCGTTTCGGCGCGTTTCGCCAGCTGAAGCGGATGCCATGATGCGTGAGGCCGTTCTGGTTTTTGCGGCGACCGGCAACGAGGCTGAGGATCGCGGGATTGTCGATCGCGCGCGCGCCTTGAAAATTCCGGCCAATGCCGTCGACCAGCCCGACTATTGCGACTTCTTCACGCCCGCGTTGGTCAACCGTGCGCCGCTGGCGGTTGCCATCGGCACCGAAGGGGCAGGGCCGGTTCTGGCGCAGATGGTCCGGGCTGCCGTCGACCAGATGCTCTCGCCGTCGCTCGGCCGGCTTGCGCGCCTCGCCATAAATTATCGCGAACGCGTGGAACAAAGGATCCCCAAGGGCGTTTCACGTCGCGTGTTCTGGCGCCGGTTCTTTTCCGGCGCGGTTGCTGATGCCGTGGCTAACGGCAATGCAACGCTCGCCACGGCCGAGGCGGATCGTCTCCTGAGCGCCTCGGCCGGTTTGCCCGGCCATGTCTGGCTCGTGGGTGCCGGTCCCGGCGCCGAAGATCTTCTCACGCTTCGCGCCCAGCGCGTCATGATGGAAGCCGACGCGATCGTCTACGATGCGCTGGTTCCACAGGCCGTCGTCGATATGGGCCGGCGCGATGCCGAGCGCATTCCGGTCGGCAAGCGCAAGGGCTGCCATTCGAAGTCCCAGAACGAAATCAATGATCTGCTGGTGGAACTTGGCAAGTCAGGCAAACGTGTTGTGCGCCTCAAGTCCGGCGATCCGCTGATCTTCGGCCGCGCGGCGGAAGAGATGGCGGCGCTGCGCGAGGCGGGCGTTACCTATGAAATAGTGCCGGGCATCACGTCCGCCTTTGCCGCGGCCGCCGATTTCGAACTGCCGCTGACGTTGCGCGGCGTTGCCTCGTCGCTCGTCTTCACCACCGGCCATGACATGACCGGCGATGTCCTGCCTGACTGGGCACGGCTTGCGGTTTCGGGCGCGACCATTGCCGTCTACATGGGCCGCACGGTGGCCGCTTCCGTAGCCGAGCGCTTGATCGCGGGCGGCATGCCGCAGGAGACGACGGTTGCGGTCATCGAGAATGCCAGCCGGCGCGAGGCGCGCCTGTTCCACGGCACGCTTGCCGACCTGCCCAGCCTGCAGCATTTCGATGAACTGACCGGCCCGGTCATGGTCGTTATCGGCGAGGCCGTCGCCGGAGCCAATTTCGACAAATCCACGCCGCTGGCCTATGCCGCGCAGCGGCAGCCTGCCTCGATGGGAGTTTGACATGATCTACAAGGTTCTCACCGCCAACCGCCTCGGCGACGGCATTGCCGTGTGGCTGAATGCCAATGGCGAGTGGACGACCTCGCTGCAGGACGCACTTGTGGCGCGCCATGCCGAAGCCGAAGCCTCGCTGGAAGCCATCGGCAAGCGTGACTTTGCCGCCAACAAGGTGCTTGACGTGAACCTCGTGGAAGTGGAAGAGACCGGCGAAACGATCCGCCCCATTCGCCTGCGCGAGCGCATCCGCGCCGAAGGCCCGACGGTCGGCTATGGCGAAAACGCCTACGCTCCGACGCGCGCTGCATAAGTTCATACGCAATTCCGGGCGGAAAACTGCCTGACACTTTTCCTGGAATTGCTTCAGTTTATACGGAGACACCATGTACCGTTACGATGAATTCGACCACGCCTTCGTGTCCGCGCGCGTCGCGCAGTTTCGCGACCAGGTGGAGCGGCGTCTGTCCGGCGAGATCGCCGAGGATGCGTTCCGCCCGCTGCGCCTGATGAACGGCGTCTATCTCCAGCTTCACGCCTACATGCTGCGGGTCGCCATTCCCTATGGCACGCTCAATGCCAAGCAGATGCGGATGCTCGCGCATGTGGCGCGCAAGTATGACCGAGGCTATGGCCATTTCACCACCCGCCAGAACATCCAGTATAACTGGCCGAAGCTCTCCGACACGCCGGATATCCTGACGGACCTCGCTTCCGTCGAAATGCATGCGATCCAGACGTCGGGCAACTGCATTCGCAACGTCACGGCAGACCATTTCGCCGGGGCTGCCGCCGACGAGGCTGCCGATCCGCGTCCTTACGCGGAAATCCTGCGCCAGTGGTCCTCCGTGCATCCGGAATTCTCCTTCCTGCCGCGCAAGTTCAAGATCGCCGTCACGGGTTCTGAGCATGACCGCGCGGCGATCCAGGTTCACGACATCGGCCTGCAGCTGAAGAAGAACGACAAGGGCGAACTCGGCTTTGCCGTCTGGGTCGGCGGCGGGCAGGGGCGTACGCCGCTCCTGGCCAAGAAGATCCGCGACTTCCTGCCCGAGGAAGACCTGCTCTCCTACACGACCGCCATCGTGCGCGTTTACAACCTGCATGGCCGCCGCGACAATAAGTACAAGGCGCGCATCAAGATCCTCGTGCATGAAACGGGCGTCGAGGAACTGACGCGGCAGATCGAGGCCGAGTTCGTGCATCTGAAGGATGGCGAGCTCAAGCTGCCCGATCAGGACATTGCCGCCATCACCACCTATTTCGCCCCCCCGGCGCTTCCCGAGCGGCCGGAAGGCTGGGCGAACCTTGCCGCCTGGAAGAAGGCGGATGAGGGCTTTGCCCGCTGGGTGCAGCAGAATGTGCATCCGCACAAGAACCCGGACTATGCCTCCGTCACGATCTCGCTGAAGCCGATCGGCGGCATTCCGGGCGATGCGACGGACAGCCAGATGGATCTCGTGGCCGATCTCGCCGAAGAATATGCCTTCGACGAAATCCGCATCAGCCATGAGCAGAACATCATTTTCCCGCATGTCGCGATTGCCGATCTGGAGCCGCTCTATCGCGCGCTTCAGCCGGCGGGTCTCGGCACGGCCAATGCCGGCCTGATCACCGATATCATTGCCTGTCCGGGGCTGGATTACTGCGCGCTGGCGAACGCCCGTTCGATCCCGGTCGCGCAGGAGCTTTCGACGCGCTTCGGTTCGGCCGAGCGTCAGGCGGAAATCGGCGAGCTGAAGATCAAGATTTCCGGCTGCATCAATGCCTGCGGCCACCACCATGTCGGCCATATCGGCCTTCTGGGCGTGGAAAAGAAGGGCGCGGAACTCTACCAGATCACATTGGGCGGCTCGGCGGACGAGAACTCGTCGATTGGCGAAATCATCGGCCGCGGCTTCGAGCCGGAGAAGGTGACGGATGCGGTGGAGACCGTGGTCAACACCTATCTCTCCATCCGCAACGACGCTTCCGAGCGCTTCATCGACACCTATCGCCGGGTTGGCCCGCAGCCGTTCAAGGACGCGCTCTACGGTCCGTCCTCCAAGGCTGCCTGAGAAAGATCAGACATGACGAAAATCTGGAAAGAAACCGGCTTTGTCGAGAATGACGCCTGGGCGCTGCCCGTCGAGGGCGAGGCTCTGCCGGAAGGTGCACGGCCAATCCTGGCGCTTGGGGAATTCCTCGAGCAGATGGAGGCCAGCAACGAAGGCGGCTTCGGCGTGCTGATCGCGCCGGCGGACGACGTCACGAAGCTGGCACCGCATCTGGAGCGCATCGCGCTTGTGGCGTTGGCCTTCCCAGCCTTCAATGACGGGCGCGCCTTCAGCCATGCGTCGCTGCTGCGTGGCCGCCTCGGCTATCAGGGCGAGGTGAGGGCGGTTGGCGACGTGCTGATCGACCAGATCCCGCTGATGATCCGCTGTGGCATAAACAGCTTTGCGGTAAAGAACCCAACGGCCCTGAAGCGTCTGTCGGAAAATCGCCTGCCTGGGATCGATCTCCACACACAGCCGGCCTTCAAGGCTGCGGAGGCAGGCCAAGGCTACAGTTGGCGCCGCAAGGCCTCGTGAGGGGTCAGTTTTGCTGTTCATCATTGATATATCTCAAATACGCAATATGTAGTTGAGGTACATTGATCGCGAAAAGGGCAGCAAAGCATTCCCCGCCGGGTGCTGCAAATGAAACAAGATCGCTTCACCGGCGGCCGGAAATGTAATATCTGCCTCTCAAACTCAAGTTTGCCTGCGGCAGGCTCACCCGGAATGGATCAAGAATGAACGCACCCGTATTGAAACAGGATGTCGTCGCGGCAGAAGTCCCGGCCGGCGTCTTTGCCGAAACCGTGACTTTCGTCCATCATTACACCGATCGTCTGTTCCGCTTCCGGATGACGCGGCCCGAGAGCTTCCGCTTCCGTTCGGGTGAGTTCGTGATGATCGGACTGATGGTCGAGGGCAAGCCGCTCTATCGCGCCTATTCGATCGCAAGCCCCGCCTGGGCCGAAGAGCTCGAATTCTTCTCGATCAAGGCGCCGGACGGTCCGCTGACGACGGAACTGCAGAAGATCCAGCCGGGCGACACCGTATTCATGCGCAAGAAGCCGACAGGCACGCTGGTTCTCGATGCGCTGACGCCGGGCAAGCGTCTTTACATGTTCTCGACCGGTACGGGCATTGCGCCCTTCGCCTCGCTGATCCGCGAGCCGGAAACCTACGAGAAATTCGAGGAAGTGATCCTCACCCATACTTGCCGGGATGTGGCTGAATTGAAGTATGGTTTCGATCTGGTCGATGAAATCAAACAAGACGAAATCCTCTCGGAAATCGTCGGCGACAAGCTGAAGCATTATGCGACCGTGACCCGCGAGGACTATGCCTTCAAGGGCCGCATTACGGACCTGATGGAAAGCGGCAAGCTCTTCGCTGACCTCGGGGTTCCGCCGCTGGATCCGGCGATTGATCGCGGGATGATCTGCGGCTCGGCAGCGATGCTGAAGGACACCAAGGAACTGCTGGAGCGGGCAGGGCTCACGGAAGGGGCCAACAACAAGCCTGCTGAATTCGTGATCGAGCGGGCGTTCGTGGGCTGAGCTTGAGAGCATCCTCTGCAATATCGAAAAAGGGCGCCCGGTGAGGCGCCCTTTGTATTTTGGATCCATTCCGCACGGCGCGCTGATCAGGCTGCATATCCAGCCTGACCATCGATCCAGGTTTCCATCACCTTGATGGCATGGATTTGCTGCGCCGGAACGACGGTCGGATCTTTTTCAAGCACAACCATATCCGCAGCCTTGCCAACTTCGAGACTACCGCAGACGTGGTCCATATGGCATTGCCACGCCGCGTCGATCGTGACGGCCCTCAGTGCTTCCATGGGCGTGATGCATTGCTCGGGCGCCAGCACACCGCCGCCTTCCTTCATATCGCGCACGACCGCGTTCTCGACGCAACGCAGCGGATCGATGGGCGTGACGTTGAAATCCGAATGGAGCGAAATTCGCAAGCCCTTGTCGAGGGCGGAGCGGCAGGGATCGACGCGCTTTGCCCGTTCCGGGCCCAGAATGCGATCCTGAAACGCGCGGCCCCAGAAGTGGACATGGCCAATCAGGAACGAGGGCGAGAGGCCCAGTTCCTTCATCCGAACAATCTGCTCGTCATGCAGGATCGAACTGTGCTCGATACGATGACGTAGCTGATGCCCGCCTTCTCCACCTGTGCCTTGCGCGAAAGCGTCAATGGCAACATCGATGGCCGCATCGCCGTTGGCATGAATCCCAACCTGCCAGCCCGCCATATGAGCCTTGCGAACCACGGCCTCGATCTCGCTCGGCTGATAGTTCAGGGCGCCGCGCCCGGTGCTACCGAGATAGGGCTCGCGCTGATAGCCGGTCTGTGCCTGATTGGAGCCATCCGCCCAGGCCTTGATGCCGTTGAGTGTGAAGCGGGGCGCACGCTCGCCAGGGCGAAGGCCAAGCTTCTCCCAGGCGTCGTAATGCGTGGACACAAGATACCCGGCATAGCGCAGGGGCGGATTGGTTTTCATGACAGCATCGATGAGCGCCAGATCCTTCTCACCGAAGGCTGCGCCGATGCCGCAATCATGCACCAGCGTGCACCCCTTGGCCACGGCATCCTGAAGATCTGCTCGGAAATAGCCGACGAGATCGGCCGCGGTCGGCTGCGGCATCACCGCAAGGAAGGGATAGAAGGACGGCGCCTCTTCCAGGCGACCCGTCAGGGCGCCGTTCGCGTCGCGCATGAAACGGGCCTGCGGTGGATTCGGAGTATCCTTCGTCACCTTGGCCTTTGCCAGCGCCAGCGAGTTCACATAGGCGACATGACCATTCGATTCCAGAATGAAGAGCGGCACATTCGGCGCGATGCTGTCGAGGTCGGACAACGTAAAGGGCTGGCCGGGCATGATGGAGGGGTCCACCATCTTGGCCTGAAGCCATTGGTCTCCGCTGAGCTTGCTTGCCGCATCGCGCAATTTCTGCCGTGCGCTGTCCATATCCGGAACGCTGAACGGGCCGATGTCCAGCCAGGGCCGAAGCCCTGAGAATGACGAATGCATGTGCGGATCAACAAAGCCCGGAAAAACCACCTTGTCGCCGAAGTCGACGACCTTGGTGTCCGCTCCCTTGAGCGCCAGAATGTCGGCCGCGTTACCAATGGCAACGATCTTGCCATGGCTGACTGCCACCGCTTCGGCACGCGGCTGCGCATCGTTCATCGTATAGATGGTGCGCCCCAGAAAGATTGTTTCAGGTTTTTCCGGTGATCCGGCAGGTTTTGAGGTCTGCGCCAAGGCCGGGGAAGCGGCAACGGCAAGAGAAGCAGCAAGCCCTGCAAGAACATTTCTCCGACTTTGATAGGACCGCATGAACTTCATCAAGCCGGGGTTACAACAATCGCACAAATTAAAAATCCTTCGCCATATTTGTTGAATATGGGAATATCTATGCACGAAATCTGAAGATGTTACAAATGGTTCGCTTGAGAAGCCCCGGTGGCTCACGCTTCCTCATCGCGACAGACAAAAACCGCCAACCCGACTTCTGGCTAGCCCAACAGCGTTCCTGGCAACAAAAATAAGGGCAAGAGATCGGTGGCGGATGGGGTGGGATTCGAACCCACGGTACGGTCTCCCGCACGCCGGTTTTCAAGACCGGTTCCTTAAACCACTCGGACACCCATCCGCATGATCTCCCGTCGCAGCCCCGGCTACCGCCGAATGAACGAGGTCCGCTGCCGGTGGTTGGCAGCAGAGCGATCCGCATGGGCTTTTAACAGCTTTGCTTGCCACGTCAACGTGTTCACCAATATTTGCACCCATCTGCGACCACACGCCTATCCTGCTTCAGAAAAAAGGCGGCGGTGTCTGCCCGCCACCTTTCGGCTTCGCAGAGGGCGATCAGGCTGTTCGATGAAGCGGGGTTTCGCCGCGGGTGGGTTGGTCGGGTTCGGGCGTCCCGAACTCCACATTCCGGCGTTCGTACCCGAAACCCGCGAGAAGAGCGACGGCGCAGGCCACAACCACCGCCACGCTGAAGAGTGCGAGCGCGTAGTTTCCGTTCCAATGCGCGGCAAGCGTCGTCTGCAGCGTGGCATTGCCTGACGCCAGCAGGTTGCCAAGCTGGTAGGCAAACCCGGGGAATGTGCCACGAACCTCGTCGGGCGACAATTCATTGAGGTGAACCGGGATCACGCCCCAGGCGCCCTGGACGAAGAACTGCAACACGAAGGCGCCAATCGCGAGCAGGACCGGACCGGGGGCATAAACCCAGAACCATGCAGCCGGTATGGCAAGGACGGAGGCAAGAACGATGGCTTTCCGCCGGCCGATACGTTGCGAGAGACTGCCAAAGAACAGGCCGCCGCAGATCGCGCCGATATTGTAGACGATGGCGATCGCGCCCGTCGTGTGGCTGTCATAGCCGCGCTGCGTTTCCAGGAAGGTCGGGTAGATATCCTGCGTGCCGTGGCTGAAGAAATTGAATGCCGTCATGAGGATCACCGTCCAGATGAATAGCGGAACATTTCTTTTCAAGACTGTCATGAACGGTTGTCGGACCTGTTTCTGCCGCTTGAGGAAGGCGGGTGATTCATCGACGTTGCGACGAATGTACAAAACCAGAAGCGCGGGCAGGGCGCCGACGAAGAACATGCCGCGCCAACCGATCACCGGATAAAGCAGGAAGAAGACGATGGAGGCGAGCAGATAGCCGGCGGGGTAGCCCGCCTGCAAAAGCCCGGACACAAGGCCCCGCGCTTGCGGCGGAACGGTTTCCATCGTGAGCGATGCGCCCACACCCCATTCACCGCCCATGGCAACGCCATAGAGGAGCCGCAACACGATGAACATGGTAAGACCGGTGGAGAAGCCGGAGAGCAGCTCGAGGAGCGAATAGAGCAACACGTCCACCATCAGCGTGATGCGCCTGCCGTAGCGCTCCGAAGCGAGGCCAAAGAGCAGCGCACCGATGGGCCGCATCGCGAGCGTCAGAAAGATGGCTATGGAGACGGCAGGAATAGTTGTGCCGAACTCCCTGGCGATGTCCTTGATGACGAAAACAAGAATGAAAAAATCGAATGCATCAAGCGTCCAACCCAGGAAGCTGGCGATGACGGTGTTACGTTGAGATGGTGTAAGGGTCCGTAGAGTTTCTGCAATGGACATTCAAGGCTCCTCCCACAGGCCGGACCGGAAATCGGATACCGCCGAGCGTGTTTTTATAAGGCCACCTTATTACGGATGAAAAATGGATTTGTTCCCCGGGGCGACCGGACATTCTGTCGCAGGGGCCCGCGTCACGTGAAAACGACTGCCGGCGCGACGCGACTGGGGGGGGGAATGACTTCTGCATTGGGCATTGCCAGATGCTCACACTCCGAGCGTGAAGCGAATGAAATGATTGGGATGTCGCACTTGGAAATAGAATGTACCATTCCATACATGTTAGTTAGATAAGATAGATTATGGAACACTTTGCTGCGTGCAGATCCAGCCAGACGGCACGTCAGCGACTTGGCTGGTTTGCAAAGCTTGAGCTTCGGGGATTGAAGGATGTTGCGGCCTTGACATTCTCAAGGCGGCTGATGGCTGAGGCCAGTGCGTCGAAACAATCGGGATCAAGTGCCGTGCCGACTTCCTCTCGCATGATCGAGAGTGCCTTGGATGTGGGCATGGCCGAACGGTACGGGCGGTCGGCGCTCAGCGCATCGAAGATGTCGGCAACCGTGACGATGCGTGTTTCAAGATCGAGTTCATCCGCGCCGATGCCGTGGGGATAACCTTTGCCATTCAGCTTTTCGTGATGCTTCATCGCAATGTCGGCAATGCCGGAGAATGCATCGATCTTTGAAAGAATGTGATGGCCGAGCAATGGATGGTTCTTCATCGCTCGCCACTCGTCATCGTCCAGCTTGCCGGCCTTGTCGAGGATCTCGTTGGAAATGCCGAGCTTGCCGATATCATGCAGCAGCGCGCCGCGCACCAGCCAGCGCTTGCGACCAGTCTCCAGTCCGAGTTCCTCTGCGATCATGTCGCTGTAAAGCGCCACCCGCTTGCTGTGGCCGCTGGTGAACGGGCTCTTGGCATCGACCACCTGAGCAAAGCCATCGGCGATGTCGTCAAGAAGATCGTCATCCACAAGGCTTCGATTGGCTGCCGGCTCGAGCGCAAAAACACGCGAGTCGATATCGCTGCCTTCCAGCGCAGCCCAGAATGACAGGTCATTTGCCACTGTTTCAAAGACAAGCACCAGTTGGGGGTCGAACCAGGTCCCTGCCCGTTTGCGGACCTCGTCGATTGCCGCCTGACGGCCACCTGTGATGTGAAAGACGTCGATGACCTGCGCCAGAAGCGCAATCCGCGCCATCAGTGAAATTTCGTTCTCCTTGAGACCCATCGGGTGGCCTCGACCGTCCCAGTGTTCATCGAGATCCAGAATGCCACGCGCCACGCGCTCCGGAAAACGCATCGTACGCGCAATTTCGGCACCTCTTTCGCAACGAGTCTCGATCAGGTCTCGCGTGATATTTCCGGCGTTCCGGGCGATATTGAGGATCGTCTTGAGCTTGGTGGCCAATCCGGACTTGACGGCCGTATTTGTCGCAACGAAATGCAGAACCTGTATGAGGCTGTGGTCCATCGTTTTGGAATTGCGCTTGAATTCGTGATCATTCGTTGCGTAGAGCTGACAAATGCGCGCAGCGTTGCTGCTGCATCCGAGATCCTTGAGGAAAAGCATATAGAAGAGATCGTGGAGCTGGGGGGTGTCGAGGCCGAGGCGGCCGCCGATATGCATTCCGATCCAGCAGCAGCGAGCACTATGACCGACGGGCTGCCCATCTGTCATATCGAGAGCAGCGCTGAGTGCGTTGACCACCTCTGCCAGCGGCAATGTTGTTGCGCCACGCGCGATCATCGTCTGAGAAAGCTTCGCCGCATACGCCATTTCGAACAAAATCCCAGCTGAAAACAGCGGTATTATCCAGCAGCGAAGTTAACAGATATCTTTCAGCGCGCGAGAAGTCCGCATGAAACGCCTGCCCTCTTGCACTTTGCAAGATTTGCACCAAATATTCCTATGAAAGGAATATGACAGTGAAACAAGGTATCGCGAAATATCAGATTGGACAGGTCGTGCGCCATCGGATTTTTCCGTTCCGTGGCGTGATCTTTGATGTCGATCCGGAATATGCCAACACCGAGGAATGGTGGAACTCCATTCCGGCGGATGTGAGGCCTACGCGCGAGCAGCCGTTTTACCATCTCCTGGCGGAGAATGATGAAACGGAATATGTCGCGTATGTTTCGGAGCAGAACCTCGTGCCGGACGAAAGCGGCATGCCGCTGAGGCATCCGCAGATCACTCAGATCTTCGATGCGGTCGACACAGGTCCCTACAAGCCGAAGGCGATCGTCGCGCACTGATCCGCGCGGCGCATCTATTACGGCGATGGCATCATCAAACTAAATTAAAAAAGCCCGGCGCGCCGGGCTTTTCCATATTGATCCGCCGAACCTTACTTCGGGTTCTGAGTCGCTGCCTTCTGGGCGTCTTCGAGCTTCTTGCGACGGGCTTCCGCTTCCTTCAGCGTCTTTTCCTGCAGCGCGCGCTGCGTTTCCTCGAGCTTGGACTGCTCGATCGGAGCGCCGTCGAAGGACGTGCCAAAGCCTTCAAGCGAAATCTTGATGGGGTTCGGAGCGCGCTGGAAGTTGATCGAGGTGAAGACGACTTCGTTGCCCTTTTTCAAGGCGGCAATCAGACCGTCGGTCAGCGGAGCCTCGGCAATGCACTTGTCGGGCATGCAGACGGCGTAATCGAGCTTCTGGCCCTTGCCGCCGTCGATCTGCATCAGGATGCCCGGTGCGATGGCGCGAGCGGAAGGAACAGAGACCTGGATGAGCTTACGGTTGACTTTGCCGGACACGGTGATGAGGCCGACAGCCGTCAGCAACTGGCCATTGCCTGCCTGCTGCAGATTCTGCACGATGCAGACATCGTTGTCTTCCTGCTTGGTGCAGACCTTGAACCAGCCCTGCGGAAGGGCCGGCGGCGCGCCTTCCGGCGCTGCGTCCTGGGCGTTAACGGCCGTGCCTGCAACGAGCAAGGACAGGCTGCCAACGGCAGCGGCGGCAAACTTCTTCAGAGAAATAGTCATTCGGTTTTGGTCTCCCGGTGTCATCGTTCCGCGAAATCGGGCGTCCGGCGCCCGCTCGCTAAATCTCGTCGCGGTGTCTGTCGGCCAAATAAGGCATTTGAATGACCCGCGCAATTTCAACTCCTGTTACAGAAGTGAATGCCGTTTTTCCAGCCCCGCAATACGATTTTTGCGTCCGCCTGGCGCCGCAGGCCGCGTTTTCGACCTATTGCATGGTAACCTCGCGGCCGAATCGATCAAGCCGGAAGGTGCATTATTTGAGATTGCTGCCCACCCTCGCCGCTGTTCTGTATTTCGGGCTCGGAGTTCTAACCGGAGCAGACGCGCGCGCAGACACGATGCACGGCATTGCGATGCACGGCGCGCCCGCCCTGCCCGCCGATTTCGACCACTTTCCCTATGCCGATCCGAAGGCGCCGGAAGGCGGCTCGATCACTTATGGCGTCGTTGGGACCTTTGACAGCCTCAATCCATTCGTATTGAAGGGCATGCGCACGACCGCGCGCGGACTTTGGGATCCGCAATTTGGCAATCTCGTCTTTGAATCGCTGATGATGCGATCGGCCGACGAACCTTTTACGCTTTACGGTCTCCTCGCCAAATCGGTCGAAATGGATGATGACCGCACCTACATGCAGTTCAATCTCGATCCGCGCGCGCGCTGGTCGGACGGCAAGCCGGTCACGGCGGATGACGTCATCTTCAGCTTCGAACTTCTGCGCGATCACGGGCGGCCACCTTTTTCCAACCGCCTGAAGAAGGTGCAGAAGATGGAGAAAGTTGGGGAGAACAGCGTACGTTTCACCTTCACCAGCGATGCGGACAGGGAATTTCCGCTTCTCCTGGCAATGTCGCCGATTCTGCCCAAGCATCTCATTGATCCGAAAACATTCGAGCAGAGCGGCCTGACGCCGATGATCGGTTCCGGCCCTTATGTGATCGACACGGTGAAGCCCGGCGAAAAGATCGTCTATCGCCGCAATCCGAATTATTGGGGCAAGGATATTCCCACCATGCGCGGCCTGGCCAACTATGATCGGTTGACCGTCAATTATTACCTGCAGGACCAGACGCTTTTCGAAGCCTTCAAAAAGGGCGATGTCGACCTTTATGCGGATGGAAGCCCCACGCATTGGCGCGACTCCTATAACTTCCCCGCAGTCCGCAATGGCGACATCGTGCGTGAAGAGTTCAAGCCCAAACTACCCTCCGGAATGTTCGGCTTCGTCTTCAACACGCGTCGGCCGCTCTTCCAGGACGAGCGCGTGCGTGAGGCGCTGACGCTAGCCTTCGACTTCGAATGGGTCGACCGCAATCTGTTCGGCGAGGTCTATGATCGGACCGAAAGCTTCTGGCAGAATTCCGACCTGTCGAGCTATGGCCGTCCTGCAAGCCCACAGGAACTCGCCCTGATCGGCGACCTGAAAAAGGACATGGCGCCCGAATTCATCAATGGAACTTACAAGCTGCCGGTGACAGATGGGTCCGGTCGTGACCGCAAGGTTCTGCGCCGCTCCGTTGATCTACTGAACGAGGCTGGCTATGCCATCCGCGACGGCAAGATGGTGGATGGCCATGGCCGCCAGCTCTCCTTCGAGATCATGACGCAGAATCCCGATCAGGAAAAAGTCGCGTTGGCCTATCAGCGGTTCCTGACTGCAATCGGTGTGGACGCATCGGTCCGAACGGTGGACGACAGTTCCTATCAGCAGCGCAGTCAATCGTTTGACTACGACATGATTCTCAAGTCATTTCCGTCCTCGCTCTCGCCTGGCATAGAGCAGATCGGTCGCTGGGGTTCGCAGAGCCGGAACATCATGGGCACCGACAGTTTCGCCGGCGTCGCAGATCCGGGAATAGATCGTATCCTCAACGCCGTGGTCAGCGCGCGGGGCCAGGATGACTTCGTAACCGCCGTAAGAGCCCTCGACCGGGTGCTGATGTCTCGCTATTATGTCGTTCCGCTCTATCATATCGCCCAGCAGTGGGTGGCGCATCGTAAGAATCTGATGCATCCGCCCGTCACGCCGCTTTACGGCTATTCCCTGCCCGCATGGTGGGACGCGACCGCAAAAGCGCATTAGCGAGAGATCCGGAAACAGTCTGTTTCCTTGTTTTTCTGCATTTTTCGAGCCAAATGCCGCGATAGCCTATGTTGCCATTACCTCCGAAAGGACCCCCGTCTTGAAAACCGTTACAATTGATATCGTGTCCGATGTTGTCTGCCCGTGGTGCTATCTCGGAAAGGCGCGCCTGGAGCAGGCGCTGGCCATGACAGCAGGACAGGCCGATGTAGCCATCACCTGGCGTCCGTATCGTCTCAATCCGGACATTCCGGCCGAAGGCGTCGATCATCAGGCGTGGCTTGCATCGAAATTTGGCGGCAAGGAGAATGTCGATCGGGCGCATGCCCAAATCGCGCAATACGGCAAGGAGGCCGGCATCGAATACGATTTCGATGCGATCAAGGTCGGTCCCAACACGCTTGACGCACACCGTGTCCTCCACTGGGCGCTCCGGCACGGCCGCGACGTGCAGAACAAGGTGGCGGACATGCTTTTCAAGGCGAATTTCAAGGAGGGCCGCAATGTCGGCGATCACACGGTGCTCGTCGAAATCGCGCGCGAAGCCGGCATGGACGGCGACGTGATTGCGAAGTTGCTGAAAAGCGACGCAGACAAGGATGAGGTGCTCGGCGAGATCGATGCCGCGCAGAAGATGGGCGTTTCCGGCGTACCATTCTTCATCCTCGACGGGAAATATGCAGTTTCGGGTGCACAGATGCCCGAAACGCTGGCAGGCGCGATCCTGCAATTGTCAAATGATGAGGGTGGCGAGGAAGATTGAACGCAGCGCCCGCAAATCGCAATGAAACAGGAAGCCGGCAAAATCGCCGGCTTTTTGATGTGAAGCACAAACCGGTGAAAGAGGGCGCGTTACCCCCGCTGCCCCAGTGCCTTCTCGATTTTCCTGTCGGTATTGTATTGGCTGAGCGCGTATACGGCCCAGATTGCCGCCGGCAGCCAGCCGATCAGGGTGATCTGGAGAATCAGGCAGATGATGCCGGCAAGCGGCCTGCCAATCGTGAAGAAGGTTAGCCAGGGCAGGATCAGGGCAATCAGCAGGCGCATTGTTTTCTCTCTCCAGTGAGTAGACCCTACTTATTTGGGAAGCGAGGCGAGCCTTGGCAATAGGATCAGCCGTGCCTTGCGCCAGACGCTTGACATCTTCAATCGCTCAACCCATCTTCGCGCGAATTTCAATTTCTGCGTGCTTCATTGTTCCGCCCGTTGGGTCGGCAGTCTTAGAGGGTTTTTATGTTTCGCGTCGTTCTCCTGGCAACCTCCATGCTCAATCTCTCAACATCTGGCCCGGCTTCGGATGCCCAGAAAAGCCCCGTTCCCGGCTGGCTGGTCAGTCTGGTCGCCCAAGGCACGGAATCAAATCTTGAGAAGACCCAGCTTCGGCTCACCAGCCTTTTCGATCAGGCGACCAACGGATCTGGGGTGGCGAGCTATGAGCTCTTCAAATGGAAAGAGGCCGCTTTAAAGGCCCAGCGCCGCGCCATGCTGTTGAGCAGCATGCTGACGAAAGACATCGACGGCGACGGTACAATCACCAAGGATGAGCTGGACATCTTTTATGCGCCAACCTCCACGGCAAAGCTGCAGACAAACCTCGGCATAACCGTAACGCCGACGAAGGAGCAACAGGCGGAGATCCTGCAGAAGGCTGAGGAGAAAGACTTCAAGCTCGATACGAACGGCGACGGACGGATCACTTTTGAAGAGATGCTGAAAGATGCCAATAAGAAACTGGAAGGCGAAAACGTGGGCAGTTACCCGTCCGTTTTCAACTCAGACAAGCTCATGATGCTGGACGCCAATTCGGACGGCGTCGTGACCAGAGATGAATATCTGGCTTCAGTTACCAAAGCTTACAAGCAAGTCGACACCAATGGAGATGGGATAATCTCGCAACAGGAAATGAGAGCCGCACTCGCCAGCATCGGCCCTCCGAAATAATCGGGTCGTGCATCGGCTTCGTTTTCGTCAAGAAAACTGAACGTCAAAAAGAAAGGCCGGCATTTCTGCCGGCCTTTTGATGTATTACTCGGCGCTGCCGGAAGGCGCTTCGCCGCCCTCGCCCGCCTCTGCCCCACCGTCGGCTGAGGCCTCCGTCTCATCCTCACCTTCCGGCTCGCTGATGCGTTCCACCGAGACGACCTTTTCGTCGGCAGCGGTCGAGAAGATCGTGACGCCCTTCGTCGCGCGGCTGGCGATGCGGATGCCGTTGACCGGCACGCGGATCAGCTGGCCGCCATCCGAAACGAGCATGATCTGGTCACTCTCCTCGATCGGGAAAGCGGCGACGAGGACGCCGATTTCGCCGGTCTTGGACGTGTCGGTGGCGCGGATGCCCTTGCCCCCGCGGCCGGAGATGCGGAAGTCGTAGGACGACGAGCGCTTGCCGAAGCCGCGTTCGGAGACGGTCAGCACGAACTGCTCGCGCGCCTTCAGTTCCTGATAACGGTCTTCCGGCAGCTCGGTGATCTCGCCGGCTTCTTCACCGACCAGCGCAATATCGTCCTCTTCGACGCCCATGGCGCGCCGTTCGGCGGCCGAGCGCTTCAGATAGGCTGCGCGCTCAGCCGGATCGGCATCGACATGGCTGAGGATGGTCATCGAAATCAGGCTGTCGCCTTCCGCCATCGTCATGCCGCGCACGCCGATGGAGTTGCGGCCCGCAAAGACGCGGACGTCATCGACGGGGAAGCGGATTGCCTGGCCGAGCGCGGTCGTCAGAAGCACGTCGTCGCGATCGGTGCAGGTCTCGACCGAGAGGATTTCATCGCCCTCCTCCTCGAGTTTCATCGCGATCTTGCCGTTGCGGTTGACCTGCACGAAATCGCCGAGCTTGTTGCGGCGGACGGTGCCGCGGGTCGTCGCGAACATGACGTCGAGGTTTTCCCACGTCGTCTCATCCTCGGGCAGCGGCATGATCGTGGTGATGCGTTCGCCCGGTTCCAGCGGCAGCATGTTGATCATGGCCTTGCCGCGCGACTGCGGCGTGCCGATCGGCAGGCGCCAGACCTTCTCCTTGTAGACGATGCCACGCGAGGAGAAGAACAGAACCGGCGTATGTGTGTTGGCGACAAAGAGCCGCGTGACGAAATCCTCGTCGCGCGTCGCCATGCCGGAGCGGCCCTTGCCGCCGCGGCGCTGGGCGCGATAGGTGGTCAGCGGCACGCGCTTGATATAGCCGGCGTGGCTGACGGTGACGACCATGTCCTCGCGGGCGATCAGGTCCTCGTCTTCCATGTCCGGGCCGCCTTCGACGATCTCGGAACGACGTGGCGTGCCGAATTCGTCGCGGATGGCGATCAGTTCGTCCTTGACGATGGTCTGGATGCGCAGGCGCGAAGAAAGGATGTCGAGGTAATCGGTGATCTCGTCGCCGATCTTGTTCAGTTCATCGCCGATTTCGTCGCGGCCGAGGGCCGTGAGGCGGGCCAGACGCAGTTCGAGGATTGCGCGGGCCTGCTCCTCGGAGAGATTGTAGGTCAGGTCCTCGTTGATCTTGTGGCGCGGGTCGTCGATGAGGCGGATCAGCGCCTCGACGTCATGGGCCGGCCAGCGGCGCTCCATCAATTGTTCGCGCGCCGTCTGCGGATCGGGCGCGCGGCGGATGAGGTTGATGATCTCGTCGATATTGGCGACGGCAATGGCGAGACCGACCAAGACATGGGCGCGGTCACGCGCCTTGCGGAGCAGATACTTGGTGCGGCGGCTGACGACCTCTTCGCGGAAGGACACGAAGGCCTTCAGCATGTCGATCAGCGTCATCTGTTCCGGCTTGCCGCCATTGAGCGCCACCATGTTGCAGCCGAACGAGGTCTGCAGCGGCGTGTAGCGGTAGAACTGATTGAGGATGACCTCGGCATTCGCATCGCGCTTCAGCTCGATGACGACGCGATAGCCTTCGCGGTCGGACTCGTCGCGAATGTCGGAGACCCCCTCGACGCGCTTGTCGCGCACGAGTTCGGCCATCTTCTCGATCATCGTCGACTTGTTCACCTGATACGGGATTTCGGTGATGATGATCTGCTCGCGGTCACCGCGCATCGGCTCGATACGGGCGCGGCCGCGCATGATCACCGAGCCCCTGCCCGTCTCGTAAGCCGAGCGGATGCCAGCGCGCCCGAGGATGAGCGCGCCCGTCGGGAAGTCGGGTCCCGGGATATGTTCCATGAGCTGGAGGAGCTCGATCGCCGGATTGTCCATCACGGCAATGCAGCCGTTGATGACTTCGGAGAGATTGTGCGGCGGAATATTCGTCGCCATGCCGACCGCGATGCCGCCGGCGCCGTTGACGAGCAGGTTCGGGAACTTTGCAGGAATGACGACCGGCTCGGAAAGCGTGCCGTCATAGTTGTCGCGGAAATCGACCGTTTCCTTGTCGAGATCGTCGAGCAGCGAATGCGCGACCTTCTGCAGGCGGCATTCGGTATAACGCTGGGCCGCCGGCGGGTCGCCGTCGACCGAACCGAAATTGCCCTGACCGTCGATGAGCGGCAGGCGGAGCGACCAGTCCTGCGCCATGCGGGCCAGCGCGTCATAGATCGCGGCGTCGCCATGCGGGTGATATTTACCCATGACGTCGCCGGTGACGCGGGCGCACTTGACGTATTTCTTGTTCCAGTCAACGCCAAGCTCGGACATGCCGTAAAGAATTCGGCGATGCACAGGCTTCATGCCGTCGCGCACGTCGGGCAGCGCACGGCTCACGATCACGCTCATCGCGTAATCGAGATAGGAACGCTGCATTTCTTCGATGATGGAAATGGGCTCGATTTCGCTCGGGCCCCTGCCGCCGGGTGTCATTTGCGCTGTCAATTCGGTCACATTCTCTGTTCGGAATCAGTGGTTTTTTATAGCGGAAACTCCCGCCAACCGCCAATTTTCGGGCCCGTTCTCAACAGGTTTTGCGCCGAATTTGCGGAAAAGCTTGAAACTTTCGGTAATCTGCGATCAAGGTCGGGACAAAGGGCGCACCTTGCCGGGCAAAATAGCCGATCGGGGGAAGACATGGCGGGATACGAGCAACTGGTCAACGCGTTCACGACGCTGGTCGTGACCATTGATCCGCCGGGTCTGGCCCCGATTTTTCTGGGGCTGACACATGGCATGAGCGGGCTTGAACGCCGCCGCACAGCGCTGCGCGGCGCGCTGATCGCCTTTGGTATCCTGACCGTCTTTGCGATCGCTGGCGAAGCGATCCTCAACACAATGGGTATCTCCATCGGCGCGTTCCGGATAGCGGGCGGCCTGCTGCTCTTTGCGATTTCATTCGAGATGATCTTCGACCGCCGCGAGGCACGCAAGCAGAAGAGTTCGGAGACGGCGGTCGTTGAGGACCATGTGCATAACCTCTCGGTCTTCCCGCTCGCCCTTCCCCTGATCGCCGGTCCCGGTGCTATCTCCGCAACGATCCTGCTTGCCGGCTCCTTTCGCACGCCGGTCGACCGGATCGAACTGATCGGAGTCATCGGCATCTGCATCATGCTGGTGCTGGTCTCGCTGACGGTTGCCAGCCGCATCGACCGCTTCCTCGGCCGTTCGGGCCGCGCCATCCTGACGCGACTGCTGGGCGTGCTGCTGGCCGCCCTTTCGGTGCAGTTCGTGATCGACGGATTGAAGTCGGTACTCTGAACCGTTCAGCGGCTCGAAACGGCCAGCGGATGACCGTTGCTGAACTGCACAAGATCCCAGAGATTGCCGTAGAGGTCTGAAAAGACCGCCACTTTCCCGTAAGGCATGACCTGCGGCTTGCGCACGAACGCGACGCCCTTGGCGCGATAATCGGTGAAGTCACGGTCGAAATCGTCGGTCGCCAGAAACATGAAGACCCGGCCGCCGCCCTGCTGGCCGACGAAGGGCTCCTGCGCTGCATTGGAGGGACGGGCAAGCACAATGCCGGTCCCGCTGTTGCCGGCGACATCGCGCGGGCGCACGACCACCCAGCGCTTGTCCTGTTCCGGCTGATAGGTGTCCTCCTGCAACTCGAAGCCGAGGACACCGCAGTAGAAGGCGATCGCCTCGTCGTAATCGCGAACGATCAACGCGACATTGGAAATGCGCTGCGCCATCAGTTGGCGGCCTCCTCATATACTGGATCAGGGCCCGGCAAGCTGGCGGCGATCAGAACGGGATGTCGTCGTCCATATCACGCGAGAAATTGCCGGCCGGCTGCGACGAGCCGCGTCCACCGCCACCACCGCGCGGCGCGGGTGCCGACGAACCGTAATCGTTGCCGCCGCCATAATCACCGCCGAAATCGCCACCCTGGCCGCGGCCGCCGCCTTCGCCGCGACCGTCAAGCATGGTCAGCGTCGAGTTGAAGCCCTGGAGAACGACTTCCGTCGAATAACGGTCATTACCGTTCTGGTCCTGCCACTTGCGGGTCTGCAGCGCGCCCTCGATATAGAGCTTGGCGCCCTTCTTGACATACTGTTCGACGACCTTGCAGAGGCCTTCGTTGAAGACGACGACGCTGTGCCATTCCGTCTTCTCTTTGCGTTCGCCGGAATTGCGGTCGCGCCACTGTTCCGATGTCGCAATGCGTAGGTTGGCGATCGGGCGGCCGTCCTGCGTGCGACGGATTTCGGGATCGGCTCCGACGTTGCCGATGAGGATAACCTTGTTCACGCTGCCAGCCATGCTACCAAACCCTGTTCTGAAAGATCGTTGCCGGGCTCTTCCTGCCCGAAAGATTTGCCATCTTAAACCCTGCAGCGAGGCTTTGCCCCCGCCGACAAAGCCAATCCACAGCTCATTTCCCACACACTTCGGACATGCTGCCAAGAACTGTCAGTGTGTTGCCCTTTATCATCCTCGCCGAATAAATCTGGCCTCCCGAAGAATGTTCTTTATTTGTTCTATTGAACTTGTTAATGATTGTCAACAGATTCGGGACATGAGTTTGGGCAAGGCGGCGCGAAGCGGCTGATCTGGCTCGACAGGCCCGCCGTAAATTCGGCATAAGGCGTCATCTCCCCTTCTAGCCGGTGGATCCCATGAGTGAACTGAAGACGATTTCCATTCGCGGCGCGCGCGAGCACAATCTGAAGGGGATCGATCTCGATCTGCCGCGCAACAAGCTGATCGTGATGACCGGCCTGTCCGGCTCGGGCAAATCGTCACTCGCTTTCGACACGATCTACGCGGAGGGCCAGCGGCGCTATGTCGAGAGCCTGTCAGCCTATGCACGTCAGTTCCTCGAGATGATGCAGAAGCCAGATGTCGACCAGATCGACGGCCTTTCTCCGGCCATTTCGATCGAGCAGAAGACAACGTCGCGCAACCCGCGCTCGACGGTCGGCACGGTCACGGAAATCTACGACTACATGCGCCTGCTCTTTGCCCGCGCTGGGGTGCCCTATTCGCCGGCCACCGGCCTGCCGATCGAAAGCCAGACCGTCAGTCAGATGGTGGACCGAATTCTTGCCTTTCCCGAGGGCACACGTCTTTACATCCTCGCGCCGATGGTGCGGGGTCGCAAGGGCGAGTACAAGAAGGAACTCGCGGAGCTGATGAAGAAGGGCTTCCAGCGCGTCAAGATCGATGGCCAGTTCTACGAGATCGCGGACGCGCCGGCGCTCGACAAGAAGTACAAGCACGACATCGATGTGGTCGTCGACCGTGCCGTTGTGCGGGCAGACATGGCGTCGCGCCTCGCCGACAGTCTGGAGACATGCCTCAAGCTCGCGGACGGGCTGGCGATTGCCGAATTTGCCGACAAGCCGTTACCGCCCGAGGAAACCTCGGCCGGCGGCTCGGCGAACAAGTCTCTCAACGAAACCCACGAACGCGTTCTTTTCTCTGAGAAATTTGCCTGCCCGGTCTCCGGCTTCACGATCCCGGAAATTGAGCCGCGCCTGTTCTCGTTCAACAATCCGTTCGGCGCCTGCCCGACCTGCGACGGCCTTGGCTTCCAGCAGAAGATCGACCCGCAATTGATCGTGCCCGAGCCACATCGGACGCTGCGCGACGGCGCGATTGCGCCTTGGGCGAAATCTTCCTCGCCCTATTACGGCCAGACGCTCGAAGCGCTTGGGAAGCATTATGGCTTCAAGCTCGGCCAGAAATGGTCGGACCTGCCCGACGAGGCTCAAAATGCGATCCTCTTCGGCACGAAGGAGAAGATCAAGTTCGAGTACAAGGACGGTTCTCGCGCCTACACAACCGAAAAGACATTCGAGGGCGTCGTGACCAATCTGGAGCGTCGCTGGAAGGAAACCGACAGCGCCTGGGCGCGCGAAGAGATCGAGCGCTTCATGGCCGACAGCCCCTGCCCGGCTTGTAACGGATTCCGCCTGAAACCCGAGGCGCTGGCGGTGAAGATCGCCGGCCTGCATATCGGTGAAGTCACCCAGATGTCGATCCGCAATGCGCGCAACTGGTTCGAGGATCTGCCTGCGCATCTGTCCGCAAAGCAGAACGAGATTGCGGTGCGTATCCTGAAGGAAATCCGCGAGCGGCTGCGCTTCCTCAACGACGTGGGCCTGGAATATTTGAGCATGTCGCGCAATTCCGGCACGCTGTCGGGCGGCGAAAGCCAGCGCATCCGGCTTGCCTCGCAGATCGGTTCCGGGCTGACGGGCGTACTCTACGTGCTCGACGAGCCCTCTATCGGCCTGCACCAGCGTGACAATGCGCGGCTGCTCGATACCCTGAAACATCTGCGCGATATCGGCAATACGGTCATTGTCGTAGAGCATGACGAGGACGCGATCCTGACGGCGGATTACGTGGTCGATATCGGCCCTGCCGCCGGCATTCATGGCGGCCAGGTCATTGCGCAGGGCACGCCTGCCGACATCATGGCGAGCCCCAAAT
Source organism: Ensifer adhaerens (assembly GCA_900215285.1). Lineage (NCBI taxonomy): Bacteria > Pseudomonadati > Pseudomonadota > Alphaproteobacteria > Hyphomicrobiales > Rhizobiaceae > Ensifer > Ensifer adhaerens. The sequence goes on from OCMG01000004.1 coordinate 2,721,637, forward strand.
CGCTCACCGGCAAATATCTGACCGGCGAACTCGGCGTCGCCGTGCCCGAAACCCGGCGCAAGCCGAAGAAGGGCAAGGAAATCAAGGTTCATGGCGCGCGTGGCAACAATCTCAAGGATATCACCGCCTCGATCCCGCTCGGCGTTTTCACGGCCGTGTCGGGTGTCTCGGGCGGCGGCAAGTCCACCTTCCTGATCGAAACGCTCTACAAGGCGGCGGCGCGGCGCATCATGGGCGCACGCGAGCATCCCGCGGAACACGATCGCATCGACGGGTTCGAGCATATCGACAAGGTCATCGATATCGACCAGTCACCCATCGGCCGCACGCCGCGCTCCAACCCCGCCACCTATACCGGCGCCTTCACGCCCATCCGAGACTGGTTCGCCGGCCTGCCGGAGGCGAAGGCGCGCGGCTACCAGCCTGGCCGCTTCTCATTCAACGTCAAGGGCGGCCGCTGCGAGGCCTGCCAGGGCGATGGTGTGATCAAGATCGAGATGCACTTCCTTCCCGACGTCTATGTCACCTGCGATGTCTGCCACGGCAAGCGCTATAATCGCGAGACGCTGGACGTACATTTCAAGGGCAAGTCGATTGCCGATGTGCTCGACATGACGGTGGAGGAAGGCGTCGAATTCTTTGATGCTGTGCCCTCGGTGCGCGACAAACTGCAGGCGCTCTTCGATGTCGGCCTCGGTTATATCAAAGTCGGTCAGCAGGCCAATACGCTCTCGGGCGGTGAGGCGCAGCGCGTGAAGCTGGCCAAGGAGCTGTCAAAACGCTCGACCGGGCGCACGCTCTATATCCTCGACGAACCGACCACCGGTCTACATTTCCACGATGTCGCCAAGCTTCTGGAAATGCTGCACGAACTGGTCAATCAGGGCAATTCGGTCATCGTTATCGAGCACAATCTCGAAGTGATCAAGACGGCCGACTGGATCCTTGATTTCGGTCCGGAAGGCGGCGATGGCGGCGGGCGGATCGTGGCTGAAGGCACGCCCGAAGATATTGTGAAGGTCGAGGCCTCGCATACCGGGCACTTCCTCAAGGAACTGCTGGCACGCCGGCCAGTTCGACGCAATCAGGCGGCCGAATAAATAAAGGAGCATCTGCCAATGACTGAGACCGGAACGATCCGCACAGGCATTGGCGGTTGGACATTCGATCCGTGGAAGAACCATTTCTACCCGGAAAAGCTCAAGGCCAAGGACGAACTGTCGTTTGCCAGCAGCAAGCTGCGCGCCATTGAGGTCAACGGCACCTATTATTCGAGCCAGAAGCCTGCAACCTTTGCCAAATGGGCGGCTGAAACGCCGGAGGGTTTCGTCTTCTCGCTGAAGGCGAGTCGGTTCTGCACGAACAGGCGCGTTCTGGCGGAGGGCAGCGAGTCGGTCATGAAGTTCGTGACCTCCGGGATCACGGAGCTTGGGCCGAAGCTCGGACCTATTCTCTGGCAGTTTATGCCGACGAAGCAGTTCGACCCGGACGACTTCGGCGCCTTTCTTTCATTGCTTCCAGAGAAGCAGGACGGCGTTAAGCTCCAGCATGTTGTTGAAGTGAGGCATCCGTCTTTTGTGACTGGTGAATTTGTGGATCTGCTGCGACGCCACAAGATGGCCTGCGTCGTTGCGGACCATGCCGAATATCCCATGATTGCCGATGTTACCGGCGACTTCGTCTATCTGCGGCTTCAGAAGGGCGAGGACGAGAATCCTCACTGCTACCCGGATGATGCCTTCGATCCCTGGGCGAAGCGGCTGAAGGCCTACTCTGCTGGGTGCATTCCCGAGAACCTTCCGGAACTCGCCCCTGAAAGTGCGCCCTCGCCTGCGCCGCACGATGTCTTTGCCTATTTCATTACCGGCGGCAAGGTAAATGCCCCCATGGGCGCCATGGAGATGCAACGGCGGGTGGGCTGAAATCCTCCCGGCGATTGCAAATCGTCATGAAAGTGACATGTTGCGATGAGGGGTGTCGTTATCGCGCAATTGCGCGCCGCTTTTCCGGCGCATGATGCGTGAAAAATGCGGACGCTTTGTCCGCGCATTCAGGCAGTGCCATGACAGGAACCGTTGTTCTCATCAATCTCGCCGGAGCAGTTGCCATGCTGCTCTGGGCGACTCGCATGGTGAGAACCGGCGTCGAACGCGCCTATGGCGACCTGCTGCGCCGCAAGCTCCGGCTGGCGCTCGGCAACCGCGTCACGGCCGCCGGTGCAGGCTTTGCCATGGCCATTCTGCTGCAGAGTTCCACGGCTGTTGCCTTGATCGTTTCCGGGTTTTCGGCCAGCGGCTACATTAGCAACGCGATCGGCATTGCAACATTGCTGGGTGCCGATCTGGGCTCCGCCTTAGTGGTTCGGATCCTGCGCCACGACCTCTCTTTACTGGTACCGATCCTTCTCGTTGCCGGAACGGTGGCGTTCCGGGCAACCGAGGCACGTGGATGGCGCCAGGCGGGACGCATCCTCTTCGGACTTGGCCTGCTGGTGCTGTCCCTGCACATGATCGCGGAGGCTGCCGCGCCACTGAATGAAAGCAGTCTTCTGCCGGTCGTCATCGATTATCTTCGACAGGACTGGATCACGGCATTTCTGCTGGCGGGCATCGTTGCCTGGCTCTTTCACTCCAGCGTCGCCGCAATCCTGCTCTTCGCGTCGCTTGCCGACCGCGGCGTCATTCCCAACGAACTGGTTTTGCCACTGGTGCTCGGTGTCAATTTCGGTGCCGCCGTTGTTGCTGCCGTTCTGACGCGCGGCGGTCCGTCGGAGGGGCGTGTCATTCCCCTGGGAAAAATGCTGATACGCGGTGTCACGACCACGGGGGCGCTGGTTCTTGACCTGCTTCACCCGGTCTCGCTTGACTGGATCGGCGGCACCACCGGCAACAAGATCGTCGTTTGCCATCTGATCTTCAATGGTGTGACGGTACTTGCGAGCCTCTTTGTCGTCAACAGGATCAGCGAAGTTCTCACCCGTGTACTTGTTCGCCCTGCCCCGCCCGAAAGGGTCATCGACACACGCCTTTCGGCGCTGAATCCGAATGAACTCGCCGACCCACATCGGGCCGCGAACAATGTGCTGCGGGAGCTTGTCGCGCTCTGTGACAAGATCGAACTCATGCTGGTTCACATCATCGACCTCTTCGAGCGGCCGGACAAAACGCAGATGGCCGCGATCGAGCAGCTGGACGACGAGATCGACAGCATGCACCGCGACATCAAGTTCTATCTGGCACGGATTTCGGAAAGCATTCTCGACGGTGAGTCTTCGGAACGGTGTAACGAGCTCATGAGCGTCACGATCAAGCTCGAACAGACCGCCGACATTATTTCGCAGAACATGGTCACTCGGGCACGCAAGAAGCAGGGACGTGAAATCAGGTTCTCCGAGCAGGGCTGGGACGAGTTGAAAGACCTTCACGCGGAAGTGCTTCAGAATGCCCGCCAGGCGTTCAATCTGCTGATCAATTCCGACGTGGAATATGCCCGCCAGCTGGCCGCTCGGAAGGAGGTCGTCCGGCGCATGGTTCAGCAGAGCGAGGAAATGCACATGCGCCGACTGCGCGGCGGGACGCAGGAGAGCTTCGAGAGCAGCTCGATCCATATCGACATGATCCGCGACCTCAAGGAAGTGAATTCGCTTCTGGTCTCGCTGGCCTATCCGGTGCTGGCGCGGGCAGGAATGTTGCGTGAAAGCCGGCTTCTCTGATCCGCCGAGGCGAAACCGGGCTTGCGCTTGCGCGACCGCACCAGTAGAGCGAAGGAGAACGCGGGTGCTCAAGCTTCAGACCCGCATGGCACGATCTGCCGGCGCGCCGGCGACACATCCGGAAGATTTCCCATGGCCGACATGCCCGTCCTTGCCGACGCCACGATCCCCGAACTGCCGAACCACTACAAGGGTAAGGTCCGTGAAAACTACGACCTGCCTGGCGATCGCCGCGTGATCATTGCCACGGACCGGTTGAGCGCCTTCGACAGGATTCTGACCTGCGTCCCCTACAAGGGGCAGATCCTGACGCAGATCGCGCGCTACTGGTTCGACAAAACGAGCGACATCTGCCCCAACCACGTCATCGACTATCCGGACCCCAATGTCGTCATTGGCAAGCGCCTCGATATTCTGCCTGTCGAAATCGTGGTGCGTGGCTATCTCGCCGGCACAACCAGCACGTCGATCCTCACGCTTTACAAGAACGGCCAGCGGAGCATGTACGGCATCACGCTGCCGGAGGGGCTGAAGCCTAATCAGAAGCTTCCCGAGGCGATTATCACGCCGACCAGTAAGGCCTTCGATGGCGGCCACGACGAACCGCTGACACCGGACGAAATCGTCAGCCGCGGACTTCTCAGTGCCGAGCAATGGGCAACGCTGAAGGATTACGCACTTAAGCTCTTCGCGCGCGGCCAGCAGATGGCGGCGGAACGTGGATTGATCCTTGTCGATACGAAATACGAGTTCGGCACGGACGAGAATGGCAAGATCATTCTCGCCGATGAAATTCACACGCCGGATTCAAGCCGATACTGGATTGCCGAAAGCTACCCTGCCCGGTTCGCGGCGGGCGAGCGTCCGGAAAGCTTTGACAAGGATTTCGTGCGCGCCTGGGTCAACGAACGTTGCGACCCCTACAAGGATGAAATTCCGGAAATTCCGCAGAAATTGATCCGCGAAACCTCGGCGGTCTACATGAAGGCGTTCGAGGCCATCACCGGCAAGGCCTTCGATCCTTCGACGGTCGAAGCGCCAGTGCTCGATCGCGTTCGCAAGAATCTGGCGCCCTATTTCAACCGCTGAGCTCGTCGGACACGTCATACTCCACGCAAAGCCCGTCGTAGGCGGGCTCGACATGGGGAGGCGTTTCCGCAAGCACAGTGTCGTAATCGAGCGGAATATGCATGTGGGTGAGGATCGCGCGGCGCGGCGCGAAACGCCCAATCCACCCAAGTGCCTGCTCCATCGACAGGTGGCTCGGATGAAAGCGATATTGCAGGCAGTCGATGACCAGGGTGTCGAGGCCATGGAGCTTGCTGTGCGAGCCTTCGGGAAAATCGCTGACATCGCTGCAATAGGCGAAATCGCCGACCCTGAAGCCGAGCGACATGATATCGCCATGCACCTGCAGGACCGGCAGGAAGGTAATCGGCCCACCGGCGCCGGAGATCGTGATCGGCACATCCGGGGTCTCGATCAGGAAGGGTTCGACAATCGGCGGGTAATTGCTGCCCACGGGCGTTTCCACACAATAGCCGAATCCGGTGCGAATGCGCTCCATCGTGGCCGCGTCCGCATGGATCGGGATACGCTGCCGCTGGGCGTGAAAATATCCGCGTATGTCGTCGATGCCGTGGAGGTGATCGGCGTGGGCGTGGGTATAGACGACCGCATCCAGATGCGCGACCCCGGCAGCCACCATCTGCTCGCGAAAATCCGGCCCCGTATCGATGACAACCGTGGTGGTGCCGCCGTCATGGCCAATCTGTTCAACCAGAAGCGCGGCGCGCTTTCTGCGGTTCTTGGGGTTCGCAGGGTCACAGACGCCCCAGTCGCCATTGATCCGGGGGACGCCGGGCGACGACGCACAGCCGAGAATGGTGAACCGCCGCTTGACCGCCACGCCGTCAGACCCTCGTCATCCGCGAGAAACAGCGGAATGCATTGTCCGTCGTCAGTCGGGCCGTTTCCTCAACGCTAAGACCGATGGTTTCGGCCAGAACGGACGCCGTATGTGCCACATAGGCCGGTTCGTTCCGCTTGCCGCGGAACGGCTTCGGTGCGAGATAGGGTGCGTCCGTCTCGACCAGAAGCCGATCGTGCGGCACGGTGGCTGCGATTTCGCGGAGGTCCTGCGACTTAGGAAAGGTCAGGATGCCGGAGAAGGAGACATAGCCGCCAAGCTCGACGCCGACGCGGGCGAGTTCCGGACCGGACGAGAAGCAATGGAGGATGAAGGAGAAAGCGCCTTTTCCCATCTCGTCCTTCAGGATAGCAGCCATGTCGTCATCGGCGCTGCGGGCATGGATGACCAGCGGCAGGCCCGTTTGCCGCGCGGCTTCGATCTGGCGACGGAAGACGGGCTTCTGCACGTCCGGCGTCGCATAGTCGTAGTGATAGTCGAGCCCCGCTTCGCCAATGGCGACACATTTTTCATAGGCCGCGGCCTGAACATAGGCCTCGACGGGTAGATCCGGCTCGTCGGCGGCATTGTTGGGATGCGTGCCGGCGGAGCAGAAGACATTCGGATAGGTCTTAGCTATGGCCTTCACCTGGTCGAATTTGCCGACCCGGGTCGAGATCGTCACCATCTGCTTCACGCCCGCTTCGCCCGCGCGCGCGACAAGCGCGTCGCGCTCATCCGCGAAATCGGCAAAGTCGAGATGGCAATGGGTGTCGATCAGCATTCGTTCGAACTCTCCGTTCAGGCCTTCGCTTCCGGCGCAACATAGCGCGGGAAGACTGGCGTCGGCTGGTCGATGGCGGTGCCGGAAACGAGACGTCCGGCGGCGCCAAGCGCATCGAAGCTACGCTTGTCGGCGGGAACCGCAACGAGGTCGAGCAGCTTCGCAGACGAGGTCGGCATGAAGGGCTGCAGAAGGATCGCGATCTGACGCACGGTCTCGGCCGTGACGTAAAGTACGGTCTCCATGCGCTTCGGATCTGTCTTCTTCAGCGCCCAGGGCTCCTGGCCGGCAAAGTAACGGTCGCCTTCGGCCACGGCCGCGATGATCGCGGTGACGGCCTTGTGGATTGCGAAATTGCCCATGTCTGCGCGCGCGACGTCGATGACGCCGTCGATATGTCCAAGCATCGCCTTGTCTTCGTCCGACAGTGGTCCGCATTCGGGAATCTTGCCGTCGCAATTCTTGAAGATCATCGACAGCGACCGACTGGCGAGGTTGCCGATTCCGTTGGCGAGGTCGGAATTGATGCGGGTGGCAATCGCCTCGTCGCTATAGCTGCCGTCCTGCCCGAAGGAGACCTCGCGCATGAAGAAGTAACGGATCTGGTCGAGACCGAAATGATCGATCAGATTGAAGGGGTCGACGACGTTGCCAACAGACTTCGACATCTTCTCCCCCTTGTTCAGGAGGAAGCCGTGTGCGTAGACCCGCTTCGGCAGTTCGACGCCTGCGGACATGAGGAAGGCCGGCCAGTAGACCGCGTGAAAGCGGATGATGTCCTTGCCGATGATGTGAACGGCCGGCCAGAATTTCCACAGCGGCGCATTTTCGTCCGGATAACCGGCTGCGGTGATGTAGTTGGTCAGCGCGTCCACCCAGACATACATGACATGCGCCGGGTTGCCGGGAACCGGGATGCCCCAATTGAAGGTGGTGCGCGAAACCGACAGATCCTTGAGGCCGGACTTCACGAAGGAAATGACCTCGTTACGGCGCTCGGATGGCCCGATAAAGTCGGGATGCGCCTCGTAATACGCCAGCAACTTTTCGCCGTAGGCGGAGAGCTTGAAGAAATAGCTCTCCTCTTCCACCCATTCGACCGGGGAGCCCAGCGGTTCGCGACGAACGCCATCGGTGCCGACGGTCGTTTCACTCTCGTCGAAATAGGCTTCCTGCCGGACCGAATACCAACCGCCATAGGTGTCGAGATAGATGTCGCCATTGGCTTCCATCTTCTTCCACAGAGCCTGCACCGCGATGCGATGACGTTCTTCGGTCGTGCGGATGAAGTCGTCGTTCGAGCAATTGAGGCGCTTCAAAAGGTCACGGAAGACCGCCGAGTTGCGGTCTGCGAGCGCAAGGGGCGTAATCCCCTCCTTCTCGGCGGTCTGCTGCATTTTCTGGCCGTGCTCGTCCGTACCGGAAAGGAAGCGGACATCCCTGCCCTCTAGACGCTGGAAGCGCGCCATCACGTCGGTCGCGATCGCCGTGTAGGCGTGGCCGATATGCGGCGCGCCATTGGGATAGAAGATCGGCGTGGTGATGTAGAATCGCTCTTTTTCGGTCATGTCCGGATGTCTGCCTTGAAACGTTGTCTGGCTTCTAAACCACTTTCCCCGCAAACGAAACCACCGTTTTTCTCATACGGGCCATACGTTGACAGGGCTTGCTTGCGGAGGCTATCCAGAACCGCAATGAAATGCAGATGCCGGCGTGGAGCTGGTGAACTCTCCGGAGGGTGAGCCGCTGGGCCCGACCGACAGTTTTGATCTCCTTTATTCCCTATCCGGCCTTGTCGTCGGGTTTCTCATCGGCCTGACCGGCGTCGGCGGAGGATCCCTGATGACTCCGATCCTGGTGCTCGTCTTTGGCGTGCACCCGGCCTCAGCGGTGGGAACCGATCTCCTGTTTGCCGCCGCGACGAAGATCGTCGGCACCGGGATTCATGGATGGAAGGGAACAATCGACTGGAAAATCGTCCGCGCGCTTGGTCTCGGCAGCGTTCCGGCGGCCTTTCTCACGCTCTACTTCATTTCCGGGGTGGACCATGGCGCACAGTCCAAGATGCTGACGCTGATTCTGGGAATCGTACTTGTCATTGTCGCGCTCGTCCTCGCCCTGCGACCCATGATCGTGAGGCTTTCGCTGAATATCCAACGCGCGCGCGCGCCACTGACGGATACCCAGCGAGCGATTGCGACCACGATCCTCGGCTTTGCGCTGGGGATGCTCGTTACGGCCTCTTCCGTCGGCGCCGGAGCCATGGGCGTGACGATCCTGCTGATCCTTTACCCGGCGCTCAAGCTCAGCGATCTCGTCGGGTCGGATATCGTGCACGCCGTGCCTCTGACGCTGATCGCGGGCGCGGGCTATTGGTATCTGGGTGAGGTGAAGCCGTTGATGCTGTCAGCATTGTTGCTGGGGTCGATCCCCGGCGTGGTCGCCGGCAGTCTTTTGGCCCCGCGGCTGCCAGATCAGTACCTGCGACCGGCACTCGCCATCGTGCTCGCCGCTGCAGGCCTGAAGATGCTTTTCTAACGTCATTCCAGCGGGTGAAACCGGTTTCGCGTCCGTGATAGCGCGAAAACCAGGAGATAGACCGTCCGTCCGATGTTTCCAGGAATCGCGGAAACGATCTGGCTAGCCTTGCAGGTAGGATTCTACCGCGTTCATGACGATCTGCTTGCGGTCAAGATTATAGGCCACGGAGGTGGCTATCCGCTCTTTCAGGGCCGACGAGAGCTCGGACATGCGTGCGGCTCCGTGGAGGTCGTGTCTCAGCGCCGCTGCACGCGCATCCCCTTCGATGCGACGGATGAGGTTGTCGGTGAAGAAGGCGAAGATCGTCTCGCTTCCCTTGGACGAGAGAGCCTCGGCAAGCTTGATCAGCTCCTGGCGCTGCTGCCCGCCGGCCGATTGCGAGAGAACATTCTCGAAGGCATTGAGGATCTCCAGGCCGCCATAGTTGACCAGCTTCAGAGCCTCCGAAACGCTGCCACCGGCCTGGGCGAACAATGCTGCACGGCTTTGCGGGTTGATCTCAAAGCCGAGTGCCTTCAGTGCGCTTTCGAGGTCCGAATCGGACAGTGGACGCAGCGGCAGGGGAAGGCATCGAGAGCGGATGGTTGGCAGCAGCCTTCCGGGCGCATGCGTCAATACCAGGAACATTGCGCGCTTCGGCGGCTCCTCCAGCATTTTCAGGATCGCATTGGCGGCATTGCGGTTCAGGTCATCCGCCGCATCGACGATAACGATGCGCCAGTTGTCGGAACCGGACGTCTGGGCGAAAAATCGTCCTGCCCGCCGAACCTCGTCAATGGTAATCGCGCTCTTGAACCGTCCGGCCTTTTCGTCGAAAGGCCGCGTGAGGTGGATGAGATTGTGGGAAGCACCGGAAGCCACCTGGCGGAAATGCGCGGAGCCGGGATCCGGTGGCGCAATCATCGCGGGAGCAGACTCCGCGTCGGGATGCGCCAGGACGTGATTGGCGAACCGAAACGCCAGTGTTGCCTTGCCAATTCCTTCAGGGCCTTCGATGAGAATGGCATGGTGACTCTTTCCGGACCGATAGGCCCGCCCGAGAAATGCCAGCGCTGCATCATGACCGAACAGCGCGAGTGTTTCGGCGGGTGGGCGCGCGCCATCCAGGATGCCGTCTTCCGCACCGCTCATCGCGCTGCACTCGCCCTGCTGCTGGCGGAGCGGCTGCGAATGGGCAGCATCGGCTCGACGATCCGGTAAACCGCCTCCGCGATCGCTTCCACCTCGCCGGAGGCGTCGACAATGCGGCAACGGAAGGGTTCGGCGGCGGCGATATCGAGAAAGGCTTCGCGACGCGTCTTGTGCGTTTCGAGCTCTTCCCTCTCGAAGCGGTCCGGTGTCGCATCCCTGTCGATTGCATCAAGACGCCTGCGGGCTCGGGCAAGCCCCACCTCTGCGGGCAGATCGAAGATGATGGTGCAGTCGGGAACGGTTCCGTTGATGGCGACGCGTTCGAGGTTGGCGACGAAATCATGCGGCAGGTTGCCGGTCACACCCTGATAGACGCGGGAGGAATCCATGAAGCGATCGCACAGCACCACGGAACCGGCGGACAGCGCCGGCTTGATCAACTCCTCGACATGGTCATTGCGGGCTGCGGCGAAAAGGATGGCTTCCATGCGCACGCCGAACTCTTCCGCCGCTCCGCTCAGGATGACGTGTCGAACGGCTTCAGCGCCCGCGGACCCCCCCGGTTCGCGAGTCGTAACCACGTCGTAACCGGAGGCGCGCAGGCGCTCCGCGAGCAGCCGAATCTGCGTCGACTTGCCAGCGCCCTCGCCACCTTCGAATGTCACGAACAATCCGTTGTTTGCCGCCAAAGCCTTTTCCCGATCGGGCTTGCGTTGCCCGCTATCCATTTCAGAGCCAGAAGAACAGCAGCTCCCACACCGCGTCAAGTGCGCGGCCCAGGAGTGAACCGCCGCCCACGTCGTTCTGCGCGTAAACAGGCACTTCCTGCAGTACTTCCTCGCCGTTGTACAGTCTGAGCGCGCCCACCTTTGCGCCTTTTTCCACCGGCGCCTTGAAAGGCCAGTCATACGCAATGCGCGCAGTCACGCGATCGGGCAATCTCTTGTCCTGAAAGATCGCAACAGGCGTTTTTGCGGCAACCGGAACATGCGAATCAGCGCCTCCGTATACCGGTACGTCGCCGATCACTTCGCCTGCGGCAAAGATCTGGCGCCTTTCAAAGGCGCTCAGCCCCCATTCCAGGATGTTGCGCGCCTCGTCCTCCCGCTCCTTCGGGCTCGAGAGGCCACTCATTGCAAGGTAGAGCCTGACGCCGTTTCGTTCCACGGTCGCCACGATCCCATAGCCATCCTCTTCGGAATACCCCGTGGCAAAGCCATCGCTGCCCTCGACGCTCGCAAAGAGCGGATAGCGGTTGCGCTGCTTGATCTTGTTCCATTCGAACTCGCGCATGGCGAAATACGGGAAATATTCCGGGTAGTTGTCGTGCAGGTCGCGCGACAGCATGACCAGCTCGCGCATCGTCATTCGGTTCCCCGGGTCCGGAAGCCCCGAAGCATTCGCGAAGGTGGATTTCTTCAATCCGATTTCCCTGGCGCGCGCGTTGAGCTTTTCGGTGAACGCCGCATCGCTTCCCGAAATGCCTTCGGCCAGGATGATGCAGGCGTCGTTCGCCTGCTGCACGATCAAACCCTTCAGCAGGTCCTCGACCCTGATGCGCGACTTCAGCGCGGCAAACATGGTGGAGGTTCGAGAAAGCGCTCCACCCGTGCGCCAAGCGTGTTCTGAGACCGTATACTCCGTGTCGAGGCTGAGCGAGTTCGTTTCGAGAAGATGAAAAACATAATCCGCTGTCATGAGCTTCATGAGCGAAGCAGACTGAACCAGCTGATCGGCATTCTTGTTGAGGAGGATCGTACCGGTTTCGGCCTCGATCATGAAGACCTGCTTGGCCTTGGTGGCGATGGGCTCACCGGCGAAGGCCGTCGTGAACACCGCCAGCCAAAATCCGACGATCGCCGTCAGGATGCAAGCAGCCTTTGCGGAGGTTTTCATTGTCGCCGCCCTGTTTCATTCCAATCGGAGGGCGGATCGGATCTCTCGCCGCCTCAGCCGCCGTTATTGCTCATATAGGATGCGCGAATCTTGTCCGCATTCAATTCATATCTTTCCGCGACCAATGCCCGGAAAGGCGCGTTGGCGCCAGAGCGTTCCTCGACATTGACATAGCCTGACGCAAGGCTTCGGTCACGACCTGCGGCAAGCTGCATCGAGCCGGGGCGAATGCGCGGGATGGGGCCCACTTCCGGCAGGAGCACGAAGGCGGGAGACTGGACCTGGAACGGGATCGGCTCCCGCGCCTGCTCGTCCAGGGCGAGCATGGGCGCGCGCTTGGGGGTCGGCGCCTCAACCGGCACAGGCGCAGAAACGTGCATCTGCATCCGAGCGGGCATGGCGCTGGCGGGCAGCCGGTCGTCGTTGGAAGCGACCATCACGCCAGGAGCAACCTGGCTCGGGATCCCACGGCTACCCTTCGGAATATAGGATGCCATCAGGAAGGCCTGATCCTGGCCATCCATGCGGGCCCGGCCAACATACTGGACGCGCACCTTCGCAGTGCCGTGCCCCTTCATGTCCAGCATTTCTGCCGTCTTGCTGGAAAGGTCGATGATGCGGCCACGTTCATAAGGACCGCGGTCATTGACGCGCACGATGATGGAGGCACCGTTTGACATGTTGGTGACGCGGGCATAGCTCGGCAGCGGAAATGTCGGATGAGCCGCCGTCAGGGCGCTCGTGTCGTATATTTCGCCGTTGGCGGTGTAGCGGCCGTGGAAGGCGGAGCCATACCAGGAGGCATAGCCAACGCGATCATAGTTGCGATCTTCCTTCGGGTAGTAGACCTGTCCCTTGACGACATAGGGCTTGCCCACCATCTCACGACCGCCACCCTTGGGAACCGGACCATGGAAAACCACCCGCGGACTGGCCTTCACGCCATATTTCGATTCCGCGAAATATTCCTTGCCGTGCCTGGATGAGGTTTTGGTGGCGGTCGTTGTTCCGCAAGCTGCCAGAGAACCCATGGTCAACGAAAGCGCGAACAGACGCAGTCCGGTTTTGACGCGGCGATCCACCATACTCGATTGTCCCCTTGCAACGCTACACAGTACAAAAACGTTTGCGGGTTCGACGACGACGCATCCTGTCCCGCGCCGCCGGCTTATGCCGCCTTTTAATCTAACTGTTCCTTAAACATGACGGGAAAGAGGCAGATTGCCCAAGCAAAGGGGCAACAGAGACAGCTTCTTTCTCGGTATGGTTAGCGAACAGTTAAAAAGGACGGTCGAACTATTCCTTCGGAGAGGCGGATTGTCAAATTCACAGCGGATTTACTGCAAAACACGGTTAACTCAGACCGGGTCGATGTCACCCCTCGCCCAGTTCTCCATCGTTTCCGCATAGAAGTCGGCAAAGCGATTTTCGGCGATCGCCGCGCGGATGCCCTGCATCAGTTCCTGATAGTAGGCGAGATTGTGCCAGGAGAGCAGCATGCCGCCCAGCGCCTCGTTGGCGCGGACGAGATGGTGCAGATAGGCGCGGGAATAGTCGCGCGAGGCCGGGCAGGACGAGGCTTCGTCGAGCGGGCGCAGATCCTCGGCATGGCGGGCGTTGCGGATGTTCACCTTGCCGCGGCGCGTGAAGGCGAGGCCGTGGCGGCCGGAGCGGGTCGGCATGACGCAGTCAAACATGTCGACGCCGACAGCGACCGATTTCAGGATGTCTTCGGGCGTGCCGACACCCATGAGATAGCGGGGCTTTTCGTTGGGGAGCACGGGCAGCGTCGTCTCCAGCATCTGAAGCATGACTGCCTGCGGCTCGCCGACAGCGAGACCGCCGATGGCATAGCCCTTGAGATCGAGCGCCTTCAGCGCTTCGGCCGAGCGGACGCGCAAGTCCGGCTGGTCGCCGCCCTGCACGATGCCGAACATCGCCTTGCCGGGCTGGTTGCCGAAGGCGACCTTGCAGCGTTCGGCCCAGCGCACCGACATTTCCATGGCGCGTTCGATTTCCTTGCGTTCGGCGGGCAGCGCCACGCATTCGTCGAGCTGCATCTGAATATCGCTATCAAGCAGGCCCTGAATCTCGATCGATCGTTCCGGCGACATGTGGTGCAGGGAGCCGTCAACATGGCTCTTGAAGGTGACGCCCTGTTCATCGAGCTTGCGCAGGCCGGAGAGCGACATGACCTGGAAGCCGCCGCTATCGGTGAGGATCGGCTTTTCCCAGCGGATGAGATTGTGCAGGCCGCCGAGACGCGCGACGCGTTCAGCACCCGGACGCAGCATCAGGTGATAAGTATTGCCGAGAATGATATCGGCGCCGAGATCGCGGACCTGGTCGAGATACATGGCCTTGACCGTGCCGACCGTGCCGACCGGCATGAAGGCGGGCGTGCGGATCTCGCCGCGCGGCATGGAAATCTGGCCAAGGCGCGCCTTGCCGTCCGTGTTCTTGAGCTGGAATTGAAAGGCTTGGCTCATCGGTCGTTCCTGAATAGCAGGCTCGAATCCCCGTAGGAATAGAAGCGGTAGCCGTTTTCGATCGCGTGTTCATAGGCCGCATGCATGGTCTCGAAGCCGGCAAAGGCGGAGACGAGCATGAAGAGCGTCGATTTCGGCAGGTGGAAATTGGTCATCAGCACGTCGATGGCGCGGAAGCGGTAGCCGGGCGTGATGAAGATATCTGTCGCGCCGGACCAGGCCTCGATGACGCCATCCTCGCGGGCGGCGCTTTCGAGGAGGCGCAACGAGGTCGTGCCGACAGAGACGATGCGACCGCCGCGGGCGCGAACGGCGTTCAGGGCCGCTGCGGTCTCGGCGCTCACATATCCGCGCTCCTCGTGCATCTTGTGGTCTGCCGTGTCGTCGGCCTTCACAGGCAGAAAGGTGCCGGCGCCGACATGCAGCGTCACGAAATGCCGTTCTATGCCGCGCTTGTCGAGCGCATCGAAAAGGCGCGGGGTAAAATGCAGGCCGGCAGTCGGGGCTGCGACTGCGCCGTTCTCGCGCGCGTAAATGGTCTGGTAGTCGGTCTTGTCCTTGTCGTCCTCGGCACGCTTGGCCGCGATATAGGGCGGCAGCGGAATGTGACCGGCGGAGAAGATCGCCTCGTCCAGCATAGGGCCGGAGAGATCGAAGAGTAGCGTGACTTCCGCCTCATCGCGCGCCTCGACGGTCGCGTCGAGCGTGCCGAGCATGCAGGTCTCGCCGGCATGGCCAAACTGGATACGGTCGCCGGGCTTGAGGCGCTTTGCCGGACGGGCAAAGGCCTTCCAGCGGGCACCGTCGACGCGCATGTGCAGCGTGACGGAAATGCTCGCCCCCTCGCCGCCTTCGCGGGTCCGGAAGCCTTCGAGCTGCGCCGGAATGACCTTGGTGTCATTGAAGACCAGCGCATCGCCGGGCTGAAGGAAGTTAGGCAGATCGAGCACACTATTGTCGGAGAGAACCGGATCGGCATTGGCGTTGACGACGAGCATGCGCGCGCTGTCGCGCGGATCGGCAGGCCGCAGCGCAATGTTTTCCTCAGGCAGGTCGAAGTCGAACAGGTCTACACGCATGGCACTTGTCAAAACTTTGGGCGATTGCGGACGCCTTAAACATGAAAACGCCCCGGCAGCAAAGGCCGGGGCGCCATTTTGATGTCGCCGGAGGCGATCAGACGTCGGCAGCGACCTTCATCGAAGTGATCGTGTCCGGATTGCGAACGGGTTCGCCGCGCTCGATCTTGTCGATATTGTCCATACCTTCGATGACCTGACCCCAGACGGAATACTGGCGGTTCAGCCACGGTGCGTCGGTGAAGCAGATGAAGAACTGCGAGTTGGCGGAGTTCGGGTTCTGCGAACGGGCCATCGAGCAGGTGCCGCGCACGTGGCTCATGTTGGAGAACTCGGCCTTCAGATCCGGCTTTTCCGAGCCGCCCATGCCGGCGCGGGCCGGGTTGAAGTCCTTGCCGCCCGTCTTGCCGAACTTCACGTCGCCCGTTTGGGCCATGAAGTCTTCGATCACACGGTGGAAGACGACGCCATCGTAAGCGCCTTCGCGAGCCAGTTCCTTGATGCGCGCGACATGGCCGGGGGCCAGATCCGGCAGAAGCTGGATGACGACCTTACCCTTGGTCGTTTCCATGATGATTGTGTTTTCCGGATCCTTGATCTCGGCCATGGGTTCTCTCCTTCAGTCTAATGGTTTGCGACAAGGGCAGCCGGTCAGGGCTTGCCGACCGTCACCTTGATCATCTTGTCGGGGTTGGAAACTTCGCCATTGCTGCCTTCGCCGCGCTTGATCTTGTCGACGAATTCCATGCCGGAAACGACCTTTCCGACGACCGTGTACTGGCCATTGAGGAAGGAGCCCGGGGCGAACATGATGAAGAACTGCGAGTTGGCAGAATCGGGGTCTTGCGAACGGGCCATGCCGACCGTGCCGCGCTCGAAGGGAACCTTCGAGAACTCAGCCTTCAGGTCTGGAAGGCTGGAGCCACCCATGCCGGCCATCTTCGGCTGGTAGTTCTTGGCGGAATTTCCGTATTGCACGTCTCCGGTTTGCGCCATGAACCCGTCGATCACGCGGTGAAAGACGACGCCGTCATACTCGCCCTTCTTGGCCAGCTCTTCCAGTCGCTTCACATGGTTCGGAGCAACTTCGGGCATCAGCTTGATGACAACCGGGCCATCCTTCAGCTGAATGGTCAGGTATTCGTCTGCCGCGCGGGCAATGGAAGCCGAAAAGGCAGCAATCGAAACGAGGCCGGCTGCAAGGATGTGAGACAGTTTCATGGAAGCTCCGTGAAGTGAAAATCAGGTGCGCGCCGTCTTGGCGGTGAGCGCTTTGAGAACGGCGCCAGGAACGAAGGCACTGACATCGCCGCCCATGAGCGCGATCTGCCTGACCAATGTGGCGGTAATGGGCCGCGAGGTTGCCCCTGCAGGCACGAAGACCGTCTGGATGTCGGGCGCCATCTGGCTGTTCATGCCGGCCATTTGCATTTCATAGTCCAGATCGGTTCCGTCGCGCAGCCCGCGGATCAGGACCGAAGCGCCGGCCTGACGGGTCGCATCGACGGCCAGATTGCCAAAGGAGATCACCTCGATCCGCGCCTCTGCCTCGGGCAGTGCCGCTCGCACGGAACTGCGGATCAGGTCCGCCCGTTCCTCGAATGTGAAGAGCGGCGCCTTGCCGGGATGAATGCCGATGCCGACGATCACGCGCTCACACAAGTTCAGCGATTGCAGAAGTACATCGAGATGACCGTTGGTCATCGGATCGAATGAACCTGGATAGAAAGCAACGGTCATCGGAGTCCCAAGAATGTTCGCCGCCTTTTGTCACGGATGCCGCCCGGCTGCAAGCAAAATGGCCTGTCGAGGCCGGTTCCCGAACCTGAACACGGTATGAATGCGCCATTCAAGAGCGCTTCAGGCCGGCTCTCATAATCTGTCAACCATACCGGATCAAGAAAGCCGGATGGAACCAAATTGAAGTCCTGGCGTTGAGGATTTGGAAATGCTTGCCGTGTTGATGATAGGCGCAGCAATTGCCGCACTTGGACTTGAGTTGCTTCTCGGAAGCCATTTCGGGACAGAACTAAGAGAGCGGATTGCCAGCTTTGTAACAGCGTCAACCCGGCGGAACCGTACGATAAACCGGATACGGACCCTGAAGGAGAACTGAAATGCTCATCATGTCTGCCCTCGCCGGATTGATCGCCGCGATGTTCACGGCTTCCTTTGCTGCAACTATTGTTGCAATGCGTCACGAAGAAGTGAACGGCGAAGACGCGCAAAACGGGTACAATCGCCCCGTATTCTGAATTTTCCAAGGCCTCCAGCCTTAAAGTCGAAGCCGGATGGGTTCCCTGCCCCATCCGGCTTTTTCTTTTGTCGACCATCGCGAGGTTGCGGAGTTTTCTGAACGCCAGATGAACGAGCCGTTCAAGCTGGTTTCAGTTGCGATGCAATAAAACTGTCACCAATGGCGCTGGGATCTCCCATTCGGCGCCCGAGCAAATGAGGTGACGAAATGTTTGCAGTACACATGATCCTTTCCGTTATCGTTCCCGTAGGAATGATTGCGACGATCGCCATCATTGGCGAACAGCGCAACGTTCGTCGCATCAGCGCGCGCAACATGAAGTTCGCTGCCGGCGCTGCGAAGTAAGTTTTGAAAGCTGAATGACCCCAGTGTTCAAGCCGGATGGTTCCACTGACCATCCGGTTTTTTTCTGTGTTTCGACCACGGGCCTCAACCCTTCGCGAAACCGGCAAGCTGGGTCATGATCTGCGCGGCGGCGACAAGCCGGCGCTCCGGCTGCGGCAGGTCGCGCATCAGGAAGACGCTCTGGTCAGGACGGATCTTGGCCATGGAACCCTGCTTGCCGATATAGCCGACAAGAGCCGCCGGGTTCGGGAATTCCTTGTTGCGGAACTGGATGACGACGCCCTTCGGGCCGGCATCGAGCTTTTCAACATTGGCGACCCGGCAAAGCCCCTTGATGTAGACGACCTTGAGGAGATGCTGGACCTCCATCGGCAGCGGGCCGAAGCGGTCGATGAGTTCTGCGCCGAAGGCATCGATCTCGGACGGTTCGGAGAGTTCGCCAAGCCGACGATAGAGGCCAAGCCGCAAGTGCAGGTCCGGGACATAATCTTCCGGGATCATGACGGAGGCACCGACCGAAATCTGCGGCGACCATCCGGTATCGGCAATCTCGTCAATGCCCTTCACTTCGGCGACGGCTTCTTCCAGCATCTGCTGGTAAAGCTCGAAGCCGACTTCCTTGATATGGCCGGACTGCTCTTCGCCGAGCAGATTGCCAGCACCGCGAATGTCGAGGTCGTGGCTGGCCAGCTGGAAACCAGCGCCCAGCGTATCGAGTGACTGCAGAACCTTGAGCCGACGTTCCGCCGTCTGTGTCAGCACCTTGTTGACCGGCAGCGTGAAGAGCGCGAAGGCGCGAACCTTCGAGCGTCCGACGCGGCCACGCAGCTGATAGAGCTGGGCAAGACCGAACATGTCGGCACGATGCACGATCATCGTGTTGGCGGTAGGCACGTCAAGGCCGGATTCGACGATGGTTGTCGAAAGCAATACGTCATACTGGCCGTCATAGAAGGCGTTCATGACGTCTTCCAGCTCGCTGGCCGCCATCTGGCCGTGGGCCACCGCGACCTTCAGTTCCGGCACGTTCTCTCTCAGGAAATCATGGATTTCCGAAAGATCCGATAGACGCGGGCAGACATAGAAACTCTGGCCGCCTCGATAATGCTCCCGCATCAGCGTCTCGCGGATGACGAGACCGTCAAATGGCGAGATGAAGGTGCGCACCGCCATGCGGTCGACGGGTGGCGTGGTGATGAGCGAGAGTTCGCGCACGCCGGTCATGGCCAGCTGCATGGTGCGCGGGATCGGCGTTGCGGAGAGCGTCAGGACGTGAATGTCCGATTTCAGCTCCTTAAGCCTTTCCTTGTGCTTGACGCCGAAATGCTGCTCCTCGTCGATGATCAGAAGGCCGAGATTGGCGAACTTGATGCCGCTGCCGAGCAGTGCATGCGTACCGACCACGATATCGGTCTTGCCGCTCGCCAGTTCTTCCTTCGTCAGCGCCAGTTCCTTGGACGTGACCAGACGGGAGGCCTGGTTGATGCGGATCGGCAACCCGCGGAAGCGCTCGACGAAGGTCTTGTAGTGCTGGCGCGCCAGCAGCGTCGTCGGCACGACAACGGCAACCTGAACGCCGTTCATGGCCGCGATGAAGGCGGCGCGCAGAGCCACTTCCGTCTTGCCGAAGCCGACATCGCCGCAGACGAGGCGATCCATCGGCTTGCCGGCGCCCAGATCCTCGCGCACGGCGTCGATCGCCGTCAGCTGATCATCCGTTTCGTCATAGGGGAAACGGGCTGCGAATTCGTCATAGACGCCGTCAGGTGCGGCGAGCACAGTGGCATGGCGCGTCAGCCGTTCGGCGGCGATGCGGATGAGATGGCCGGCCATGTCGAGAAGACGCTTCTTGAGCTTGGCCTTGCGCGCCTGCCAGGCGACGCCGCCCAGCTTGTCGAGCGGGACTTCCGTGCCCTCGCCGCCGAAGCGCGAGAGAAGGTCGATGTTTTCGACCGGCAGGAAGAGCTTCGCGCCTTCGGCATATTGCAGTTCAAGGCAGGCGTGCGGCGCGCCGGCGGCCTCAATGGTGCGCAGGCCTACGAACCGACCGATGCCGTGTTCTGCATGAACGACGATCGCGCCCTCGTCCAGACCCGCGACTTCGGAGATATAATCGGCGCCGCGCTTGCGGCGCTTCGCCCGGCGCACCATGCGGTCGCCGAGAATGTCCTGTTCGCCGACGATGACGACATCGCCCGCCTCGAAGCCGCTTTCGAGCGACAGCACGGCAGCTGCCGCCTCGCCCCTGTCGAGCGATTTCAGTTCGGAAAAGGCCTTGATTGGCTTTATGCGCGCGAGGCCATGTTCGGCAAGAACCTGAAGCAGGCGGTCGAGCGAGCCTTCCGACCAGCCTGCGATGACGACCTTGCGCCCTGCCGCCCGCTTGTCGGCGATATGCTTGACAGCGAGTTCGAAGACATTGACGCGCTCGCCCGTCTCTTCCGCTCCTTGCGCCTTCGCCCAACGCGGGCCAGGCCGCGCATCGGGCGTCATGACCTTTCGGCCTGCAAGTTCATCTTCCGCAAAGGGCGTGATGCGGATCGCGCCGCGGGCCGCGAGCATCTGCGACAGGCCCTCGGCGCTCAGATAGAGTTGTTCCGGCGGCACGGGCTTGTAGGGTGCGGATTGCGCCGTCTTGCCCTTTCCCGGCTCGCCGGCGGCCTTGCGCGCCTCGTAATAGTCTTCAATGAGGTTGGAACGCTCGCGGGCGGCCTCTTCCAGCGTATGGTCGGTGACGATGCGGAAGTTTTCGATCTGGTCGAGAACGGTGTCCAGCTCTTCGTAATAGAGCGGCAGCCAGTGCTCCATGCCGGCATAGCGCCGGCCTTCGGAGACCGCCTGATAAAGCGCGTCGTCGCGGGTCGCGGCACCGAACATCGAAAGGTAGTTGGTGCGGAACCGGCTGATCGTTTCCGGTGTCAGCGTCACTTCGCTCATCGGGTTGAGATCGAGCGAGCGGGCCTGTCCCGTCGTGCGCTGGCTGGCGGGGTCGAAATGGCGGATCGTTTCCAGCGTATCGCCGAAGAAGTCGAGGCGCACCGGCTCTGCCTCGCCCGGTACATAGACATCGAGAATTCCGCCGCGCACGGCGAACTCGCCGACCTCTCGGACGGTTGGCACGCGCTCGAAGCCGTTGCGCTCCAGCCGGGCGGCAATGTCCTCCATGCGGATGACCTGACCGGGGCGCGCCGAAAAGGCCAGCGCCTCGATGACATCGCGCGGTGGCACCTTCTGCAGAACGGCATTGGCCGTGGCGAGCAGAATGGCCGCATGGGGCTGCTTGGCGTGACGCGCCAGCGCGGCGAGCGTGGACAGCCGCTCGGCGGCGACATCGGCACCGGGCGATACGCGGTCATAAGGAAGGCAGTCCCAGCCGGGCAGCGTCAGCACCGGAATGTCAGGCGCGAAAAACGAGAGCAATTGCGTGAGATCGGCCAGACGCTGACCGTCCGAAACCAGATAGGCAATGGCCGCCCTCGAACGCGCCATGTCGGCGAGGATCATCGCTTCCATGCCGGGCGGCACGGCGGCAATGGCACCCGGGCCGTCAGCGGCCAGAAGCTTCTTCACGTCCAGCGGGGATGTCATCGGGCTTGCTCGTTCTGCGTGATCAGGATTGCGGCTTCAGGATCGGGTCGAAGTCGGGACGGTAGGAGGCGATGCGTTCGAAGAGCGGCGTCTGATAAACCTCCGGCACCGGCTTTTCGCCGGTGATGAATTTCACGAGATCCGCATCCTCTTCGGCCATAATGCGTTCCAGCTCGTCGAGTTCCTCATCCGACAGCGTTGCGATCTCGTCATCGGCGAACTGGCCGAGGATCAGGTCCATCTCGCGGATGCCGCGATGCCAGGCGCGAAAAAGAATGCGCTTGCGGCGCGGCGAGATGTCGGCGCTCGAACGTGTCGTTCCGGTCATGCTTCGTTCCTCAATAATGTCGGTCTCTATAGTCCTTGGAAATCGCCTTGTCAGCCTTGCATTTACGCGAATTTGCGGGGCATGGTTCGGACCATGAGACCCGCGATCCTCGATCCGCTTTTTGCGCCACTCTCCACGCTGCCCGGCATCGGACCGCGAACCGGCGATTTGTATGCGAAGCTTCTTGATCATGAAAACATAGATGATTGCAGGGTCTTGGACCTCGTTCTTCATGTTCCGTCTTCATTGATCGACCGCCGCAACCAGCCGGGTATCGCGCTTTCGCCCGAAGGCGCGATCGTCACGATCAAGGGGCTTGTCGACCGCCACCAGCCGCCGCCGCGCGGCAACGCCGCCGCCCCATACCGGGTTTTCATCCATGACGACACGGGGGAACTGGCGCTCACCTATTTCCGGGTCAAGGGCAACTGGCTGGAAAAGGCGCTCCCTGTCGGTGAGGACGTGATCGTTTCCGGCAAGGTCAACTGGTTCAATGGCCGCCCGTCCATGGTCCATCCGGATTATGCGGCGACGGTTGAAGACATGGACAAGCTGCCGTTGGTGGAGCCGGTCTATCGGATGACGGCGGGACTGTCGTCGAAGGCGCTGCGCAAGACCATCGAGGCGGCTGTCGAGCGTCTGCCCGATCTCCCTGAATGGCTGGATGGGTCCCTCACATCAAAGCATAGCTTTCCCTCGGTCAAGGAGAGCTTCGAGCGGCTGCACCACCCGCGCGACGCCTCGGATCTCGATATGCAGGCTCCGGCGCGGCGCAGGCTTGCCTATGACGAGTTTCTCGCCGGGCAGATTTCTCTGGCGCTGGTTCGCCAAAGGTTGCGCAAAGCGGCGGGCATTCCAGTTCATGCAACGGGTGAACTCTCGTCGCAAATTCGCCGCGCCATGCCCTTTTCGCTCACCGGCAGCCAGGAGGCCGCTGTTCAAGCCGTGCTGGATGACATGGCGGGCGAACAGCGGATGCTGAGGCTCCTGCAAGGCGATGTGGGATCGGGCAAGACGGCCGTGGCGCTGATGGCGATGGCGGCGGCAGTCGAGGCTGGCGGTCAGGCCGTGCTCATGGCGCCAACGGAAATTCTGGCCAGGCAGCATCTTGAAACGATTCAGAAATACACCGCAAATACGGGTATTTCGGTTCTTCTTCTCACAGGCAAGATGAAGGCAGCGGAGCGCCGCGAGGCGCTGGAGCGGATCAAGAGCGGCGAAGCAGATATCGTCATCGGCACGCATGCGCTGTTTCAGGATAACGTCAATTATTCCAATCTCCTGCTGGCCGTCGTGGACGAGCAGCATCGTTTCGGCGTGCATCAACGCCTGCGGCTGACCGCCAAGGGCCTGTCGCCGCATATGCTGGTGATGACCGCGACGCCGATCCCGCGCACGCTCGTGCTCGCCGCCTTCGGGGACATGGATGTCTCGAAGCTCACCGAGAAGCCGGCAGGCCGGAAGCCGATACAGACGGCCGTCATCCCCATGGAACGCCTGAGCGACATTGTCGAGCGATTGCGCGCGGCGACTGCCGAAGGCAAGAAGGCCTATTGGATCTGCCCGCTGGTCGAGGAATCCGATGTCTCCGATCTCATGTCGGCGGAAGAGCGGCATGCGGTTCTCACGAAGGCGCTCCGGCAGCGCATCGGCCTCGTCCATGGCCGCATGACGGCGGCAGAGAAGGATGAAGCCATGGCGCTCTTCAAGAGCGGCCAGACCCGCCTCCTCGTCGCCACCACCGTCATCGAAGTGGGCGTCGATGTGCCGGACGCCACGATCATGGTGATCGAACACGCCGAGCGCTTCGGCCTTGCCCAGCTGCACCAGCTGCGAGGCCGCGTCGGGCGTGGCGATGAAGCCTCGACCTGCCTGCTTCTCTACAAGGGGCCGCTGACTGAGAACGGGCGGGCGCGGCTCAACATCATGCGCGAGACCGAAGACGGCTTCCTGATCGCCGAGGAAGACCTGAAGCTGCGTGGCGAGGGTGAGCTTCTTGGAACACGCCAATCAGGCACGCCTGGTTTTCACCTGGCAAGCCTCGAGGCACATGGAGACCTGCTGGAGATGGCGCGCAAGGATGCGGCCTATATCCTGGGCAAGGATCCTAACCTCGAAGGCGAGCGCGGCGACCGCATTCGGGAACTGCTCTATTTCCACCGGCGCGATGAGGCGATCCGCTTCCTACGCGCCGGCTGATTGCCTTTCTCAGCCTTCGATGCGGCGCAGCCGGTTCAAGTCCTGATCAACCTGGGCCATCATCTGCTTCTGGCGGCTGGCAATCGCTTCCGCCTGCCCCATGATCGCATTAATCGACTCGAAGCCCTTGAAGAGGCCACTCAGCTCCCCGGAAATCCCCGAATAGCCATCCTGCGCGCGCAGCAACTTGTCTTCCGATGTCTGGATGCGCTGTCCGAGAAGCTTCATCGATGCCTCAACCTGATCGAGCGACGCCCGGCTCTTGTCGAGCGTGGTCTTGGTGTCGGTCGCCAGATTGCGGACCTCGTTGGCAACGATAGCGAAGGCCTTGCCCGCCTCGCCTGCGCGGGCGGCCTCGATGGTGGCATTGAGCGACAGAAGGTTGGTCTGCATCGTGATCTTGTCGATGACGGCGACGATGTCGTTCAGCTGCCGCATCATCTCGTTGACCTTGCCGAACTCCTCTTCGAGCTGGCCGCGATCGTCGCCGGTTGCGACTTCAGCAATACGCCCGGCAATCCCGTCCCTCATTCCGGCGACGCTCTCGCGCACATGATTGGTCTCGCCGATGACCGTATCGATCTGATCCGTGAGATGCGACGACTGGCCGATGAAGTCGGTGAGCCGGCCGATAACCTTGCGGCGCACCCCATCGATCATCATTTGCTGGTTCAGCCGGCACCGCACGAAATAGCGGGCGAAGCGCGCATACTGAATCGCGAAATTGCTGACGAAGGGATCGTAGAACGATTGACCCTCCTCAACACGATAGAAGACGACCGCCGTCAGGGTCTGGTTGACGTTGATGCCCAGCAATTCGCCGAAGGTCGAGAAGCCGGCTGCGGGGACGTCCCAGAATCCATCTAGCCCGCGCAAGGAGCGGCCGTTGTTCAGCCGGCGCAGAATGCAGTCATTCAGGACGGCAGCCACGGGTTCCGGCTTTCCCTTGGCGAATTCGGCATAGTCGCGCCGCGTCTGTTCGGCGAAATCGGTGGCCTTCAACAGATGCAATTCGTCGCCCGGATTGACGTCGCAGTAGAAATTGACCGTTCCTGCCTTCGGGTCGATGCCGGAGACGGAGCGGACGAAATATTCGTCACCCATGCGGATCGCAAACGTGTAGCCGTCGAGCCGCGCCTGAAGCTCATCCGGGTGGCAGCGCATCATCGCCGCCATCGCCTCGGTGATCGGCTTGATCTCGGTCGTGCGCACATCGATCGCCGAGCGAACCTGTCGCGTCTCCGGGCTCGCCTCCATGATGGCGAGCGTCTGGCCGGTGGGCGTGAAGTTCTGGCTCTTGAAGACGCCGAAGCGAATGCCCGAAGCCATCTTGGCGAAGATGATCAGCGCGTGTCCCTGCAGAAAGCGTTCGCCGTCGAAGATCCCAGTCGTCTGGAAGTCCAGCTTGCCGCCGGACGAACCGCCAACGAAGAGACAGGGGAAGCGCCCCGCCTCGTAGACGGCTTCCATGAAATAGTTTTCAGACGCCGACAGGCCATCGATCAGGGTCAGCGCAATCGTGTCTTCCGGGTGGATCGAGAATTGCGGGCGGACATTGGCAATGTTGCGGACAATCTCGGCGACGCGGACCTGCTGCGACTTGGATGGTGCCCCCTTGCGGATATCTTCATTGGCCAGCGAAACCGAATGGACCGAAATGCGCTGGATGATATCCGGGCTGAAAGCCTGCAGGACGACATTGTCGTAGCTACCCTCGGCGGAACAGTAGAGCGGCACTCCGCTCAGACCGTCCGCGCAGAGTTCACCGGCAGTCGTGACGGCAATGAAATTGCGGGTGCCGCATTGGCTGGAAATCAGCCTGCAGACGGACTGGAAATCGACGTGGGGTGAGATGTAAGCCATCACGAGGCTGGCTGGGCGCCCGGCAAAGTCCCAGAAGTCTGGCGTAATCCCTTCGAGCCGCGAATTCGTCCGCCCGACATGCATCGGATCGAAATCTGAGACTTCGGGCAGTGCTTCGAAGGCTTCGTCCTCGGGCTCGTAAGCCAACGGCGGGGCAACAATTTGCTCCCGCACGGTCTCCGGCGCACGCGCGCCCTTTTCACTCTTCCTGATCAGCCCGAACATGTTTCCCCCACAGCTTGCCGACAGCAGATGCGAGAATTCGCTCCAACTATTTAAGGAAGCCTGAATTTAAGAAACGAGCATTGCCGCAACTGTCTCAGGCTTGAGACATGTCAATTCTGGCGGCGATTTCGGGCTTCATATCATGCCAAAACCGGCGATACCTATTTCGAATCGCTCGGCACCAGGCCGTATTCCGGAGTCACCAGACCGCCTGAAATGAGGAACTTGGTCGCGTCCTCGACGCTCATGTCCAGCATGCGTATCTTCGACTTCGGCACGAAGAGCAGGAAGCCTGCCGTCGGCACCGGCGTCGGCGGTATGAACACCGTCACGATTTCCTCGCCCGCATCGGACAGGCGAAACGCAATCTCCCCCTTCACGTCGGAAGAGATGAATCCCATGGTCCACGTGCCGGGCGAAGGAAATTCCACGAGACCCACCTTGCGGAACGACGTCGACTGTTCGTTGAGCACGGTCTCGAAGATCTGCTTGAGGCTCTTGTAGAGGGTCCGCACCAGCGGCATCCGATGCAGGATGGACTCGCCGAAGCGGACGATGGACCGGCCGATGAGATTCTTGGCCAGAAATCCGACCAGCGTGATAAAGATCATCGCAACCAGCAGGCCGAAGCCGGGAATGGCGAAAGGCAGGAACTGTTCGGGATTGTAGCGCGCGGGGATATAGGGATTGACCCAACTATCAGCCCATTGGACGAAGGACCATGTGAGCCAGATCGTGATGGCAAGCGGTGCGCAGATGATCAGCCCGGTGAGGAAGTTGTTTCGGACACGGGTCGCGACGAATTCGCGTTTGGGAGCTTCGGACATTGCGCGTCGCAAGCCTTTCAGAATGCTTTATCATTGACGGCAAATCATACCGCATTGCAAAAGAATGCCCCAAGCCGTACCGGCGTGGCAAGCGCGGTCTTGACGATTTTCAGGCTTGTCGATTTCAGGCCTGTGCGGCCCCGGACGCGGCCGACCGGCTCGTCGGCGCAGGATGGACCCTGCGCCGAAGAAGGTCACTCGACCGTGACCGACTTGGCAAGATTGCGCGGCTGATCCACATCGGTGCCCATGAATACGGCGGTGTGGTAGGCAATCAGCTGCACGGGCAGCGAGTAGATCATTGGAGAAATGATCTCGTCCACTTCCGGAAGCACGATCGTTGCCATGGTCTCGAGCGTCGAGGCTGCCGCACCCTTGGCATCGGTGATAAATACGATCCGGCCGCCGCGGGCAGCGACCTCCTGCATATTCGACACCGTCTTCTCGAAGAAGCGATCGTGTGGAGCGATGACGATGACGGGCATTTCCTCGTCGATGAGCGCAATCGGACCGTGCTTCAGCTCGCCCGCCGCATAGCCCTCGGCGTGAATGTAGGAGATTTCCTTGAGCTTCAGCGCACCTTCCATCGCCAACGGATAGCTGGTGCCACGACCGAGATAGAGCACATCTCGGCACTTCGAGAGGTCGCGCGCCAGCGTCTCGATCTGCTGCTGAATGGAATTGAGCACTGCGCTCATGACCCGGGGCATTTCGATGAGATGGCGGATCGCGGCAACCTCTTCCGCCTCGGTCATCGTGCCGCGCGCGCGCGCAGCACCGATGGCAAGCGCGGCAAGAACCGTAAGCTGGCAGGTAAACGCCTTGGTGGAGGCAACGCCGATTTCGGGGCCGGCCATGATCGGGAAGACAGCGTCGGATTCCCGCGCGATCGTCGACTCCTTCACGTTGACGACCGCGCCGATCTTCAGGCCTTCCTGCTTGCAATAGCGCAGCGATGCGAGCGTGTCGGCCGTCTCGCCTGACTGCGAAATGAAAAGTGCGGCGCCATTCTTCGAAAGCGGCATTTCGCGATAGCGGAATTCGGAAGCCACGTCGATTTCGACAGGCAGGCGCGCCAGTCGTTCGAACCAGTATTTGGATACGAGGCCAGCCAGATAGGCCGTGCCGCAGGCCGAAATAGCCAGCCGGTCGATAGCGGAAAAATCGATCGCGCCTGTGACATCGCGCACCTTGGCGGTGCCGAAATCGATGTAGTGGCCGAGCGCATGGGAAATGACTTCCGGCTGCTCGTAGATTTCCTTTTCCATGAAATGGCGATGGTTGCCCTTGTCGACGATATAAGCGGTTGCCGCCGAAATCTGCTTCGGGCGCTCGACAGGATTGCCGTCGAAATCCATGATCTCGACACCGCCGCTGGTCAAGATGGCCCAATCGCCGTCCTGCAGATAGGAAATCTGGTTGGTGAAGGGCGACAGCGCGATGGCATCCGAGCCCATGTACATTTCGCCCTTGCCGTAACCCACTGCAAGCGGCGGGCCCGAGCGCGCCGCCATGATGGTGTCGGGCTCGTCGGCAAAGATCAGGGCGAGCGCATAGGCTCCGGTCAGGCGCTTCAGGACAGACTGGACGGCATCCCGCTTGGACTTTCCAGAGGCGATTTCCCGGGCCACGAGTTGCGCGACCACTTCCGTATCGGTCTGCGAGGCAAAGACTGCCCCGCCCGCGACCAGCTCTTCCTTCAATTCGGCGAAGTTCTCGATAATGCCGTTATGGACGATCGCGACATTGCCGACGAAATGCGGATGGGCATTGCTCTCAGTCGGCGCGCCATGCGTGGCCCAGCGGGTGTGGGCAATGCCGATATTGCCGGAAAGCGGATGCTGGTCGAGCACCTTTTCCAGATTGAAGAGCTTGCCTTCGGCGCGACGACGATCGAGTGTGCCGTGATCGATCGTGGCGACGCCTGCGGAATCATAGCCTCGGTATTCGAGGCGCTTCAGCGCCTCGACAAGACGTCCGGCGACAGGTTCACGACCGACGATTCCGACAATTCCGCACATGCGCGGCACACTCCAGCAATTGATATCGATGCGATTTCCTAGCGGATTCGGCCGATTGTGCAATCGGTCCGAAGGTCACTTTCCGAAACGCGTGTTAATATAAATCAACCCTTTGCGGCCTTGAGCGCCGCACGAATGGCCTGAATGCGTTCACGGATCAGCTTCGCCCTGCCCGGCTTGGTTTCCTGCCGCGCACGACCCAGCGCCAGCGCGTCGTCGGGCACGTCCGAGGTGATGACACTTCCGGAGGCGACATAGGCCCCGTTGCCGACCTTGACGGGCGCGACGAGCGACGAGTTCGAGCCGATGAAGGCGTTTTCACCGATCTCGGTTAGATGTTTGTTCACGCCATCATAGTTGCAGGTAATCGTGCCGGCTCCGATATTGGCGCCTGCGCCGACCGTGGCGTCGCCGATGTAGGTCAGATGATTGACCTTCGCGCCCTTGCCGATCTCGCCCTTCTTGACCTCGCAGAAATTGCCGACCTTGGAGTCCGGGCCCAGATTGGCACCCGGACGCAAACGGGCAAACGGTCCGACCGTCGCACCAGCCGACACATATGCGCCCTCAAGATGGCTGAACGCGTGAACGACCGCACCACCCTCCACCGTGACACCCGGGCCGAAAACGACATGGGGCTCGATCAGCGCATCCTTGCCGATGACGGTGTCATGCGAGAGGAAGACTGTTTCAGGCGCAATCATGGTAACTCCGGACAACATGATCTCAAGGCGCCGGCGGCGCTGCCAGAGCGCTTCCAGTTCGGCGAGTTCGGCGCGGGTGTTGCAGCCGGCAAGCTCGTCTTCCGGCGCCACGATCGCCATGGCCCTGCCGCCGTTGGCACGCGCGACTTCGACGATGTCGGTCAAATAATATTCGCCCTTGGCGTTGGCGTTTCCGATCTTCTCCAGCAGTTCCAGCGCGCGGCTGCCCTTGATGGCCATCATGCCGCCATTGCAGAGGGTGACCTTGCGCTCTTCATCGCTGGCGTCCTTGTGTTCGCGGATGGCGAGAAGATCGCCATCCTTCGTCAACAGGCGCCCGTAACCGGTCGGGTCTGCCGCCTCGAAACCGATCACCACGACGTCGTAGCCGTCGGCGAGCCCTGCGCGGGCCCGAACCAATGTCTGAGGTTCAACAAGAGGTGTGTCACCAAAAACCACCACGACATCGTCATATCCTCGGGCGATCGCCGTCCGGGCGGCAAGCACGGCATGACCCGTGCCAAGCCGTTCGGTCTGAACATGGCTTTCAAGCGCAACTCCGCCCTGCCGTGCGGCCGCCTCCACCTTGTCCGGGTCGCGTCCGACGACCAGCGCAATGTCAGAGATGCCTGCTGCCTTCAGATTCGCAGCCACGTGACCAATCATCGGAAGGCCGCCGATCGGGTGCAGAACCTTGCTCAGGGAGGACTTCATGCGAGTGCTGTCGCCCGCGGCGAGAACAACTGCGAGGCAGGAACGGGTCATGGGGTTGTGGGCTCCGAAAGACAATTCTAGCGCCCCCTCTATCAGACTCGGTTCTGATTGCAAAATCCGACTGATAGGGGTTGAGCGGAAGTCCTATTGACCAGTCTTCGGCACGTCGCCCACCACGCCCAGCACGAAGAAATCCATCGACAGCAGGACGCTGTCTGCGGCGGTCTCGTTCTTCTTTAGCCAGGTCTTGCTGGCTTGCGTGCGCACTGGCCCGTGGAATGGCTTCAACGTGCCGCTCGCAATCTTCTGTTCGCTGGTTTGCGCGAACTTCACGACATCGGCCGGCATGTTGCGATAGGGCGCCATGGTGATGATGCCGGAGGCCAGACCGTCCCAGCTCGCCTCTCCCGTCCAGCTTCCGTCGAGATAGGCTTTCACGCGGGCAGCATCATAGGCACCCCAGTTGTAGACGATCGCCGTCAACTGGGCCAGCTGGCCGATGCGGCTCAAATCGCTGCCGTAACCGAAAGCGCGCAGATTGTTGGTTTCCGCGACCTGCATGGGGGCGGTCGAGTCGGTTTGCTGCGTGATGATGTCGATGCCCTCGGCGGCAGCGTCGCGGGTGGCCTTTGCTTCCTTGTCAGGATCGAACCAGCTTCCCGTCCAATACACCTTGGTCTTGAAACGGGGATCGATCGATTGGGCTCCCAGCTCGAAGGCATTGATGCCCTGCATGACCTCGGGAATGGGAAATGGCGCGATATAGGCCGCCTGCCCTGACTTCGACATCTTCGCCGCAATCCGACCGGTCAGATACCGACCCTCGTAAAAGCGGGCATTGTAGACGGCGACGTTACGTGTCGTCTTGAAGCCCCCAAGATGCTCGAACCGCACGGAGGGATACTTGGCGGCAGCGGCCAGAACCGCGTCCATGTAGCCGAAAGCGGTGCCGAAGATCAGGTTGCAGCCAGACGCTGCCAGCTTGTCGAAGACCGGTATCGCGGCCGAGCTTTCGGGCACGTTTTCGGTGAAACTCGTCTCGATCCTGTCACCGAACTGGCGCTCCACCTCTAGGCGCCCGCGATCCTGCGCCTGTGACCAGCCGCCGTCGCTCCTGAGACCGGGATAGACGAAGCAGATCTTCGGCTTGTCCGCCGCCTGTGCAAGGCCCGCACCCAGAAGGAGTGCCGCAAGCGGGACAGTTTTCTTCAACAGCTGCATGGCTTCAGCCCCCCCTCACATCAATGCTCGCTCCGTCCCAGCGACGGAAACGCCTGCAGCACCGCGCCGATTATGTAAAGATAGAGCCCGCTGATCACCACGCCCCAAACCAGCCATTGTGGCGATTCGAAATGCAGAAGCAGCGCGGCGATGCTGAGGACAGACCAGACGGCGAAAACCGCCAGATTAAGCGGCCTCAGGCGCTTCACGCGAACAGGATGAAGGAAATTGATCGGGAGGAAAGTCAGGAAGACTGAGACCGCGACCACGGCAAAGGCCGTGACCTCGCTCGCCTTGATGACGAAAAGCGTGAAGACGACCATGTTCCAGACGACCGGAAAGCCGGAGAAGAAATTCTCCTCTGTCTTCATGCCCATATCCGCATAATAGATGGCGCTGGAAACAACGATCAGGCCTGCGGCGACAAACGACCACGGCACGCCGATCATGTGGCTCTGATAAAGCGCAAAGGCCGGAAGAAGAACATAGGTGACGTAGTCGATCACATTGTCGAGCGTGTCGCCGGACCAGTTCGGCAACACTTCCTTCACGCGCACCTTGCGGGCTATCGGCCCGTCGATGCCATCGACAGCAAGCGCAAGGCCAAGCCACCAGAACATATCGACAAAGCGATGTTCGGCAGCGGCCACGACGCCCAGAAAGGCCAGAAATGATCCGGACGCGGTCAGTATGTGAACGGAGAACGCGCGAATCTCCGCATAAGGAACTCGCCTGTAATTGAATATCTTCATCGATTCGCCGTTTCCAACTCGAACAACGTTCGCATTGTCCTAAATCATGTGGCCGTTACAAGATGTCGCGGAAAATAAGTTTCCAGTGTTCGCAAAAAGCATGGAAGCGACCTGACGGTACCTCTATATGTTCGTGACGGTTTGAATTCTGAAGGTTTGTGACCATGGAACGCTTTGACATCGCCGTTGCCGGCAATGGCCTTGCAGGACGCATTGCAGCGATCGCACTCGAAAGACTGGGTTATACCGTCGCTCTCATCGGGCCCGTTGTGGACAGTCAGGACGGGCGGACGACTGCGCTCATGGATCAGTCGATAGCGTTTCTCGAAGGACTGGGTGTATGGGACGCCCTTGCCGGACGATCGGCAGCGTTAAAAACCATGCAGATCATAGACGGCACGGGCCGGCTCTTCCGCGCCCCCACCGTTCCCTTCCGGGCCTCGGAAATCGGCCTTGACGCCTTTGGTTACAATTTTCCCAATGTCGCGGCGCTCGAAGTCCTTGCCAATATCATTTCGGCAAACGACAGGATCCACCAGATCCAAGGCAGGATCTCGAGCGCCGAGTTTCGCCCCGAAAGCGTCGTTCTGACACTGGAAGACGAGGGCATGGTCGAAGCGGGCTTCGTCGTCGCAGCGGATGGCCGCAAATCTGTGCTTCGGGAGGCGGCCGGCATTTCCGTGCGCCGCTGGTCCTACCCGCAGACGGCCGTGGTGCTCAACTTCGCCCATACGATCCCCCACGGTAATGTCTCGACGGAATTCCACACGCCGACCGGCCCGTTCACGCAGGTTCCCCTGCCCGGAATGCGCTCCAGTCTCGTTTGGGTCCAGGCCCCGGACGAGGCGGAAGCGTTTCTGGCGCTCTCCAATGAAGAAATCGCGCGCCGCATCGAGATGCGCATGCAATCCATGCTCGGCAAGGTGACCTTGGAAGGAAAGGCGCAGGGGTGGCCGCTTTCGGGCATGACCGCGCAACGCTTCGGCAAGGGACGGCTGGCGCTGATCGGCGAGGCCTCGCATGCGTTCCCCCCCATCGGCGCGCAGGGCCTCAACCTGAGCCTGCGCGACATCATGGCTCTGGGGGATCTGCTCGGCCAGAAGCGGGATCACGAAGGTCCTGAAGCTGTCGGAGACGCCTTCGACCGCAAGCGCCGCCCGGATGTCCTGAGCCGCACGGCAAGCGTAGACCTCCTGAACCGCTCGCTTCTGTCGAACTTCCTGCCTGTGCAGCTTGTGCGGGCTGCCGGTCTTCATCTGCTCGACCTGCTGCCGCCGCTGCGCAACCTGGTGATGCAAGAGGGGGTCGCGCCGGGCCGCGGACTGCGTGGTCTTTCGTCCAACCTACGGGAAAAGATCGCCCGGAAGCATGCCTGAACGCATCAGATAAAGCAGACCGGACACCGTCAGTACCGAGGCCAGCGTCGTGATCAGCACGGTTGCGGACGCGCGCTCCTGCCAGACATCGTATTGCTGTCCAATGACGAAGACATTGGTCGCCGTCGGCAAGGCGGCAAGCAAGACCGCCGTCTGTATCCAGACGTGATCAAAATTGCCCGCAGCGCTCAGCGAAAGATACATAAGCGTCGGAAGAAGGATCAGCTTCGCGGGAACGATGTAGACGATTTCCGCGGGGATTCGCTTCAAGGGCCGCAGGGCGAGCGTGACGCCCATGGCAAACAGCGCGCAGGGTGCTGCCGCCTGGGCCAGATAGTCGATGAGCCGCTGGAGTGGTGCAGGTGGCTGAAAGTGAATGGCCGCTGCCAGGAATCCGATCGCCGTCGCAATGATGAAGGGATGCAGCGCGATCCTCAGGCAGATATCGCGGATCACCATCCGGACCGGGCGCTTCTCCTTGCTGCCCAGCGAAATCAGCGCCGGCGCCACGATGAAGTGCAGCATGTTCTCGAAGCAGAAGATCAGCGCGACGGGAACCGCCGCGCGCTCGCCAAAGGCAAGCAAGGCGAGCCCGGGTCCCATGTACCCGATATTTCCATAGGCGGCGGCCAGCCCCTGCACGGTGGCCTCCGGGACGGTCGCACGCCTTCCCAGCAATCCGACCGCGAAAATGACCGCGAAGATCGTGTAGGTCGTCGCGATGTCGGTGATGATGAAATCAAAGCGCGTCAATTGCTCGATCGGCGTTTTCGAGATCAGCCTGAAGAACAGAGACGGCAACGAGACGTAAATAATGAAGATGTTGAGCCAGCCCAGCGCATCGGCGGGCATCTTCTTCCACTTCGCGACGAGATAGCCGATGAGGATCAGACCGAAGAACGGAAGCACAAGCCCGGTAATGTCCGACATGTCCTGCCCCCCGGCCGATTACGCTCGTCGCGTGTTAGCCGATTTGCCCCAGAATTGGAAAGGTCTGCTGGAACCAGATTGCGACATTGGCGACGAATCCCGTCAGAAATGCAATGCCCGTCAGCACCAGCAGTCCGCCCATGACCTTTTCGACCGCGCCCAGGTGCTTTCGAAACCGCGAAAGGAATCGCATGAACGCACCGGAAAAGAAGGCCGCGATCCAGAAAGGAACCGCAAGCCCCAGCGAATAGACGGCGAGCAGAAAGGCGCCGGAGCCTGCCGTGTCCGAGGCGGCTGCGATTCCGAGTATGGCACCCAGCACGGGGCCGATGCAGGGCGTCCAGCCAAAGGCAAAGGCTAGCCCCATCACATAGGCGCCCGACAGAGAGGCAGGCTTTCCAGAGGACTGAAACCGCGCCTCGCGCGCGAGAATGCCGATCCGGAAAAGTCCGAGAAAGTTGAGGCCCATGATGATAATGATGACGCCGCCGACCTTGGCAAGGACGTCAATATACTGGCGCAGCAGCAGCCCAATGGCGGAAGCACCGGCGCCCAGCGCAACGAACACTGTCGCGAAACCGAGCGTGAAGAAAATCGACGATACGATCACCGCATTGCGCGAACGCGCCGCAGCGGCACCCTGCCCTCCGTTGCGGAAATCCTCCACCGAAACGCCCGCCATGTAGCAAAGATAGGGCGGAACGAGCGGCAGGACGCATGGCGACAGGAAAGACAATGCCCCCGCGATCAGTGCGCTGAAAAGCGAGATACCGGCGACTGTCAGCATGAAAACTCCTTGCCCGCTCCGACTTGGAAAGGCCTAGCACGACCAAAATCCGACGCCCATATAGACTCCGCGCCGCTCACCGGCCAATCATCTTTTCGGCATTGACGGGAAAAGCGCCAAATGGTCGCAGAATTGACGATTTTCCGGGTTGACCCCGCAAGGCCTCCTGAATATGTTCCGCGCACTTTCCGGACCGGTTCGCTCACGCCAACCGAAAACGCGGGAGCGCGTAGCTCAGCCGGTAGAGCAACTGACTTTTAATCAGTAGGTCCAGGGTTCGAATCCCTGCGCGCTCACCACTGTATATGTTTAAAAAAAACAACTTGCGATGAGGAAGCTCAATCCTACCTGAGCGTCCGTCTTTCGGGTAAGCAGTAGGTAGGCAGCCAGAGCGATTTCGGGCTCTTGCCGTGCCGGTCGCGTGACGCCCTCCCCTAAGTGACCGCCTCATAAGATTGGAGCCAAATCCGAATTGATGCGAGCTGGACGGAAGCGAGGAAGTTGTCGTCTCGTTTGTCGTATCTTGTTGCGACTGCACGGAAGTGTTTGAGTCGGTTAAAGAACCTCTCGGCCGCGTTGCGCTGTTTGTAGAGCCAGAGCCTGAAGACCGGAATATTGACCCTGTTTGGCATGGGACGAATACAGCCCCATGCGGCACGGGCTTTGAGGTCTTGGCGCAAGGCATCGCTATCATAGGCGCGGGCGGCCAGAAGAATATTTCCAGCCCGGACAGTCTCGAGCATGTCGGCTGCCGAGCGCCCATCATGCGCTTGACCTGCCGTCAGCCTCAGCAGGATCGGGCGGCCATCGGTATCGACAAGTGCATGGATTTTGGTTGTCAGACCGCCGCGCGAGCGACCCATGCAAACGGATCGCTCTTCTTTTTTTGGCCGATGGCAGCGTGTTGATGCACGCGGATCGACGAGCTGTCGATCATCTGGAGACGATTTTTGCGGACGCATTGGTCCATCTCCGGCAACTGCTGCTGCAGTGTCATGAATATGCTCCAGTCGGCCGCGAGGGTGTTGAGCAATATCAATTCTGGGCGTGGAGTTCATCTCACAGTTCGTTCTGAGGCCACGACAGGACCTTTGCGCCTAGCGCAAGTTGACGCGTCCCTCTGAGCTCTGAAGGGCATTGCTTTTCCTCAAGCATGTCTTGGTCTCAACAAACCTCAACATTTCTTCGATTTAAGCAATCTCTTAATCATGCTTTAATGATGTTGGCTTTTCGGGGTAAGGCACTCGACCATCCTCGAACGTGTATCCAGTTTGAGGTCATGGCGATGTTTGTACAGCAGTCTCCCAGACGTTATCTTGAGAAATGCCTTACGTGTCCGGTTATTCGGCGTGGTCTTTGTTGCGACGCCAGTCCCGATGCTCAAAGGGCACTTTCGCAGGCGTCCTCACGCGTCTCCTATGGGCCTGGAGAAGAGATTATCGTCCAGGGGTTGGACGAAGAACATATCGGAATCGTTCTCTCCGGCACGGTCAAGATCAGTAACATCGCCGTCGATGGCAGAAAGACGGTCATCGCTCTGCTCGAAAGCGGAAACATTGTGGGAAGTCTTTTGAACGGCCCATCCCGCTTCAATTATGAGGCAGCGGATCGGACGACGATCTGCAGAATTCGCAAAGATCAATTCAGGACGCTTTTGCAGACTTATCCGGACCTAGGCTATCGAGTCCTGGAGTTGACGACGCAACACGCGGAGCTGGTCGAGCAATGGTTGACGCTCTTCAATTGCCGCACGACGCTGCAGCGGGTCGCTGGCTATCTCGTCGCCGTTACAACCAGTCAGATGGCTCATCAGGCCGACAAGAGGAACATCGACATCGAGTTTCCAATTGGCCGAAAGGATCTTGCTGCCTATCTCGGCACGACGCCGGAGACATTATCACGCAATTTCAGCCATCTGGCATCTTTACAGATTCTAACGGTGTCGGATGGCAGGCGCGTCGTTGTCCATAGTCTTCGACGCCTCAAGGAAATTGCGGGCGAGGCTCCGGGCGTCCGTTCACCTGCTGAGCCTGAGCGCTTCACCCTCCCGGCTACGCGGAAAACGCCGATGAGTGTGGCATCGGAACGAGCCACGCCGCAAGAATATCGTTTGACCGGAGATCGCAACATGCTTCGCCTCGTTTCTGCTTCGTCTGAAGCTAACGGGTGAGAATAGGACCCATCCAAGGTTGAACGGGACGGCAATCACGCATTCGGCAGTCGGGGCCCGACCCACTGCAAAGTCTCTTGGCTTGCGCGAACTTGCGCCATGAATCAATTCGGATGGTTGATGACCGTCAACGCCGAAATGCGATCAACCACATATGATTATTAAAATGCGGCGCGCAAATTATGTAGATTGTCAAAGGACTTGGAGTCATGAGTGAAGAGCATTTCGATGATGACTACGAAGACGCCGTCTCTTCAGAAATCCTGATCGTCGCCCCGCGGACCGATCTCCTGACAGACTGTATCAAAGACATTCTTCAACGGTTTCTGCCGACATTTCAGGTGACCGTCTGCGACCCTGGGCCTCGTTTGCTCGAAGCGATGAGCAGGCAAACGAGGTTGGTCATTTGCTACAAGTTGGAGGTGGCTTTGATCTCTGAACTGTCTCGGCGACTGCGCAACTCTGGCCGCCGCGTCGCAATCGGCATTTTCGCTCCGACGCCCGGTCCGCGTGATCTCGACTATCGTTCACTTGCCAGACAGCAACTAGTCGACGGGATATTCCCCTCGGCAACCCGTCTCGACATATTCCTGATCGCGGTGGATCTTCTGCTGAAAGGCGGAGAATTCTTTCCTGCCGATATGATTGCAGGCTTCCCTCGAGCCGAGGCCCAATCTTCAGCGCGGAACTTCGGACCGGGCTACGTTTCCGCCAGGCAGGACAAGAGACTTGAAGACGTCGGCGTCGCACTTACCTCTCGTGAGAAGGAGATCCTTGAGTTGATGAGCAAGGGTACACAAAACAAGATCATTGCGGCGCGGCTTGACCTCTCGGAGAACACGGTCAAGGTTCATGTGCGCAGCATCTATCGGAAAATGCAGGTTCGCAATCGGACAGAGGCTGTGTCGCAGTTTTTTCGAAACATTGCTGAGCGTTCTACGAACCGCCATTTTACCCACGCACCGCGTGCAGTCTGAGACGCCGGGTGAAGAGGCGTGGCCGCCGGCCCCGCCTGAGTTATTTGTTTCAATGTCCTGTGTGGCGGCTTGTTACGTGCAGTGGCGGTTTTATTCGCAGCATTTGTCCATCGCCTAGTGGAGAACGAGAGCCAGCTCGCTTTCAGCCGGTGCGGTCCGCAACGGTTTCGCGCCTTTTCGCGTTAGGGCCTGCTCTATTTTGAGAAGCGCGTGCTTGGCCTTCTCGATATAGAACAACGAAGCTTGGTCAGTTGCCGTCCACTTCGATATCTGGGACAGTACCTCCTGAGCCTCGTCGAACTTTCGCAAGGCGCTCAGTGCGATGCCGAGCTTGAATTGGCCTTCGGCATTTTGTGGTTCAAGTTGACACGCTTCCCGACACAGAGCAACCGCCGCGCGGAAGTCAGATCGAGCCAGACGAATATCCGCGACCCGTCTGAGGATCGCTGCCCTGTCGCCACCATCTGAGAGAATTTTCCGGTAAGCGGTCTCTGCTTCAGCGAGGAGACCGCGTTCGAACATCAGCGTTGCCAAGCCATAGGCCGCACCGAGATGAAGCGGATCCACCTCAACGACCTGTCTGAAGGCCATTTCGGCTTCCGGTTTCCGGCCGGAGCGATAAAAGGAAAGCGCCTGCTCATAGACGTGACGAATACTGCGAGGGTTTAGAAGCGCTCCCCGGTTTCTGCCGTCGATCGTCACAACGTGCGTGCACGAGATACGGATTTCGGTCACTCCAAACATATATTTATAGGGCTCGTTGCCACGCAGAAAATCGTAACGCCTGAAGCCCTCCGATATAGCCTGGCGGATGCAGTGCCCATGCAGGATCAGCCCTGGAGATGGTGTCTTCCACTCTTCATCTCGGCCGGTCACGTAGAAAAGGATCTCCATTTTCTGGCGATCGACGATGTTTGCCAAGACTCCCAGCGGGCGCTCACCATGCCAGAGGACCGGAACATCGAGGCTACCGGCCTCGAAGCAATCCATCAGCATTTGCCGCGAGGAACGCGTAACCTCCCTCGCCTTTTGCTCCCCCTTGACCGGGGCCCATCTCAAATTCCAGAGGTCGAAGAGAATCCCGAGATCCCGGCTTATGGTCTCTTTGGTCGCCATCGTGATGCGGAATTCATCGCCGTCATCGACCTTGCGCAGAAAGCGGCGCAGTTTCTGGCGCGATTGGGCGCTCATGTGTTCCTGCAAATAGGTCTCCCAGCTTTCCGGCAAGTCAATCGCAGGGCAAATCGTATTGTCGATCTGCTGTTCATTGCGCGGAACATAGGTGCGGACACGCAGTCCGGCTCCTGAAAGCGCGCTGACGAGGGCGTTCCTCCGCTCGAGCGATCCGCAGAAATAGTCCAGCTTGATCCGCATCCAGCGTTCCTTGGCAAGCCAGCCGGCAAATGCGCGGATTGCAGCTCTCTCATAATTCGGCAGCGCAACGAAGCCGGTGTAGTCGGCGGCATAGTTGCCGGCCATGATGATCTCGTCGAAAAAGCGACCGTCTTCGCCGCGCGGCGTCTGGAGCCTCAGGGGAAAAAAGGCCACAAACGGAGCATCTGCACCGTCCTCGCGAAGAGCCAGCACCAGCCAGCGCGTCTTGCGCTTGAAATAGCGGTGCAGCCAATCCCACGAGAGAAAATAGCGTGCGTCCGCGTCAGCCATGTAGACGCGATCCCAAGCCTCGCGAACCGCCTCGAAGCACTCGATCGTGGAGATACATTCCAGCTGCATGACGTCGCTCCCTGCGCCGCGTGAACTATTCCAACAAAGGCACACAGCAAGGCCGAGCGCCGGCATTATCGGTCACAGAACTGTCTGCAATACCGGGCTTCTGTGAAAGAAGGCCCAGAGCGCCTTGCTGATGTCCGCAATCTCCGAAATGGCCTCTTCCAGCTGCCGCATCTCGCGTGCGTCCATCTGCTCCACCTTGCCGTAGAGAATGCTGTCCTCATTCTCGACAAGGCGCATCAATTGCGTGCTGGCGATGTCGCCGTTTTCGTTAAGGGAATAGATGCTGTGGTTATATTTGTTGCGAACGCGTGCCGCCTTCTTGAACCGGGCCATGATGTCCAGGATGGCGCGGCGATCGGCCTGTGGGACAATTGCTCGCTTTGCCAGACGTTCGACAAGGTCGACGCGCGCGCGCGTCGTGTTCAGTGTCAGGAAAACGATGATGGCGGTTTCCTTGTCTGAGCCGAGGAGATGCGTGATCATGTAGATCAGCAGGCTCTCCGTATTGGTCCAGACATAGTTCAATCGACCAACGCGGAGCAGGATGTTCGGCATGTTTCCCATAAGCACCACCTCACCTTCGTCACTTTTCTCGGAAGGCGCGCGACATGCTGTCGACGACCGGTCTGGTCAGGTAGTCCAGGAAGGTGCGCTCTGAGGTCTGGATCATGACGTCGGCAGGCATCCCAGGAACCGGGCGAAAATGCGGGACTCGCGCAATCTCGGATTCCGGAACCTTCACGCGTACGATGTAAACATCCTTGGAGGCAGCGAATGTGCCTTCCTCGACGGAATCGGCTGAAATGTAGTAGAGCGTCCCCTCGATCACCGGAGTCGTGCGATGATTGAGAGATGAAAGGCGAATGGCTGCCGATTGCCCCTCATGCAGCTGGTCGATGGAGGCGCGCGGCACCTGCGCCTCGATGATCAGCGGAACGCCGGCCGGCAGAATCTCCATGATCGGCTTGCCCGTGGTGATGACGCCGCCGGCCGTATGGTAATAGAGCCGCACCACCGTTCCACTCACCGGCGATCGGATCACCGTTCTGTTCAAAACGCCGACGGCTTCGCGGCTTTGTTCACGAACGCTATCCAGATCGGCTTCGGCGGTTTCCAATGCATCTAGTGCTTCCTGTTTGCTGGACTCGGTCGCAATCACTGCCTCCTGGCGATAGCGTTGGATCTGGGCCCTGCTTTCGTTCGTCTCTCCCTCAAGCCTGGAGATTTGGCCGGATGCATCGGCAACAGCGCGATCAAGCGCCAGTTGCTCCGTCTTTCTCAGATAACCTTGAGCGACGAGTCCCCGCTTGGTGTCGCGCTCCTCGGTTAAAAGAGCCAGTTGGCGATCGAAAGCGTCTTTTTGGCCCTGGTAACCTTCAACCCGATATTCCAGAGAGCTGATGTTCTTGGCGATAAGGTTCAGCTGCTCATCCAGCTTGATCTTCTTGTTATGGAATATGAAATTCTGGCTCTTGATCAGCGACCCCACATCGGGATCGCTGGCTTCGGCCAAGACGACAGCCGGTATCTTGAAGTCGTCGGCTCCCGCTGCCTGCGCCCGAAGACGTGTCACAATCGTTTCGAGCCGGAGGAGCCGCAGCTTCAAGGCCCGCTCATTTGCGAGCGCTGCGGTCTGATCGAGGCTCACCAGGACATCGCCCTCTTTCACCGTCTGTCCCTCGGCGACCATGATCTCCTTGATGATGCCGCCCTCAAGATGCTGGATGATCTTGTTGGCACCTGTTGCCACGAAGCTGCCTTGCGAGACGACGGCGGAGGCGAGCGGCGCAGTCGCAGCCCAGAACCCAAATCCGCCAAATGCCGCAAGCACCAGAAACAGACCGGCCATCGAATGGCCACGGATCGAGCGCGGCACCTCGCTGTACCAATCCTGTACTTCAGGCCTTGTGAGAGCGGGAACGGCTGCCATGTCTACCTCCAGTTAATTCGTGCTACGAGGCGGGGCGATGTCATCGCGCCCCTTCCCTGACAGTGCGGCGAGCACCTCCGCCCTTTGACCGAACATGCCAACGGAACCGTCCTTGAGAACCAGGATCTTGTCGACGGCCTGTAGGAGCGACGGGCGCTGCGTGATGGTGACGGTGGTGATCCCCTGTTCGCGCGCATGTTTCAGGGCTCGCGCAAGGGCGGCTTCGCCGGCCGTATCGAGATTGGAGTTGGGCTCGTCCAGAACGACGAATTTCGGATCACCAAAGAAAGCCCTGGCAAGAGCGATGCGCTGCTTCTGCCCACCGGACAAAGGGGAGCCATCCGCGGAGACGACCGTTTCGTAGCCTTGCGGCAGGCTCGCGATCAGCTCGTGCACATCGGCCAGGACAGCCGCGCGATAGATATCCTCGTCTTCGGCATCGTCGCGCATGCGAGCAATATTGGCCTTGATGGTGCCGGGGAAAAGCTGAACGTCCTGTGGAAGGTAACCGATACTTTCGCCGAACTGGCGCTGGTCCCAGTTGCGCAGATCCATGAGATCAAGGCGAACGTTGCCGGATGTTGGGAGAATGGAACCGACCAACATCTTGCCGAGCGTCGTCTTGCCTGAGCCGGAATTGCCGATGATCGCCATGGCTTCGCCCTTCTGAAGCGAGAAGGAAATGCCGTTCAGGATCACCCGCTTTTGCGGAGGCGGAACGAAGAGGATGCGCTCCACATCAAGCCTGCCTTCCGGATTGGGAAGACGAAGCTTGGGGAAGTTGAGCGGCGAGGTCAGCAGAAGCTGCTTGATACGGCCATAGGCAGAGATCGAACGGTTGAACTGGTTCCATCCCTCAATCGCGCCCTCGACGGGAGCAAGTGCCCGGCTGGAGAGGATCGACGCTGCAATCACCATGCCACCAGTCAACTCGCCAGCGAGCGACAGATGCGCGCCCCACCCGAGAAGAAGAACCTGCGTCAGCATTCGGCTTCCCTTCGACAGACCGGCGAAGACGATGTTTCTGTCCTGCGCGGCGGCGTGAAATTTCAGGGAGCCCGATGTTTCTCGTCCCCACATCTTGACCGCCTCCGGGATCATCGCCATCGCATTGATGATCTGCGAATTGCGCGACATCGAATCCAGATGAAAATTCGCCCTGCCGATAAAGCTGTTCGCTTCCGCAAACTGCTTCGCCGTGAACTTCTGGTTCAGAAATGCGATCAGGAAGAGCACCGCGCTGCAGCCCATGATGATCAACCCGAGTTGCGGGTGAACCAGGTAGACAACAACGATGAACAGCGGCATGAGCGGTGCATCGAGAAAGGCGATCAGCGTGCCGGATGTCAGAAATCCCCTGAGCATCTGGAGGTCCTGCAGAACCTGATAATCCTTGCCGCTGCCGTGCAAGGATGCGCGCGCGGCAGCTGCGAGGATGGGGGCGCCCAGTTGCACCTCGAACTCGGTGGCTGTGCGCATCAGAATAAACCGCCGGATCATGTCGAGAAGAACCTGAAGCAGCACGGCCCCTGCAACCACTGCGGTCAGCATGATCAGTGTATCGACCGAGCGGCTGCTCATCACGCGGTCGGAGATCTGGAAGAGATAAAGCGGGATCGCCAGAAGAAGAACGTTGATGGCGACGGTGAAAAAGAACACCACGAGCATGTTCTTGCGGGCGGCGACTATGGCCGCCGACAGACTCGCGGCAAAGTTCACTGGGCCGCTACGCTGATGGAAGCCAGGACCTCCGTTGTTGCCGCCGCCGCCACCGCCGCGACGACCAGGTGCGCCCGGCCCGCCGCCCCCCGCTTCCGGCCTATCGCCGGCATCGCGCAAGGGACCCGTGTCGCCCTCAATC
The DNA here is from genome assembly GCA_900215285.1 of Ensifer adhaerens. Classification (NCBI taxonomy): domain Bacteria; kingdom Pseudomonadati; phylum Pseudomonadota; class Alphaproteobacteria; order Hyphomicrobiales; family Rhizobiaceae; genus Ensifer; species Ensifer adhaerens. The sequence continues at coordinate 2,765,987 of OCMG01000004.1, forward strand.
GTCCTGCCAAGCGGCGGTCGGCGCGGTGGTGCCTGCGGTTCTGGTTCCCGCAATTTTGCCTCGTCTCGCAGACCGCCGTCAGCCGAGGCTGCGGCATGGCTGAAACCGGATTGAGTGCCGAAGGCGGACGCAGGAGACGTGGAGGTCGGATTTGGCGACGCCTCCTGCAGGGGCTCCACCGGCGAGAGCGGAGCCGGGGCCGGACGCTCGCCTTCTGCGCCCGACACTTCTTCATGTGCTATCCGTTTCAGACTTTCGACGGCCTCGTTGATGGCAGCGATACAACCTTCTTCGAGCTTTTGCAGATCGCCGGCGGAAAGGCCGCGCATCGGCAAATCGACGGCCGCCGCTCCGGTTGCAAATGGTCTGCTGGACAACTCGTTCATGGCTATTTTCTCCAGGCTCTCACGCAACAACGGTCTGCATCGCATCGACAGGGCTTGCAGCGTGCCAGGACACATCGCCGGGCGAGATGATCAGATTGGGATCTTGCTGATGGGACGTATCAACCGCGTCATCGCCGAGGAACGCGATGACCTCATTGGCGATTGCGTTGGTACCCTGCTGTGGTGTGACGGCGTCACTGTCGATCAGGCCGCCCTGCACGAGAACGGCATCCGAATACAACCCGCCTCCGACATAGGTCGTGTGACCGAAGCTGTCATAGTCGACAATCTCAGCAAGGTTGAAAACGGCGTTATGGCCAGTGTCAAAAGTCGCAACAGCGTTTACATCGCCACCAATCACTTCGGAGGCGGCCCGCGACACCATGTCGGCATCGCCCAGAACGCTGACCTGCTTGATATAATTCAGGTCGTAGAGATCGCCGGTAATGTAGAGAACATTCAGTGAATTCTGACCGGCGAAATTGGCATCATGGGCGAGACCGTCAGGCATGTTCGGATCGCCGTTTGCGATACCCTGCGCGGCCTTCGTCATATAGTCGGGCAGCGCCTGAAAGCGGCTGTTGTCTCCGATGTTGACGATCGAAGCCTCGTTCCAGAGCAGGTTGCCGCCGGTGGTTACATTGTCCCAGCCCGGCGCGCCGTTCTCGCTTGTGATCCAGTCCTTGTCGTAGAGCACATTCAACTGGTTGATGAGGTTCATGTCATAGACGTTGCCGCCCACGATCACCAAATCATACTGCAGCCCAATTCCGAGATAGGATGCCAGGTTCATCGTGACATTGGCGCCGGTGATGGCAGTCGTCTCGCACCCCATCGAGGTGACGGTCAGCTGGTCGTTATCGCTGACAAAGTTGTACTGCTCGACCCAGCGCACGAAACTGACATCGCCATCGACCACGCTGACATGCCAACTCGTGGGGAAGATGGACTCGGTCGCGGCGTTGCTCGCAGGACCATTGTTCGACTGCGCACTCTCGTAGCTGTGGCGCTCGAACATGGCGATGTTCAGCGCGGTCGTTGCGGCAACATCTGCGGTTGCGCCAATCGGCTGGATCGCGCCAGGGAACCCGCTGTGATCGGTGTCACAATAACTGAACGCCTGATTGATGACGTCTGCCTGATGATAGCTTCCCAGCACGCTCATCACCGGCGAAATGAGATTGGCATCGACAACGCCGGCGTAGTTGCCGACGACGTTCGCGCCTGCCGCAACGTCCAGAGTATTCGGCCCAAGTCCATGTTGGACAAGAGAAACATCGGAAGGCTTGATCTCATCCGGCTGTGCTATGCCGCGGTCGGGCAAGCTATCCTTGAAGACCGGCGCGTCCTGCGAAAGCTCGCCGTTGATATAACATCCCTCGATCTGGCTGCTGGCCAGAATAAACCCGTTGCCCGTATCGGAGCCTGACACGATCGACCCATTCTCAACGCCAGAAGCATAAGAATGGATGTCGCTCTCGATTTTCTGTATCTCGGCCGGACTATCGGTTCGGTGAAATTCGCCAAGTGGCAAGAACCTGGAGGCGGCGGCCACGTCTTCCGCCAGCTGCACATGCACGAACGACATGTCGTACTGGACATGGTAACGGCTGGTCATATCCAGGAAGTCGTCGTCTTGCAGAAGGTTGATCTGATCGGAATGCGCGATGGACGAACCAGGACCGGCGTAAATCGGAAGCCGTTGCTCGCCCTCCGGCGGCGTATCGAAAGGCTTCACGGAAGGGAAATGCGGAGACTTCGGCACAATATCGCTGAGGTGAATAGACGGCATCGAGAGATGCAGGGTTTGAGAGGGCAGCGCGTTGCGCGGGTCGAGACCTCGCACTTCCGAATAATCCACCCTTGGATCGTAGTCCTCCAAAGCGAGGTCGGAGGCGAAGGGCCGCAGAATATGTGGGGCCATCGGGTCGTCCGGCATATGCTGACCCAACACGCTGCCTTCCGTAGGCGTCATGCGCATTCTGGCTTCGTCGCTCGCGGCATCGAAGTAGCCGATGAAATGCGCAATAATCTCTGAGATTTTCTCGACGTGCATCATGGCCTCCCTGGAGGAATGCGATCGATGCGCAGCAGCAGGAACGAGATCGGTCAAGCTATGCGACGCCATCGAACAGCCGAACTGCGCCGGGGAATCCGGCGCAGTCCTTCTTCGATAGGAGCTGACTGGTTCAGCCGTGTACGTCGCCGTGGCCGATATCCGTGGTATGCGAATCGCCGCCCACCACCGAGCTGCTGATCGAGTTGGTCAGCAGGTTTGCACCCTGGACGAGTTCCAGATGGAAGCCGGAATTGGCCAGGATTGCAGAGGCATCCGCAGTGCTGGTGCCGGCGACATCGGAGCCGGACTTGAGATCCCAGCCCTTGCCGTCCATGTCGATGCCTTCGCTGCCGTTCGCGGTACCGGCGTTGGCGGACAGGTAGTTGTTGGCTCCGGCATTATCCATGCGGATCTGCCATGCAGAATCCTGATCCGCCAGATGGTTGGCCTGGACGGCGCTGAAGCCGCTGTCATTGCCTTCGCCATTCAGCGAGTTGTTCAGGATGCTGTCGACGTTCAGCGTGAACGAGAAGTCGTCGCCGATGTCGAAGGTCAGGTCGCCGCCGGCGATACCCAGATTGCCGACATCCTTGATGTCATCCAGATTGGCGAAGTCCGAATGCGTCGAGTTATAGCTGCCCGACGTATTCGTGGCTTCGCTGACCGCCGTGTTGAAGCTGTCCGTCGTCGTCTTGATGTCGGTGTCCGTGTTCGAATAGGACTTGCTGTCATAGTCGAACGAGGCCGTGTTGTAGCTGTCGGAGACGTTGTGGCTGTCAGCAACATCATGGCTGTCGGTGACGGTCTTGACGTCCGTGTCGGTGATCGACTTCATGTCGACATCCGTGTCGGTGATCGTCTTGCTGTCGTAGTTCCAGTCATAGCTGTTGTCGCGATTGTCGCCATTGTCGGCCGCAACATCGACCTTGGTGTCGACATCAACCGCCGTGTTGTCGCGGTTGTCGCCGTTGGAGAGCCCGCCGACATAGGCGGCCGAACCATCGTCGACATTGGTGCCATTGACGGCGTTGTTGGCAAAGCCATCGGCGAGCGCGCCAACGGTGTTGACTTCATCAGCGCCCTGCGGGTGGGGGTTGTAGTTGTTGGACATGGGAATGCCTCCTCTAAAGGGGAGCGGCCTTCGAAGTCCCTCTCATCTCATACGGGACCTTGTTCGCGCACGCTCCAGGTTGAAACTGCGGACAGCGTGCTACCCGCGGTGCAATCCGGACGGTCGCGCTGTCGCAAGACAACGTGACGCCGATCCCGGAACATCGCTGTTCAGGGCCAAGGGTTTCGGTTTTGAAGCGAAGCCTTGTGTGCGCAGCGCCGCTATTCGTTCAAAAGAAGATCGAAGGAACTGGCCCTTTGCACAAAAGCGATGAAACATCATGTCGAACGAAGGGAATAGATATGAATTCGGATTAGCCTTCCCAGGCGCATGACGACGTAATTAATCCCATTGGAGGCAACTTATATTGATGATCGTCAGCGAATTAATCCGAAATCATCACTCTTATTGCGCTTGAGACGCCCAAAACAGCAAATTTTGACGACCCAGTATAAGCCTAATGGGCTAATTTATTTCTCTGCCAACTCACCTGTATATTTGCAGCCAGTTGATCGAGTAGTCGGAGCGCACAAACGGGCGTGACGAAAAACACGGTGGAGGCGCGTATGCTCGCCATGGAAACGTCCCCTAGCAAGACGCATCGACATGCCGACGCGCCTTCGGGTGAAAAGATCATGTTCGTGACCGCCGAACGGGATCTCCTGTCGGAATGCCTGACCCAGGTCCTGGCCAACCGATTTCCACGTCTTGAGATCGAGCTTCACAACCCGGATGTCAAATTGCCTGTCACCGCGCTGTCAGGTGTCTTACTGGTGATCCTCTACAAGCTAAGCCCGTCTGCTGTCGTCAGACTCTCAAGCGGTATCCGTGATAAATACAGGTCAATCAGGATCGGTGTGGTCCTTGGATCAGAAGACGCGATGGATCCGGCACTGAGCCTGCTTGCTAGCCACCAGACGATCGATGGCGTCTTGCCGGCGGATCTTCGTCTCGACGTTTTTCTGGCGGCCATCGAGCTGCTGCTGCACGGCGGAGAGCATTTTCCCGCCGCACTGCTTCGGCAAGTCTCGTTCGAGGCCGTTCAAAGCAGACCTAGCCAAACTGCATATCGCGCATTCCAGAATGGGGGCTTACAACCAGCTCTGCCATCGAATGCCGACCTGACCACCCGCGAGGTTCAGATCGTTAATCTGCTTTGCGACGGCATTCAGAACAAGACCATCGCCGAACAGCTGAACCTCTCGGAGAATACCGTGAAGGCCCATATCCGGAACATTTACAAGAAGATGAACGTCCGCAACCGCACCGAGGCCGCCTCTCGCTTCTTCAGGGGCGAATAGAAAGGTCGCGGATCAGGCAGCGTCGGCTCCGCGCTGCTCGGCCTCTGGGAGCACCGCAGGTCGCAAGGGTGGAAACTGCTCCGCTGTCAACGTTTCCTGCTTGAGCAACAAAGCCGTGCCGTCCTCCAGATTGCTTCTCTTGGCCTTCAGGATGTCGATCGCCCGCATCGAGGCTTCCTCAAGCAATCCCTTCACCACGAGGTCGATTTCGCGCTGTGTCTCTTCCGCAGCCTTGAGCGAGCGATCCTGATAGACACCGAGAAACAGCGGACGACCGTCCACATACGTCCGCTCTCCCAGAATCGGCGCCATTCCGTAGCGGGTGGCCATTTCCTGCGCGATCTGTGTGGCCCTCTCAAGATCGTCTGAGGCGCCGGTCGAGACGTCGCCGTCAAAAATCAGCCGCTCCGCAGCTCGGCCGCCCATCAAGACCGCGATACGGTTCTTGAGGTCGGAAATCGAATGCAGGAAACGGTCCTCCGTCGGCCGTTGCATCGTGTAGCCCAGCGCACCGACACCACGCGGGATGATGGACACCTTCTGCACCGGATCGATACCAGGCAGGCTCGCCGCAACCAGGGCATGCCCCATCTCGTGATAGGCTACGCGGCGGCGCTCTTCCGGCGAAAGCACCCTGCTCTTCTTCTCGATGCCGGCCACGATCCGTTCGATTGCCACCGTGAAATCATCGTTCGAGACGTCGTCCCCTTTTCGGCGGGTCGCTGCGATCGCTGCCTCATTGACCAGATTGGCAAGGTCCGCCCCCGTAAACCCCGTCGTCAGTCCGGCGACCTTCTCCAGATCGAGTTCTGCCGCCGTTTTGATCTTGCGGATATGAACCTTCAGGATCGCCAGACGCCCACCAAGATCCGGCCGATCGACAAGGACTTGCCGATCGAAGCGGCCCGCACGTAGAAGTGCTGGATCGAGGATTTCCGGCCGGTTCGTCGCGGCCAGAAGAATGACGCCGCTGCTGGGGTCGAAGCCGTCGAGTTCCGCCAGCAATTGGTTCAGCGTCTGCTCCTTTTCATCATAGCCGCCGAGCCCTCCGGCATTGCGGCTCCGCCCCAGAGAGTCGAGCTCGTCAATGAAGATGATGCAGGGTGCGGCCCGCCGCGCCTGATCGAAAAGATCGCGCACGCGCGCCGCGCCAACGCCCACGAACATTTCGACAAACTCCGAACCGGAAATCGAGAAGAAGGGAACGCCAGCCTCGCCGGCAACGGCCCGCGCCAGAAGCGTCTTGCCCGTGCCGGGCGGTCCCACAAGCAGGATTCCCTTCGGCACGCGCGCTCCCAGTCGGCCATAGGCCGCGGGCTCCTTGAGGAAAGAAACGACCTCCTGCAGTTCGAATTTCGCCTCGTCGACGCCCGCAACATCGGCAAAGGCGACTTTCGTATCCGTCTCAAGATAGATCTTCGCGCGCGACTTGCCGACACTGAGCAATCCGCCCAGGCCGCCCTGCCCCTCCGTCATACGGTTGGAAAGGAAGACCCACATGACATAGAAGAAAAGGACCGGGAGAACCCATGAGAGCACGCTGCCAAACAGACTGCCCGATGGCACGCCGGTCACGGTAATGCCTTTCGCGGCAAGCGTTTCGGCAAGCGCCGGCTCGACGCGCACGGCAACAAACGTCGTCTTGCCATCGGCGAGCGGTGTCTTCACGGTGCCACGGATCGAACTCTCGCCAACCTCGACACTGGCGACATTGCCATCTGCAACCAGCTGCTCGAACTGGCTGTAAGGGATCGTATCGACCTCAGAATAACCCCGCCACACCGTCTCAACGAGGATGAGCCCCGCGAAAGCGATGAAGGCATACCATGCCATCAGCCCTAAGGGCTTGCGGTCCTGCTTTCCTTGCATCGCGTTCTTCCTGCCGGCTCGTGGATCTGAGACAGGATGTGCAAAGACGCGATCGCCGGGCATTGACATGCGTCAACTGCCGGCCATCGGACGCTCTTTAAGGCCTCAATGCGCCATGAAGACCGCCACGCCGGGGTTATCCAGGAACGCCCGCGTAACGCCGCCGAAGATGCGTTCCCGTAACCTCGAATGTCCGTAAGCGCCCATCACGATCAGGCTTGCTCCAAGATCGATCGCATGTTCCCTGATGACGTCATGGGTATCCCGACCCCGTCCGACCAGCCGATCCACTTTCACGCGAATGCCATGCCGCGCCAGATAGGTGGCGAGATCAGCGCCGGGCTCCTCGCCGTTTCCCTCTATCCTCGCATCCGGGTCAATCATCGTGATGCTGACCTCATTCGCCCGCTTGAGGATCGGAATTGCGTCATAAACCGCACGCGCCGCCTCCATCCGCGAATCCCAGGCAAGCAGGACGGTCTCATGTGCCAGCGAAGGCGCGATGCCATCAGCAAGAATGAGAACCGGTCTTGTCGAATGGAAGAGCGCGCCTTCCAGAACACTTGCCGCGATGGCCGAGCTCTTGCGAATGGATGGCGTGAGGACGATGAGATCGCTGTAGCGGGTGTGAAGGCCGATCACATCGTCCGCCTCGAAGGGATCGACATATTCGGTCAGGACATCGAAGGAGATGTCGGCCACCTGCAATCGCGCGCTTGCCCGCTGCGCCGCTTCGTCCAGTTCGCTGATCTCGGCGTCGCGCTCCTGCACCCACACTTCCGGAAACGTGAAGGCATAGTCGGCCGCCGGTGGGGGCGAGGCAATGGCAAAGACGAGAAGCGAAAGATGGGCAGCTTCTGCCCGGCAGAACTCGGCGAGCGCAGAAATTTCCGACTCCGGCGTATCGACACCGCAGACACTCATGATGGTCTTGAAACCCATAGGCATAGTCCCGAACCTGTTGTGGCAAACGCCTTGCAATCTGGCTCACCTGCGCGGGCTGTAAATGATGCCTGTCAATGGGCGGCCTTTTCTGCCTCGCCGAGGCTGCTGCGCGTCCGGCGATCGGGGGCCGGGCCGACGAGCTTTTGCAGGGCTCCTTTCATCAATTCGAGAACGAGGAGAAGCGCGACCGCCGCGCCGAGGACCTCAAGAAGGTCGATGCCGGCAAGCGCGCCAAAGCTGAAGATCAGGGTGGCGGGTTGCCAGAGCACGGTTAAGGCGAGCACACCGGCCAAAACAGCCCCGACAATGAGGAAGACCGAGCTTGGACGTGCAAAGGCTCTCGCCAGCGACGACGAGAAGGACCGGTTCACGAGTACCAGCACGAGGATGTTGAGGATCAGGCTGTAAAACGTCAGCGTCCTCAGCTCATTTTCAGGCATGCCGCTTCGGTAGGAGACCCAATAGAGACCGCCTGACAGCGCCAGCAAAATTACGCCCTGTATGCCCCCCCAGACGACCAGCCGCATCGGCAGAAGCACCTCGCTCGGTGCGCGTGGCGGCCGGCGCATGATGTCGGTCTCCTCTTCCTCGGCTTCAAAGACCAGCGTGCAGATCGGATCGATCACCATTTCGAGAAGCGCGATGTGGACGGGCCAGAAGACGATCGGGAGCGAGAATGCCAGCGGCAGCAACGTCAGCCCGGCAATCGGCACATGGATCGCCATGATGAAGAGCGCCGCCTTGCGGATATTGTCGTAAATCCGCCGGCCCAGCCGGATCGCCCGGATGATGGAACCGAAATCATCATCAAGGAGAACGATCGACGAGGCTTCGCGCGCGACATCCGTCCCGCGGCCGCCCATGGCGATGCCGATATCGGCGGCTTTCAGCGAGGGCGCATCGTTCACGCCGTCGCCGGTCATGGCGACAACCTCGCCATTCTGTTTCAGCGCCTGCACGATCCTGAGCTTCTGTTCCGGCAGGATGCGCGCATAGACGCTTATCGTCTCGACCCGGCGTGACAGCTCTTCGTCGCTCAACTGCCTGAGGTCGTCACCGCTGAGCACGCCGTCGCCCGCGCTGGCAATGCCGGCCTGTCGGGCGACGGCCAGCGCAGTGGCCGGATAATCGCCCGTGATCATGATGACCCGCACGCCTGCCGTGCGACACTCGGCAACGGTCGCCGGGACCTGGCGGCGCAAGGCATCCGCCAGCCCGACCAGCCCGAGAAAGCGGAAGACGAAACCATGCGGCGTGCCGGGCCAGTCGCGGCCGGAGAAATCCGCTTCGGCAACCGCCAGCACACGAAGCCCCTCCTTGGCCATGCGCTCGGTCAGCGCATCGACCATTGCGCCTTCCGCGTCATCGAGACCACAAAGCAGGGTTATCGCCTCCGGCGCGCCCTTCGCGGCCACGGTATGGTCTTCGCCGTTGCCGACCGACCATACCTGCGTGACAGCAAGCAGTTCCGGTGTCAGACCATATTCCCTGACCAATGACCAATCCAGCCGTCCAGGATGACCTTCCGGGAACGTCGTCGGCGTCAGCGCATGGAAAGCCTTTTCCATCGGGTCGAACGGATCGACCGCGCAGGCGAGAATGCCGCTGGAGGCCAGAGACCTGAAGTCGTCTTCGATCAATCCGTCCGCTTCGGGCTTGAGCACGCGGCCGTCGGGAAGAACAAGTTCCACAATCGACATGCGATTTTCAGTCAGCGTGCCGGTCTTGTCGGTGCAAAGCACAGTCGCCGATCCGAGCGTTTCGATCGCCGAAGCCTTGCGGGTCAAAACTCTGGCTTTCGAAATCCGCCACGCGCCTACCGCCATGAAGACGGTGAGCACGACCGGAAATTCTTCGGGAAGCATGGACATGCCGAGTGCGATGCCGGCCAGCAGGCCGTCAAGCCACGAACCGCGCAAGAAACCGAAAAGCAGAATGGCAACGACACTGGCTGCCGCACCCAACACACCGAAAACGCGCACCAGATTGCGGATTTCTGACTGCAGGCGCGGCGTGCCGCGCTCCACCGTGCCGAGGCTTTTTCCGATCCGGCCGATCTCGCTGCGGTCGCCTGTGGCCGTCACCCGGCAAAGAGCGCTGCCGCGAACCACCAGCGTACCGGAGTAAACGCAGCACGAGGACATGCCTGCGCCGGCATCTTCGCCCACGCCTTCCAGCGCCTCGACCTTGCGCACGGCGACAGATTCGCCGGTCAGGATGGACTCGTCCGCCTCAAGACCATGATCGCGCAGAACCAGCGCATCGGCAGGAACCCGGTCACCTTCCGCGAGGACCAGGATATCCCCGCGCACGACGTCGCGCCCGGCAATCCGCTTGCGTTCGCCGTCACGAATGACGAGCGCGCGCGGGCTGCTGAGATCGCGCAGCGCCTGCAACACGCGCTCGGTGCGCACTTCCTGGTACACGGTTATGAAGACGGAGAGGCAAGCGAAAACCAGCAGGATTGCCGCTTCGCCGGGATCGCCAAGGAGGAGATAGACAACCCCACCTGCGACGAGGAGCGCCATCATCGGCTCCCGCAGGACTTCCAGCACGATCCGGCCGATGCCTCGCCTTTCGGCCATGGGAAGCTCGTTATATCCGTCGCTGCGCAGGCGCACCGCAGCGTCCGCATCGCTCAAGCCTTGACTGCCGACAGACGCGTCGGACGTCAACGCATCCTGCTGTATGTCTTGCATGTCCATCCTGACCGATCAAAGGCGTGTGCCGCGCCATCCAACGGCATGCCGGCACATCTGGCTTCGGGCTGTGTCGGCTCTCGGCTTATGCCGAATTGGCTATCCCTTTTCGGCGGAAGGCCCTCGCATGTCCTTGACAACGATCAAAGGCAGCGGCGGGATCGCAAGAGGCCTGCCGATTTTCCGGCGTCGTGATTAGCCCAGCTTTAAAGACGGCCGATCACATGCCCATCGCCATGTCGGCCATTTCCTGTTTCCCCCTCAGCTCGGGGATTTCCGTCATGGTCGCTTCGGTCAGAAGCAGCACGCTTGCGACTGAGACGGCATTTTCGAGCGCCACACGCACCACTTTCGTAGGGTCGATGATGCCCGCTTCGACCAGATCGACATAGACCTTGCGCCCGGCGTCGAAACCGTATGCGCCGACGCCATCGAGCATGCGTGCGACGACGACACCGCCATCCACTGCGGAATTCTCGGCAATCTGGCGCGCGGGCGCCTCCAGCGCGCGCTTGAGAATCTGGATGCCGGTGCGCTCGTCACCGTCGCTCTGCGCCTCAAGTTGACCGACCGCCGCAACACAGCGCAGGAGCGCGAGCCCGCCGCCCGGCACGATCCCTTCCGCAACGGCGGCCTTGGTCGCGTTGATCGCGTCGTCAAGCGCGTCCTTCCTGGCCTTCATTTCGGCCTCGGCCGGCGCGCCAACGCGGATGACGGCCACCCCACCGGACAGGCGCGCCAAACGTTCCTGGAGCTTTTCCTTGTCGTAATCGCTGGTCGATTGGCCGATCTCGCGCCGGATCTGTTCGATGCGCGCGGCAATACGGGCCTTGCTGCCACCGCCGCCGATGATGGTTGTCTTTTCCTTGTCGACGACGACGCGCGTGGCGGTGCCAAGGGCGGAAGCGGTCACGTTTTCGAGCTTGATGCCCAGCTCTTCGGCGACCAGTTGAGCCCCTGTCAGCACGGCAATGTCTTCCAGCATGGCCTTGCGACGGTCGCCGAAACCCGGAGCCTTGACGGCGCAATTGCGGAAGATCCCCCGGATCTGATTGACGATCAGGGTCGCCAGCGCCTCGCCGTCGACATCTTCCGCGATCAGCAGAAGCGGACGACCCGACTTCGCCACCTCCTCCAGCAGGCCGACCAGGTCATTGAGCGCCGATATCTTCTTGTCGACGACCAGAAGTCTGACATCCTCCAGCACCACTTCCATCTTTTCCGCGTCGGTGACGAAATAGGGAGAGATGAAGCCACGATCGAACTGCATGCCCTCGACAACATCAAGATGCGTTTCCGTCGTCTTGGCCTCCTCGACCGTGATGACTCCGTCCTCGCCGACTTTCTCCATGGCTTCGGCAACGAGGCGGCCGATCGCCTCGTCATTGTGTGCGGAAATGGCGGCGATCTGCTGCTTTTCCAGAGCGGTGGAGACGGGCCGCGATAGACCCTTCAATGCCGCGACCGCGCAGACGAGCGCCTTGTCCAGCCCGCGTTTGATATCCACCGCCGAAGCGCCTGCCACCACATTGCGCAGTCCATCGGCGAAGATCGCATGTGCCAAGATGGTGGCCGTGCTGGTGCCGTCGCCGACCATTTCGCCGGTCTTCTCCGCCGCCGCCCGCAACATTCGTGCGCCGAGGTTTTCTTCTGGATCTTTCAGATCGAACTCCTTGGCGATCGTGACGCCATCGTTGCAGACGATGGGCGTTCCCCACTTTTTCTCGATCAGGACCGATTTCGATCGTGGCCCAAGCGTGATGCGCACGGCATCGGCAAGCTGTGTTGCACCGGCAAGGATTTTCGCCCTTGCCTGATCCCTGAAAAGCACCTGCTTGTGCGGCATGGATTGCCCCTCTGATTGTGTTGAGCCAACCTCGGCAACGACGTTTAGCGTCGTGCCTGCGGGATTTTATCCGGCGTGTGGGTGCTGCGAATTCGCTCGCTTTCCGCGACCTGCTGTTTGACGGCGACAAAGCTGTCGGGGCTGACCGAAATGGAGGAAATGCCGCAACCGACGAGGAAATCGGCAAATTCCGGATGATCGCTCGGGGCCTGACCACACAAGCCGATCTTGCGGCCTGTCCTGTGCGCCTCCGAGATGGCGCGGTCGATCATCCATTTCACCGCGTCATTCTGCTCGCTGAAAAGTGAGGCCAGATCACCGGAGTCGCGGTCCACGCCCAATGTAAGCTGCGTCAGATCGTTGGAGCCGATCGAGAAACCGTCGAAATGACGGGCGAAATCCGCAGCCAGAATGACATTCGAAGGGATTTCGCACATGACGTAGACTTCAAGGCCGTTCTCGCCACGCGTCAGGCCGTTATCCGCCATGACGGCCAGAACCTTTTGGGCCTCATCCACCGTTCTGCAGAACGGGATCATGACGATGGCGTTGGTAAAGCCGAGTTGCTCGCGAAGCCGCCTGATGGCCTGGCATTCCAGCGCAAAACCGTCCTGATATCGCGGGGAGTAGTAGCGCGATGCGCCACGAAAACCGATCATCGGGTTTTCTTCATCGGGTTCGAATTGCGAGCCGCCAAGCAGGCCGGCATATTCGTTCGTCTTGAAGTCGCTCATCCGGACAATTGCCGGCTTCGGGTAAACCGTGGCACAGAGCCTTGCGAGACCCCGGGACAGCCGGTCCACGAAATAGTCCGTCTTGCTGGCATATCCGAGCGTCAGGCGCGCAATCTCCTCCTTGGCGGCCTCGTCCCGCACGCCCGCATAGTGCACCAGCGCCATCGGATGAATGCGGATAGCATTGCTGATGACGAATTCCATGCGTGCCAGCCCGATCCCATCGGCTTGCAAACGCCACCACCGATAGGCGGCGGCAGGATTGGCGAGGTTCAGCATGACCTTCGTGTTCGTCGCCGGCAGATGCGTGACATCGACCGCCGTCGTCTTGACCTCGGCCCTGCCCTCATAGACGAAGCCGTCGTCACCCTCGGCGCAGGACAGCGTGACGTCCTGGCCGCTGTGCAGAACGAGCGTGGCATCGCCCGTGCCGACCACGGCCGGCAGTCCCAGTTCGCGGCTGACGATGGCGGCATGCGAGGTTCGCCCGCCATGATCGGTGATGATGGCCGCAGCCCGCTTCATGATCGGCACCCAATCCGGGTCGGTCGTGCTGGCGACCAGGATCGAACCGTCGATGAAGCGGCCGATATCCGCCGGTGTTTCGATCAGGCAGAGACGCCCGGAGACGACACCATCGCCGATCGCAAGCCCCTGCGTCAGAAGCCGCCCCTTCTTCTTCACCTCGAAGGTCTCGAACGTGGCGAAGTCGCGCCGGGCCTGCACGGTTTCGGGGCGGGCCTGAACGATATAGAGTTTACGGGCCTCGCCGTCCCTGGCCCATTCGATGTCCATCGGCCGGCCATAGTGCCTTTCGATGTCGACCGCCCAGCGCGCCAGCGTCAGGATCTCCGCGTCGTTGAGTACGAAGGATGCGCGCTCGACCTTGGAAGTCGGAACGTTGCGGGTCGGCGCATCGGCATTGCCGTAGATCATCTTGAAGGCCTTGCCGCCCAGCCGCTTCTCGATGATCGGCGTCAGGCCCGCATTGCCCAGAAGTGGCTTGAAGACATGGTATTCGTCCGGATCGACCGCGCCCTGGACGACATTCTCCCCCAACCCCCAGGCGGCGTTGATGAGAACGACCTTGTCAAAACCGGTTTCCGTGTCGATGGAGAACATGACGCCCGCGCCGCCGAGATCGGAGCGCACCATCTGTTGCATACCGATCGAGAGCGCCACTTTCATGTGGTCGAAACCCTTGGTCTGGCGATAGCTGATGGCGCGATCGGTGAAGAGGGAGGCGTAGCAGCGCCGACAGGCGTTGAGCAGCGCTCGCTCACCGTTGATGTTCAGGAATGTCTCCTGCTGGCCGGCAAAGCTTGCATCGGGCAGGTCTTCGGCTGTTGCGCTCGACCGGACGGCGACCGACGGGCTCTCCAGGCCCACTTCTTTGCCAAGTGCGCGATAGGCTTCGCGTATCTGGCCTCCTACCGCCTCGGGCCAATCGC